>JBEVJD010000399.1:0-17173 GCA_040510435.1 Pyrinomonadaceae bacterium | reverse complement strand
TGGCGCGCCCTCTACCTCATCTCCGGAGGCGAGCTTGCCAACCATGCCGCGCGCCGCGTCGGGCGCTCCTCGGGCTGGGTCAGCGACCTCGCCCGCCGTTATAACGAGCGCGGCGCGGAGGCTGTGCCGGACGCACGCGGCGACGTAGCGCCGGGACGGAGGCCGCGCCTCGACGCGGAAGCCGCGCGAGACCTGGACGCCGCGTTGCGTGCGGCACCTGCCGACGGTGGACTCTGGACGGCGCCAAAAGTGGCGGCATGGATCGCCGAGCGCACGGGCGCGTCGGTTGACGCCAGTACGGCGTGGCGAGCCATGCGCCGACTCGGCTTCACCTTACAGGTGCCGCGCCCACGCCACCGCGGGGCGGCGACGGCCGAGGAGCAGGCCGCCTTCAAAAAAAGCTCGGCGACACGCTCGACGAGGTAAAGCGGGCACACCCCGGTGAGGCGGTTGAACTCTGGACGCAGGACGAGGCGCGCCTCGGGCTCAAGCCGGTGACGCGCAGAGTCTGGTCGCCGCGTGGGTGCCGCCCCGTGGCGCACGCCCGACCCGCCTACGAGTGGCTGTGGCTCTTCGCGGCCGTGCATCCGGCGTCGGGCAGGGTCTTCTGGCTCGTGCTGCCGTACTTGAACGCGCAGTTGATGCAACGCTTCCTCGACGCCTTCGCCCGCGAGCACGCGCCCGCAGGCAAGCGCCTCGTCATGGTGCTCGACGGCGCATCGGCGCACCGCGCGCGGAGCTTACGGGTTCCGGAGCGGCTGACGCTGGTCTGGTTGCCGGCTTACACGCCGGAGTTGAACCCGACCGAGCGGCTGTGGCCGGCGGTCAAGGAAGGCATCGCCAACCGCAGCTTCGACACGCTCGATGAGATGGAGGCGACAGTCTGCGCGCGTTGTCAAAAGCTCAGTGCCGCACCTGAGCAAATCGCATCGTTAACGAACTATCACTGGCTGCCGACCGCGTAATCTCATTCTGTTATGCAGGTCGGTATCAGTAGGTGAAAAGAAGAGCGCGGCTCTCATCATTGACCGATGAGAGCCGCGCTGTCTTTATCTCCCCTACTGACTACTGTCTACTGTCTACTTCCCAGCTACTCCCCCGTCTGCCCGGTGAAAATGACCTTGTCGATCTGGGTGGGGTCGCCGATGACGACGAACTGTAGGTTGCGCATGTAGGTGTTGGCGACCCGCTTGACCTCGGCGGGCGTGACGGAGCGGAGGCGGTCGATGAAGACGGCCGAGTTGCGCCAGCCGCCGCCGATCAGCTCGTACTGCGCCAGCTCGCCGGCCTGCGCGGCGTTCGTCTCCTGCCCCATGTAGTAGCGCGTCAGGAACTGCTGCGCCGTCGCCTTGATCTCGTCCGGGCTGATCTCCTGCGCCTGGAGCCGGCGTATCTCGTCGAGCATCACGCGCACGGCCGTGTTGGCGTCAACGGAGGTGACGTAGATGCCGCCCGCGTTGGCCCCCTGACTCCACAGGAAGGCGTCGGGCGCGTAGGAGAGGTTGCGGCGCACGCGCACCTCGGCGTAGACGCGCCCCTGCAAGATCGACGAGGCGACGCGCATCGGGTAGATGTCGGCGGAGGTGAGCGGCGGCGCGGCGAAGACGCCCTGCACGTAGTTGGTCGGGAGCGGGCGCGCCGTCACCGCCACGGTCGGCGCGGCGAAGGAGAGCTGCGGCAGCGGCTCGGCCTTGTAGTCGCCCTTCGGCAGTTTGCCGAACGAAGCCTCGACCTTCCGGCGGATGTCCTGCGGGTCAACGTCGCCGACGACGACCAGCAGCATCCTTGAACTCTGCATCAGGCGCTGGTGGTAAGTCTTCACGTCTTCGAGCTTGAGATTCGTGACCGAGGCCACGGTGCCGCGCGGGTGGTTCAGGTACGGGTGGCCGGCGTAGGCCACGCGCGACTGCAACTCCTGGAGGAAGGAGTCGGGCGTGTCCTCGTTGTCCGAGAGCCCGACGAGGATGCGGCTCTTGACGCGCCCGAAGTCCTCGGGCGTGAAGCTGGGGCGCAGCGCCGCGTCCGTGAAGATTTCCCACGAGCGGTCGAAGTGGCGGCGGGTGCTGGCGAGCGAGAGCACCGAGTAGTCGTAGTTGACGCCGTAGCTCAGGCCCGTGCCCGTGCGCGCCAGCTCGCGCCGCATCACGGCGAGCGGGAACTTCTGGCTGGCTTCGGTCGCCACGTCGAGCATGAGCGCCTCGACGCCCGCGTTCTCGGCGGTCACGTTGCGCGCGCCGCCGCGCAGGAAGAGCCCCACGACGACGGACTGGCTGCCCTCGCGCTGCTTGACCAGCACCTTCAGCCCGTTCGCCTCGAACTCGCTGACGAGCCGCAGCGTGTCGGCGACCTCCTTCGACGCGGCCGCGGCCGCGGGCGTCGGGGACGCGGCCGGGGCCGCCGTCTGCGCGCGCGCGGGCGCGGAGGCCGTTAAGAGGAAGAGGGCGAGGGCCAGCGCCCAAGCCGCGGCCGCGCCCCGAAAGTTGTCGAAAGTCGTCTTCATTTCAAGTCCCTTTAAATCCCTGCCCGGTGGTCAGGGGCTCAGCGGCCGGAGACGGCGCCGGCCGCCTTCGGTGCGGGTTGGCCGAGGAGATCGGCCTCGGTGAGCCCCGACGCCTTCAGCGACTCCTCCGACAGGAGCGCGAGGCCGACGTGCGGCTTGTTCTGCACGTAGGTCGTCAGGTACCGGTTGAGGTCGGCGCGCGAGGTGGCGCGCAGGCGCTTGAGGTAAGTGCGGTAGTAGTCGAGCCCGGTCGAGGCCCACCAGAAGCTGACCGTGTGCGAGTACTCCGAGAGCTTCTCGCGCGAGTAGAGGTCGTCGGCCTCGATCAGCGCCTTGGCGCTCTCCAGCTCCTCGTCCGTGAAGTAGTCCGGGTCGTTGAAGTGCGCGATCTCGTTGAAGGCGGCGCGGATGGCTTCGCGCGACTTGTCGGGCGTCGTCTGGAGGATGAGCGTGATGGGCCCCGTGTTGCGCTGCGTGTAGTAGCCGAAGCCGGCGACGGCGGCGAGCCCCGAGTCGGTTAGCGCGCGCTGGAAACGCGAGTCGGGCTGGCGCAGGATGAAGGAGAACACGTCGGCCGCGTAGGTCGCCGCGTCGTCCTTGCCGACGGAAGGGCCGTGCCAGCCGAACTGGATGACGACGTTCGAGACGGGCTTGGTGATGACGGCGGCCTCGCTCTTCGGGAGCGGCGGGTGCTCGACGAGCGGGAACTCTTCGAACGGGTCTTTCTCGCGCCGCTTCCACTCGCCGAACAGCTCCTCGACGACGCGGAAGGCTTCCGCGGGCGTCACGTCGCCGGTGACGACGATGGCCGAGTTGTTCGGCACATAGTAGCGCGCCTGGATGGTGCGCATCAGGTCGGTCGTCGCGGCGCGCACGGTCTGGCGGCTGCCGCCCGGGTCTTTGCGGCTCGGGTACTTGTAGAAGAGGCGGCGATTCAACTGGATGCCCAACTCGCCGTAGGGGTTCGACTCGTGACGATCCAACTCGCCGACGACGACCTCGCGCTCCTGCGCGAACTGCCGCTCGACCTCGTCGCGGATGACCTGCGCGGTCTGCGGGCTGAGGGCGCGCAGCTTCGCCAGCCACTCCTCGCTGAACCCGGGGTAGACGGCCTGGTCGCGCATGTACTGCATGGCGACGGGGAAGTTCGGCGTCGTCGTCGTGAAGTAGTAGTTGACGACCTCCTCGTGCGTCTCGCCGTTGTAGACGATGCCGAGCGCGTCGATGCCGCGCATGTAGCTGACGAGACTGCCGCGCGTCGGGCTCGTCTTGAAGAACATGTGCTCGAAGAGGTGCGAGAGCCCGTTCAGCTCGGGCGGCTCGGTGAACGAGCCGTTACGCACGGCCAGCTCGACCGTGACGAGCGGCACCGAGTGGTCTTCGAGGACGATGACCTCGAGCCCGTTCGGGAGCACCTTGTTGACGAGCGGCGGCGCCTCGGCGAGCGGGGCCGCGGGCGTCGGCTGTGGCGCCGGGCGGACTGGCTTCTGCTGCGCGCCGCGCGCGGGCCGGGCCGCGTTGCGCTGCGGCAGGGCGGCCGAGGCCGGCCCCGCCAGCGAGCCCGACAACAGCGCCGCGGCGAGCGCGAAGACAAAGAGATTACGTCTGAACAGTTTTGACTTTATAAGACCTTCACGAATTTTCACCGGGGGCGCCGGCGGACATACCGGCCGAAGGCGAGAGCGCACACTCCTTCACATCCTTATCGCCTGCCCGATTCTGGCTCGCAAGTTTGAGGCGATGATAGCACGCCGGGTTGCTCGGGGAGAAAGGAAGTAGACAGTAGTCAGTAGTCACTAGTCAGTAGAAAAACCATTCTAATGAATCGTCCGTGGACAAACGTCAAAGCCCGCCGAGCGGAGCCTACTGACTACCGTCTACTGACCACTGTCTACTGGTATCCACCACCCGTCCGGCGCGCTCGGAGGCGAGGGGGAAGTTGGGGAGGACGCGGAAGGAGTCGAGGCAGAGCGTGACGCGGTCGCCGACGCGCAGGGGCGTGGCGCTGGCCTCGGGCTTGGCGCGCGTGACGATGACGGGGACGCCGAGGCGGCGCTCGGGCGTCTCGGAGATTTCGTAGAGCGGCGGCTCGCCCGGCGCCGGCCGGCGCGCGACGAGGTCGAGGCGGACGGTCAGGCGCTCGTAGGCGCCGACGAAGTGCTTCTCCTCGACGACGCCGTGGGCGAGCGGGTTGCAGTCCGAGGGCAGCGGCTCGCCCGCGCGGCTGAGGCGCACGTCCTCGGGGCGGAAGACGAGCTTGACCGCCTGCCCCGCGCGGAAGCGCGCGGCCTCCGCGCCCGCCTCGACCGTGACCGCGCCCAGCTCGACGCGGTTGCCCTGCGCGACGACGCCGAGCAGCACGTTGGCCGCGCCGAGGAACGTCGCCACGTACTCCGTCTCGGGCCGATTGTAGACCTCCTCGGGCGTGCCGACCTGTTCGAGGTGCCCGGCGTGCAGGACGGCGATGCGGTCGCCGAGTTCCAGCGCCTCCTCCTGGTCGTGCGTGATGAAGAGGGCGGGCACGTGCACGTCGCGCAGCAGCGCGCGTATCTCGCGCCGCAGCCGCACGCGTATCTGCGCGTCGAGCGCGCCGAACGGCTCGTCGAAGAGGAGCATCTGCGGCTCGTAGGCGAGCGTGCGCGCAATCGCCACGCGCTGCTGCTGCCCGCCCGAGAGTTGACCCGGCAGCTTCCGGCGCTGGTCTGTGAGGTGGACGAGTTCGAGCAGGCTCTCGACCTTCTCCTTGACCTCGCGCCGCTGGCGCCCGCGGATGCGCAGGCCGTAGCCGATGTTCTGCTCGACGGTCATGCGCGGGAAGAGCGCGTAGGACTGGAAGATGACGCCGACGCCCCGCTCGCGCGCGGGCAGGTCGGTCACGTCGCGGCCGTGGATACGGACGCGCCCCGCGTCCGGCTGGTCGAGCCCCGCGATGATGCGCAGGATGGTGGTCTTCCCCGACCCCGACGCGCCGAGCAGCACGAGCGCCTCGCCCTCGCCCACGTCGAAGCTCACGTCTTCGAGCACGCGCACGCCCTTGAAGCTCTTGCTCAAGCCCTGCACGCTCGCGGCCGGCGCGTCGGCCGGCTGTGGCGCGGCGCCCGCATCTTCGCGCCCGGCGCCCTCGTCGCGCGCCGCTTCGGTGTCGTCCGTGATCTTTTCGGGGAGCATCGACGGTTCACCTCACTTGGCTTCGATCCAGTCGCGCGCGAAGAAGAGGACGCTGAAGATGGCGAAGGAGAAGAGCGCGAGCACGATGGCGACGGCGTTGGCCGCCTCGACCTGGCCCTCGTTGAACTTGGCGAAGATGTAGAGCGGCGCGGTCTGCGTGCTGCCCGCCAGATTCCCCGAGACCAGAATCGTCGAGCCGAACTCGCCGATGGCGCGCGCGAACGTCAGCAGCGACCCCGTCGCGATGGCGCCGCGCAGGGAGGGGAGCGTGACGTGCCAGAAGGTCTGCCAGCGCGTCGCGCCGATGGTGGCCGAAGCCTCTTCGAGCGACTTGTCCATCGTCTCGAAGACCGACATCAGCACGCCGAAGGCGAGCGGGAAGGTGACGAAGATGTTGGCGAGGATGATGGCGTACGGCGTGAACATGATCTGGTGCTCTTCGGAGATGTACTGGCCGATGATGCCGTACTTCCCCCAGAGCAGCAGCAGCGCGAAGCCCGCCACCGCCGTCGGGATGGCCGTCGGGAGCGAGATGGTGACGATGATGGCCGTGCGCCCGAAGAACATGTAGCGCGAGAGCACGTAGGCCGCGAGCAGCCCGAAGACGACGTTGAAGACCGTCGCCCAGAAGCTCGTCACCACCGACAGCTTCAGCGCGAAGACCGCGTCCGGCGCCGTCAAAGCCGCCCAGAACGTCCGCAGCCCGCTGCTCGTCCCGAAGATGAAGATCGAGGCCAGCGGCAGCAAAATCAGCGGCAGCATCAACAGGATGACCAGCCCGAGCCCGAACGGCTTCGTCGGGTCGAACCCACGCACGTGCCTCATCGCCGAAATGGCTGCGCTCATACGTCCCCCCGGTGATAAGTGATGAGTGATAAGTGATAAGTAGGTTTTCTCATTGATTGTGCGCCTTATGCTTGACGTGCTTTGAGAGACCGAAAATCATCCGACCTATGTTGTCCAGTTCGCAGTTTAATTGGGAGTAGTCCTGCTCACTCAGAAATCTGAGACGATGGGCAATCAGAAGCTCCGTCGCCAGTTCGCTGGCCGATCCCTGAGCGTTCGAGAGGAAATGCGCGAACTCTTTTGGGGATTCACGCGCCGCACCTTCTGCAATGTTAGCGGGGATTGAAACGGCCGCGCGCCTGATCTGAGATGTGAGACCGAACTTCTCCTCCTTCGGAAAGCCGTCTGTCGTCCGGTAAATCACCGTCACGAAATCGACTGCCCGTCCCCACACATCCAACTTTTCGTGAGGTCTCATCTCCACCGCCTTTCTTATCGCTTATCACTCATCACTTATCACTTCTGTTTCACCTGCTTGCGCCACACGCCGTCTATGATGTCGGGGTAGGCGCGTTCCCAGCCGCCGAAGAGGTCGGTGACGGTGAAGGGCAGCTCGACGCGCGCGAACTCCGGGTTAGCGTCGTTGAAGCCCTCGTTGGTGACGGAGCGGAAGTGGTACTTGACGAACGCCTGCTGCGCCTCGTCGCTCCAGAGGTATTGCATGAGGGCGTTGAGGAGCGGGCGCTCGTCGTCGTCCACGTTCTTGTCGATGAGGACGGCCGGGTGCTCGCTGAGGATGGTCGAGCGCGGGACGACGACCTCGAAGGGCATGTTCGCCTGCTTCATCAAAAGCCCCTCCAGCTCGTACGTGATGAGCGCGTCGCCGTAGCCGGTCTCGAACTGCGTGCGCGCGGCGCGCGCCGAGTCGGGCGTCGAGAGGACGTTCTTCCAGACCGACTTCAAGAGATTGAGGGCGCGCACCTGGTCGGCCGTGCCCGACTCGGCCTGCGACTTCTTCAGCTCGGAGCCGTAGATGGCGAGGATTGACCACTGCGCGCCGCCCGAGCCGTCCGGGTCGGGGTGGATGAGCTTGACGCCGGGCTTGGCGAGGTCGGCGAAGTCGCGGATGCCCTTCGGGTTGCCCCTGCGCACGAGGATGATGAAGGGCGACTTGTTGACGATGCCGCTCGCGGGCAGCGCAGCCTTCCAGTCGGTTTTGACCAGCCCCTTCTCGACGAGGCGCTGCACGTCGCGCTCGATGGAGAAGATGCCGACATCCGCCGCGACGCCCTGCAAGATTTGGTTCGTGATCGTCTCGGAGCCGGCGTAGGAGGCGACGAAGCGCACGTCCTCGCCCTGCTCGCGCTTCCACTTCTCGGTGAAGGCGGGCAGGACGGCCTTGTCCATCGCCTCCTTCATCACCGAGAAGCCGTAGAGCGTGACGACGCGCGTGCCGCCCTTGCGCGTGCCGCTCCCGGACTTCGGCAGGCATGCGCCCAAAAGCAGCAGCCCCGCCGCGAGCAGAGCGCAGAGCACCCGCGCCGCCTTATTTGGGTATAGTCTTCCCCGTACGGTGTCTCTCATCTTCAACACTCCCGCGTTCGGCCTTGGGGGCTCGTCCCGTTCTGACTTAAAATTTGCGCATCTATAGCACACTTGGTGCCTTCCGGGGAAGCCCGACCGGCGCGCGCTGGCAGGCGGGAAGCGTTCTGTGCGATGCTATCAGCGGTGAGGGGCGGCCGTCGGCGCCGCCGGATTAATGATTTTTCGGAGACCTCAAATGAAGAGAATTATTTTCATCCCGGCGCTCGCGGCGCTCGCGGCGGCCGCCGTGCTGCTCGGGGCGTGCAAGGCGACCGACACGGCGGGGAACACGAGCGCGGGCGTGGCCGCGTCGAAGGCGTCGCAGCCGGGCGAGACGGGCGGCGCGAGCGCGCCGACGGGGACGACCACGGTTCACGCCGACGGCGTGAGGCGCGTTGACGTTGCGGAGTTGCAGAAGATGGTCGCGGCCGGCGGCGTCGTCCTCTACGACACGCGCTCGAAGATGCAGTACGACGAGGAGCACATCGAGGGCGCGCGCTCGCTGCCGCAGAACGAGGTCGAGGCGCGGGCGGGCGAACTGCCGCGCGACAAGACGCTCGTCTTCTACTGCACTTGACCGGCCGAAAACTCCAGCGCCGGTGCGGCGCGCACACTCAAGTCGAAAGGCATCGAAAACACGGCCGCCCTCGTCGGCGGCATGGCCGCCTGGAAGAGCGCGGGGCTCCCGATAGAGAAAAAGCAGTAGGCAAGAGCAGTAGTCAGTAGTCAGTAGTCAGTAGTCAGTAGAAAACATCGGCGGGCGTTGCGGTTTAAAAACCCGACGCCCGCCGAACTTGTTTTCCCTACTGACTCCTGTCTACTGTCTACTCTTTCCTATTGCCTTGCCTCGCGCTGCTGTGTAAAACTCCGCCGACGCCGCCGTCCGACACGGGCGGCGCGTGCCTCCCGTCGAAGGGTCTCAAAGCTCTAACAACCCGAACGCGAACGAACGTGATGAGACGATGAGCTTCTCGAACCTCTTCCGCAGGAAATCCGTCGCGCTGATTCAGAAGGACGCAGAGCTGGGCTACGGCGACCACGGCGATTTGGAGCGCGAGCACCCGCACCTGCGCCAGACCCTCGGCGTCGTAGACCTGACGGCCTTCGGCATCGCGGCCATCATCGGCGCCGGCATCTTCTCGACCATCGGCAGCGCCGCCTTCAACGGCGGCCCCGCGGTCGCCTTCCTCTTCGTCTTCACGGCCATCGCCTGCGCCTTCTCCGCGCTCTGCTACGCCGAGTTCGCCTCGCGCATCCCGGTCGCGGGCTCGGCCTACACCTACGCCTACGCCTCGTTCGGCGAGCTGATGGCGTGGATCATCGGCTGGGACTTGCTCATCGAGTACGCCATCGGCAACATCGCCGTCGCCATCTCGTGGAGCGACTACTTCACGGGGCTGCTCGCGGGCTACGGCCTCCACATCCCCGAGCACTTCGCGATGGACTACCGCTCGGCGTCGAAGGGCTTCGCGGCCTTCACCGACCTGACGGCGTCGGGCAAGGCGTCCGAGATCACCGGGGCGATGCGCGCGGCGGCCGAGGCGTGGCAGGGCGCGCCGACCATCGGCGGCCTGCGCGTCATCTGCGACCTGCCGGCGCTCTTAATCACCTTCATCATCACGGCGCTCGTCTACGTCGGCATCCGCGAGTCGAAGCGCGCGTCGAACATCATGGTGGCGATCAAGATTGGCGTGGTGTTGCTCGTCATCGTGGTCGGCGCCTTCTACATCAACCCGGCCAACTGGTCGCCGTTCGCGCCCAACGGGGTGGGCGGCGTGCTGCGCGGCGTCTCGGCGGTCTTCTTCGCCTACATCGGCTTCGACGCCATCACGACCACCGCCGAGGAGTGCAAGAACCCGCGGCGCGACCTGCCGCTCGGGATGATCTTCTCGCTCATCATCTGCACGGTGCTCTACATCGCGATTGCGCTCGTGCTGACCGGCATCGTCAGCTACAAGTCCTTCGAGGGAGTCGGCGACCCGCTGGCGCACGTCTTCTCCGCGGCCGGCGTGGACTGGATGGCGGGCATCGTCGCGGTGAGCGCCGTCGTCGCGATGGCGACCGTGCTGCTCGTCTTCCAGTTGGGTCAGCCGCGCATCTGGATGGCGATGTCGAGGGACGGGCTGCTGCCGAAAATCTTCTCGTCCATCCACCCGCGCTTCAAGACGCCTTGGTTCGCGACCATCGTCACGGGGCTCGTCGTCGCCATCCCGTCGCTGTTCATGAACCTGACGGAGGTGACCGACCTGACGAGCATCGGGACGCTCTTCGCCTTCGTCCTCGTCTCGGGCGGCGCGCTCATCCTGATGGGGAACGAGAGCGGGCGCTACGTCCCGTACGTCAACTCGCGCTACATCATCCCCGTCGCCTTCGTCCTCATCTGGGGCTTCATCCTCCTCTACCGGCCGGAGGTCTTGCAATACCTGACGAGCACCGTGCCGGTCAACGAGGGCGAGGGCGCGTTCGGCGCCTTCAGCCACAAGATTCCGTACTGGGTGTTCATCATCTTCTCGGCCGCGCTGACGGTGCTCTGCTTCGTCAAGCGCCTGTCGCTCATTCCCGTGCTCGGGCTCCTGACGTGCGGCTACCTGATGACGGAACTCGGCATCGTCAACTGGATTCGCTTCGGCCTCTGGCTGGTCGCCGGGCTCGTCATCTACTTCCTTTACGGCTACCGCCACAGCAACCTGCACAAGCGCGCCGAGGGCGAGCCGGTCGAGGGATGAACAAAAGCAGTAGACAGTAGTCAGTAGTCAGTAGTCAGTAGCGCTCCGCGCTGCGGGTGTTGAGAATGACCACAAGACTGTTCGACTGACTACTGTCTACTGACTACTGTCTACTGACTACTGTCTACTGTCTACTGCTTTACACTGCCTACTTTCTTATGAAAATTCTGGTGCTCGGCGCAGGGCGGATGGGGCTCGGCGCGGCCTACGACCTCGCGCACAACTCGCCGGGCGTCGAGCTGGTGACGGTCGCCGACGTGGACGAGGGGCGCGCGCGCGCCGTCGCCGAGACCGTGCGCGACGAGAGAGTCCGCGCCGCGCAGGTTGACGTGGAAGACCGCGCGCGCGTCGTCGAGCTGATGCGCAGCCACGACGCCGCGCTGAGCTGCGTCACCTACTTCCACAACCTCCAACTCGCGCGCGCGGCCGTCGAGGCGCGGACGCACTTCTGCGACCTCGGCGGCAACAACGCGGTCGTGGACGCGGAACTCGCGCTCGACGAGGAGGCGCGCGCCGCCGGGGTCAACGTCGTCCCCAACTGCGGCCTCGCGCCCGGCATGGTCTCCGTGCTCGCCGCGCACGGGGCGGTGCGCTTCGAGCGGCTGGACGAGATACACATACGCGTCGGCGGCCTCCCGCAGAATCCACGGCCGCCGCTCGACTACCAGATCGTCTTCTCGGTCGAAGGGCTCATCAACGAGTACGTCGAGCGCGCGCGCGTCATACGCGAAGGCCGACTGGCGGAGGTCGAGTCGATGACGGAGCTTGAGTCGCTCGACTTCCCCGCCCCCTTCGGGCGGATGGAGGCGTTCCAGACCTCGGGCGGCACCTCGACCCTGCCCGAGACGTTTCTCGGCAAGGTGCGGGAACTCGACTACAAGACCATCCGCTACCCCGGCCACTGCGAGCGCTTCAAGCTCCTCATCGACCTCGGCCTCGCGTCGAGCGAAGCGGTCGAAGCCGGCGGCGTGTCCGTCGCCCCGCGCAAACTCCTCGGCGAGCTGCTCTACCGACACCTGCCCGCCGACGGGCCCGACCTCGTCTTCATCCGGCTGGAGTTCGTCGGCCGACTTGCGGCCGGCGGCGAGTCGCGGCTGCGCTACGACATCATCGACCGCTTCGACCCGCGCACCGGCCTCTCGGCCATGCAGCGCACCACGGCCTTCCCCGCCTCCATCGTCGCGCAGATGATGGCGCGTGGGGAGACGACGCGGCGCGGGGCCGTCCCGCAGGAGCACTGCATCCCTTCGGACGCCTTCGTCGCCGAACTGGCGCGGCGCGACATAAGGATTGACGAGAGTCTGGAGGTTTGAGCCTTGAGTTTGACGCTGCTCGCCATCGGATTCCTGCTGGTGCTCGTCGCCGCGTACCACCTCTACGGCGGCTGGGTCGCGCGGCAGTTCCAGCTCGACGACTCGCGCCGCACGCCCGCGCACGAGGTCAACGACGGCGTGGACTTCGTCCCCACCCGGCCGTTCTACCTCTTCGGCCAGCACTTCTCGGCGATTGCGGCGGCCGGGCCGATTGCGGGGCCCATCATCGCGTGCCAGACGTTCGGGTGGCTGCCGTGCCTTCTGTGGATAGGCTTCGGCGTCGTCCTCATCGGCGCGGTGCACGACTTCACGAGCCTGGCCGCCTCCGTCCGGCACGGCGCAACCTCGGTCGCGGAGATCACGCGCGAGCACCTGGGCTCGAAGGCGGGGCGCGCGATGATGGCCTTCATCTGGATCGCGCTGGTCTACGTCATCGTCGCCTTCGCGGACATCACGGCCGGCACCTTCGTCGCGGGCTCGGAAGAGTTGAGGGCCACCGCGGTCGCCTTCAACCCCGGCGGCGCGGTGGCGGCGGCGAGCGTGCTCTACCTCATCCTCTCGGTCGTGCTGGGGCTCGTGCAGAGGTACCTCAACCCGCCGCTCTGGCTCGTGACGATTCTGTTCGTGCCGGCGGCCTTCGCGGTCTCGTGGGCGGGGACGCTGATGTCGAACACCTTCGTGCTGTCGCACAAGGGCTGGGGGCTCGTCATCCTCGCCTACTGCTGCGTCGCGTCGGTCGTGCCCGTGTGGTCGCTCTTGCAGCCGCGCGGGTACCTGGGCGGGTTCATCCTCTACGCGGCCATCGCGCTCGGCATCATCGGCGTCTTCTTCGGCGGGTACGAGATTCAGCAGCCGGCCTTCAAGGGCTGGAGCGTCCCCGGCATGACGGGCGCGCTCTTCCCCTTCCTCTTCGTCACCATCGCGTGCGGCGCGTGTTCGGGCTTCCACGGGCTGGTCTGCTCGGGCACCACGTCGAAGCAGGTCGAGAAGGAGTCGCACATCCGCGCCGTCGGGTACGGCGCGATGCTCGCCGAGGGGTTCGTGGCGCTCATCGCGCTCGTCACCATCATGATCGCCACGCAGCTCACGGACGCGGCGGGCAAGCCCCTCGCCGCGGGCACCATCTACGGCAACGGCATCGGCCGCTTCCTGACGCTCCTCATCGGCCCCGACCACCTCGCCTTCGCCACGACCTTCGGCGCGATGGCCTTCTCGACCTTCGTCTTCGACACGCTCGACGTGTGCACGCGGCTCGGCCGCTACATCGTGCAGGAGCTGATCGGCTGGAAGGGGCGGGCGGGCGCGCTCGCCGCGACGTTTCTGACCATCGCCCTGCCCCTCTACTTCATCGCGTTCGCGCCGCCGAACTCGTGGTCGAAGTTCTGGACGCTCTTCGGCGCGTCGAACCAACTGCTGGCGGCCCTGACGCTGCTGACCATCACGGCGTGGCTCTACCAGGCGCGGCGGCGCATCGCCTACACGCTCGTCCCGATGCTCTTCGTGCTCGTCATCACGCTCTGGGCGCTCGTCTCGATGGCCGTCGGGAATCTGCGCGTGACGAAGGGGCTCGACATCGAGCTCGTCAACGCCGTCGCCTCGGCCGCGCTCGTCCTACTCGCGCTCTACCTCGCGGTCACCGCCCTCATCAAGCTGCGCTCCGACCGCCGCAAGGACACGCTCACGCCCGCGCACACGGCCGCCGGGCTCGAATGAGACCGGGAGAATAAGTTCGCTGACGTTAACGTCGTGTGAGCTTGCGGCGGGGCGGGCTAATCTTTCAGCAGACCTTCCAGAGTCTCGATCAGGTCTTCGACATCGCGCTCCCAGCGCGTGTCGCTGAGCGCGAGGGCGTTGCGGCGGACGAGCGGCGAGAGGTCTTCGGGCAGGTCTTTCGGCGCGGGCATCGTCGCGCCCTGAATCAGAATCGGAATCACGCGAATCTTCCGCTCCAGAGCCGTCGCCACTTCGAGCCGGACGTAGTCGTCCACTTCCACCTGCGCGCCCCTCGTCCACTCGCGGCTGATGAGGACGATCATCGCCGCGCACGAACTGGCCGCCGCCGTGATGACCTCGACGAAGTCCTCGCCCCACCCGACGTTCTCCGTGTCGATGAAGACCCGCCCGCGGCCGAAGCGCGCGGCCAGACGGTCGTACAGCCTCCCGGCGTAGGCGGCCGCCTCGTTGCGGCGGTAGCTGATGAAGACGCCCGTCGAAGACGCCCCCGCGCCCGCGGGCTTCACGACCGGTATGGCGACCTCCGCCAACGTGGGCACTACGGCGGCGGGCTGCCCGAACGCGCTCGGCACCTCGTCCAGCGGCGGGAAAATGTCGAGCGGCGGCAACTTGAATTTGAGGCAGGTGGCGAGCACATCACTCGCCAGGAGATCCACATAGACCCGGTAATTGTCCTGATATTGAACCCACCTCCGGATCATGTCCTTCACGCCTATCTCGTTATGGGGCGCTTTCCAGTCTCCGACGACGTACCGGTACCGTTCGCTCGTCGCAATCCCCGGTATCTCGCCGGTCGGCTGGGGAATCCACAGCACTGGTTTGAGCGACGGGAGCCACCCCACGTCCGGATCCCCCCTCCGGGCCATTTCGCGCTCCGCGTAAAGCCGTCGGCGCATACTGAAAACCATCCACTCCTTGCCGCAATTCTCGCTCTTGAAATACGCGGGGGAGTAGAGACAGACCATCGTCTGGCAGCTTTGCAGCGCTTCGACGACCTCGACCTCCCACGCGTGCCCGGGCTTAAGCACCTCCGGTTCGAAAAACCCGACCGCCTCGTCCCGCGCGAGCCCCGCCTTCTCGCGCACGGCCCTGGACAGGTCTTCAAAGAACCTCTCCACGAACACGTCCTCGGTCTCGCGCGCGTAGCTGAGATAAAAGTAGCTGCCGCCCATGATTCCAGTCCCAGGGGGTGGATTAAACGTTAAGCCGGGCGCGGGCGCGCCGCGTCAAAGCCGTTAGAGTAGTACACCACGCGTCGCTCCGGTGTCCACATTCACGGACGCGCCGGCCGGCCGCGCCGCCCGCCCGTTTTTCGTCAGAGTCGCCCGCCGCGGCGGACACGCCCCGCGCGTTGCTTTGAATTTTCGGCGCCAATCAGCCATAATGCCCCTCTTTTAGCGAGACCAAAAAACGGGTCTGTGCGGACAGTGGGAGCACGTCCTCTCGTGCGACCTGAGGGAAGTCGAGCGCGCGCGCGCTGCACGGACGGCCTCCGCCCCCGGAGGCGTTTTCACTCGCCACTTTTCAGACGAACCAACAGGAAAGGAATCGTTTAACTTGTCTAAGACGTTATTGCCGAGTATGTCGAGGGGACTGCTCCGCGTGTTAACCGTTCTGTTCGCGCTCGCGACGCTGGCGACCTCCGTCATGGCGCAGCCGTCGTCCGGCGCGGGCGCCGGCAGCGGCGCGCAGACCGGCCACCGCCCCGGCGGCGAGGCCAACCTGCTGCTGCCCGACCTCTCCACGCAGAGCTTCCTCGGCGTGGACGGCCACACGCTGCTGCTCATCGGGCTCATCGTCTGCGTGCTCGGGCTGGCCTTCGGGCTCGTCATCTTCACGCAGCTCAAGAACCTGCCCGTCCACCGCTCGATGCGCGAAATCAGTGAGCTGATCTACGAGACCTGCAAGACCTACCTCGTCACGCAGGGCAAGTTCATCATGATCCTGTGGCTCTTCATCGGAGCCATCGCCGGCCTCTACTTCGGCTTCCTCGCCGAGACGGTCAACGACAATGGGACGGTCACGCACGGCTTCCCGGCCTTCAAGGTCTTCGTCATCCTGCTCTTCAGCCTCATCGGCATCGCGGGCAGCTACGGCGTCGCGTGGTTCGGCATCCGCGTCAACACCTTCGCCAACTCGCGCACGGCCTTCGCAAGCTTAGGCGGCAAGCCGTACCCCATCTACGCGATCCCTTTGAAGGCGGGCATGTCCATCGGCATGATGCTCATCTCGGTCGAGCTGCTCATCATGCTCTGCATCCTGCTCTTCATCCCGCGCGACTACGCCGGCCCCTGCTTCATCGGCTTCGCCATCGGCGAGTCGCTGGGCGCGGCGGCGCTGCGTATCGCCGGCGGCATCTTCACCAAGATCGCCGACATCGGCTCGGACCTGATGAAGATCGTGTTCAACATCAAGGAAGACGACGCGCGCAACCCGGGCGTGATTGCCGACTGCACCGGCGACAACGCCGGCGACTCGGTGGGCCCCAGCGCCGACGGCTTCGAGACCTACGGCGTGACGGGCGTCGCGCTCATCACCTTCATCCTGCTCGCGGTGAGCGACCCTGTCGTCCAGGTGAAGCTGCTCGTGTGGATCTTCGTGATGCGCGTGATGATGATCATCGCCAGCGCCGGCTCCTATCTGCTCAACGAGGCCATCGCCAAGGCGCGCTACGGCAACGTGGCGAAGATGAACTTCGAAGCGCCGCTGACGCCGCTGGTGTGGCTCACCTCGATCGTCTCGGTGGTCGCCACCTACCTGGTCTCGAGAGTGCTGATTGCCGACCTCGGCGACGGCACGCTGTGGTGGAAGCTCTCGACCATCATCACCTGCGGCACGTTGGCCGGCGCCATCATCCCCGAGCTGGTCAAGATCTTCACCTCGGTGGAATCCAGCCACGTCCGCGAGGTCGTTACCTCGTCGAAGGAAGGTGGCCCGTCGCTCAACATCCTGTCGGGCCTGGTGGCCGGCAACTTCAGCGCCTACTGGCTCGGTCTGGTCATCGTCGGCCTGATGTCGATCGCGTTCTGGGTTGCCACGACCGGCACCTCGATGTCGGCCCTCATGCTGGCGCCGGCGGTGTTCGCCTTCGGCCTCGTGGCCTTCGGCTTCCTCGGCATGGGCCCGGTTACCATCGCCGTCGACTCCTACGGCCCGGTGACCGACAACGCGCAGTCCGTCTTCGAGCTGTCGCAGATGGAGACCCTGCCCGGCGTCCAGGACCAGGTCCGCAAGGAGTTCGGGTTCACTCCCGACTTCGACCGCGCCAAGCACCACCTGGAGGCCAACGACGGCGCCGGCAACACCTTCAAGGCGACCGCGAAACCTGTCCTCATCGGCACCGCCGTGGTGGGCGCGACGAC
>JBEVJD010000398.1:0-16921 GCA_040510435.1 Pyrinomonadaceae bacterium | reverse complement strand
GACCCACGCCCGTCGGCATCCCAGGCGAACTCTACCTCGGCGGCGCCGGCCTGGCGCGCGGCTACCTCAACCGGCCGGGCCTGACGGCCGAGCGGTTCATCCCCGACCCGTTCGGGGGGGAGGCGGGTGCGCGTCTCTACCGGACGGGCGACCGCGTGCGGTACCTTCCCGACGGCCGCCTGGAGTTTCTCGGCCGCCTCGACCGGCAGGTCAAGGTCAGGGGCTTCCGCGTCGAGTTGGGCGAGATCGAGGCGGCGCTGCGTGCGCACCCGTCGGTGCACGAATGCATCGTGCTGGCGGGGGCGGGGGCGGCTGGCGGCCTTGGGCTGGCGGCCTACCTCGTGCGGGAGCCGGGGCGGGACGCGCCGTCGACGGCGGGGCTGAGGGAGTTTTTGCGGGAGCGCGTGCCGGGCTACATGGTGCCCGCTTCGTTCGCCGTGCTCGACGAGTGGCCGCTGCTGCCGAACGGGAAGGTGGACAGGCGCGCGCTGCCGGCGGCGGAGGCGCCCGCGACGGCGGAGCCGGGCGAGGCGCGGACACCCTTCGAGGAGATAGTGGGGGGCATCTGGTGCGAGGTGCTGCGCCGCGAAGCCGTAGGGGTGGAGGATAACTTCTTCGAGTTAGGCGGGCACTCGCTGTTGGCCACGCAGGTGATCGCGAGACTGGGGGCGGCTCTGGGCATCGACGTGCCGCTCAAGGCTCTGTTCGAGCACACGACGGTCGCCGCGCTGTCGGCGCACGTCGAGGGCCTGCTCGCCGCGGGCGGGGCGCTCGCGCCGGCGTCGCCCATCACGCGAGCGCCGCGAGACGGCCGCATGCCGCTGTCGTTCGCGCAGCAGCGTTTGTGGTTCCTCGACCGGCTGGAGCCGGGCTCTTCGGCTTATAACATCCCGGCGGCGCTGCGGCTGGCGGGGCGTCTCGACGTGGCGGCGCTGTGGCGGGCCTTCGGCGAGATGGTGCGGCGCCACGAGGTGCTGCGTACGACCTTCGCCGAGGTCGGCGGTGTGCCCATGCAGGTCGTCGCCGAGGAGGAGGCGGCGGAGTTGCCGCTCGTCGATCTCTCGGACGCGCCGGACGGTGCCGCGGACGGAGCGCGCCACCTCATCGACGAAGAGGCGGGGCGTCCGTTCGACCTCGGGCGGGGGCCGCTGCTGCGCGTCACGCTGCTGCGGCTCGCCGAAGAGGAGCACGTGCTGCTCGTGACGATGCACCACATCATCTCAGACGGCTGGTCGGTCGGCGTGTTCATACGGGAACTGAGCGCGCTCTACGAAGCTTTCTCGCGCGGCGAGGAGTCGCCGCTCTCGGAACTGCCCGTCCAGTACGCGGATTACGCTACGTGGCAGCGCGAATATCTCTCGGGCGAGCGGCTCGACGCGCAGCTCGGCTACTGGAAGGAGCAGTTGGCGGGAGCGCCCGCGCTGCTGACACTGCCGACAGATCGGCCGCGCCCGCCCGTGCAGGGCTACGGCGGCGCGACGCTCCCGTTCAGTCTCTCCGCCGAGTTGACGCAGCGCCTGCACGAGTTGAGCCGCCGCCACGGCTGCACGCTCTTCATGACGCTGTTGGCCGGGTGGCAGGCGCTCCTGGCGCGCTACTCGGGGCAGGAGGATGTTGTCGTCGGGACGCCCATAGCCGGGCGCACGCAGCGCGAGACGGAAGGGCTCATCGGGTTCTTCGTCAACACGCTGGCCCTGCGCACCGACCTCTCGGGCGACCCGACCTTCGAAGAACTGCTGGGGCGAGTGCGTCAGACGACGCTCCAAGCGTACGCGCATCAGGACGTGCCCTTCGAGCGGCTCGTGGAAGAGCTTCAGCCCGAGCGCAGCCTGAGTCATCAGTCCGTCTTCCAGGTCATGTTCACCCTCCAGAACGCGCCGCGCGAGGCGTTGGAGTTGCCGGGACTGTCACTTGAAATCCTCGACATCGAGCGCGTCACGACGAGGTTCGACCTGAGCCTGCTGTTTACGGAGAGGGACGGACGGCTCGTCGGCGAGATGCGCTACATGACGGATCTGTTCGAGCCGGCGACCGTCTCGCGCTGGTGCGAACACTTCAAGACGCTGCTGGCCGGCGTCGTGGCGAACCCGGGCGGACGGGTGTCGGGGCTGGAGTTACTAAGCCGCGAGGAGCGCGAGTGGGCGCTGGCGGCGAACAACGCGACGGCGCGCGACTACCCGCAGGGGCGTTGCCTCCACGAGTTGTTCGAGGAGCAGGCGGCGCTGACGCCGGAGGCCGAAGCGGTCGTGTGCGAGGGCGAGCGCCTGAGCTACGGGGAGCTGAACCGGCGGGCCAACCAACTCGCGCGCCACCTGCGCGCGCTGGGCGTCGGGGCGGAGGTGCTCGTGCCGCTCTGCGTGGATCGCTCGGTGGA
Organism: Pyrinomonadaceae bacterium; assembly: GCA_040510435.1. Taxonomy (GTDB): domain Bacteria; phylum Acidobacteriota; class Blastocatellia; order Pyrinomonadales; family Pyrinomonadaceae; genus QHXN01. The sequence continues at coordinate 14,547 of JBEVJD010000398.1, read as the reverse complement.
GATGCTGATCGGTCTCCTCGGCATCCTCAAGGCGGGGGCCGCCTACGCGCCGCTCGACCCCGCGTCGCCGAAGGGGCGGACGAAGGATATGCTGGAGACGCTGGGGGCGCGCGTGGTCGTGACGCGGCAGCCGGACGCCGGGGGCCTGCCTGCCGGCCCGGCGCGCGTGCTGCTCGATGCCGACTGGCCCGCCATCTCGCGGCTCGGCGGCGAGAACCTCCCGCGCGCGGCGACGCCGGAGGCGGCCGCCTACGTCATCTTCACCTCCGGCTCGACGGGGCGGCCCAAGGGCGTCGTCGTCGAGCAACGACAGATTCTGAACTACCACCACGCCGTCGTCGAGCGCGTCGGGCTCGGGCCGGGGCTGCGCTTCGCCATGGTGCAGCCGCTGACGGTCGATTCGTCGCAGACGATGCTCTTCCCAGCGCTCTGCACGGGCGGCGCGGTACACGTCATCACGCGCCAGCGCGCGGCCGACCCCGAAGCGCTGATGGAGTATCTGGTCGAGCAGCGGATCGACTGCCTGAAGATCGCCCCGTCGCACCTCGCGGCGTTGCAAACGGGGCGGCGGCCGGAGCGGCTGCTGCCGCGTCACAGCCTCGTCATCGGCGGGGAGGGTTCGCGTTGGGAGTGGGCCGCGGCACTGGGTGGCGAGCGGGAGGGCTGTGCGGTCTTCAACCACTACGGGCCGACCGAGGCTACGGTCGGGATGCTGATGTTCCGCCTCGGGGCCGACTCGGCCGCCGCGCCGTCGGGCGGCACGCCGCTCGGCCGCCCGCTCGCCAACACGCGCGCCTACGTCCTCGACCACCACCTGCGGCCCGTCCCGGCGGGCGTGCGCGGCGAACTCTACCTCGGCGGCGCGTGCGTCGCGCGCGGCTACGCCGGTGAGGCCGCGCAGACGGCCGAGCGGTTCGTGCCCGACCCGTTCTCCGAGGAGCCGGGCGCGCGGCTCTACCGCACGGGCGACCTCGCGCGCCACCTGCCCGACGGCAACCTGCTCTTCATCGGCCGCAACGACCAGCAGGTGAAGATTAGGGGCTTCCGCATCGAGGTCGGGGAGGTCGAAGGGGCGCTGCGCCGCCACGCGCAGGTGCGCGAGGCGCTCGTCGTCGCGCGCGCGGACGGGCGCGGGGATCAGCGGCTCGTCGCCTACGTCGTCGCGCGCGACGGCAGCGACGTGGGCACGCTCGGCCTCGTCGGGTCGCTGAGGTCGTACCTCGCCGAGCACGTGCCGGAGTACATGACGCCCGCGGCCTTCGTGCTGATGGAGGCGCTGCCGCTGTCGGCGCACGGCAAGGTCGATCTGCAAGCCCTGCCCCCGCCGGACGACGCCAGTCTCGCCGCCACCGTGGAGTTCATCGCCCCGCGCAACGCGCTCGAACTGCGTCTGGCCCGCATCTGGGAGGAACTCCTCAAAGTGGGTCGCGTCAGCGTCACCGCGAACTTCTTCGACCTCGGCGGCCACTCGCTGCTGGCGACCCAGCTCATCTCACGCGTCCGGAGCGAGTTCGGGGCGGAGATACCGCTGCGCCGCATCTTCGAGAGGCCGACCGTCGAAGGCTTGGCCGCCGACTTCTCGATGCCGGCGGCCGAAATAGCCGCCCACGAGCCGCCCGCCATCCCTCGCGCGCCGCGCGACTCTGCCTCGCCGCTCTCGTTCGCGCAGCAACGGCTCTGGTTCCTCGACCAGCTTGAGCCCGGCAACCCGTTCTACAACAGCCCGTCGGCCATCCGTCTGAAGGGTCGGCTCGACGCCGACGCCCTCGGCCGCTCCCTCACCGAACTCGCGCGCCGCCACGAAGTGCTACGCACGACCTTCATGGAGGTGGACGGCCGGCCCGCGCAGGTCGTCGCGCCGGCCGCGCCCGTCCCGCTGCCGGTGGTCGAGGTGGGCGGCGTCGGGGCGGAAGAGCGCGAAGCGGCGATGCTGCGCCTGGCCGACGAGGAGGCACGGCGTCCGTTCGACCTGTCACAAGGGCCGCTGCTGCGCGCCACGTTGCTCCGGCTCGCCGAAGAAGAGCACGTCCTTCTTATCACGATGCACCACGTCGTCTCGGACGGCTGGTCGGCGGGCGTCATGGTGCGCGAGTTGAGCACGCTCTACGGGGCCTTCTCCCGCGGCGAGGCGTCGCCGCTCGCGGAGTTGCCGATCCAGTACGCCGACTATGCGCGCTGGCAACGTGAGTATCTGTCTGGCGAGACCTTAGAGGCGCAACTCGATTATTGGCGCGAGCGTCTGTCGGGCGCTCCGGCGTTGCTGGCGTTGCCGACCGACCGGCCGCGCCCCGCCGTGCAGGGCTACGGCGGGGCGACGATCCCGTTCACGCTCCCGGCCGGGCTGACGGGCCGCCTCAACGAGCTGTCGCGGGCGCACGGCTGCACGCTCTTCATGACGCTCTTGGCCGGGTGGCAGGCGCTACTCTCCCGCTACTCGGGGCAGGACGACATAACCGTCGGGACGCCGATAGCCGGGCGCACTCACGGCGAGACGGAAGGGCTCATCGGCTTCTTCGTCAACACGCTCGCCCTGCGGACTGACCTGTCAGGCGAACCTTCGTTCGAGGAGCTGTTGGGGCGCGTGCGCGAGACGACGCTCGGGGCCTACGCGCACCAGGAGCTTCCGTTCGAGCGGCTCGTGGAAGAGCTGTCGCCCGAGCGCAGCCTGAGTCATCAGCCCATCTTTCAGGTCATGCTCGCGCTCCAGAACGCGCCGCGCGAGGCGTTGGAGGTCTCGGGCCTGAGCATTGACTTGTGGAAGTCTCACAGCCAGTCGGCGAAGTTCGATCTGCTGTTGGCCCTGACCGAGACGCCCCGCGGGCTGGCCGGCTCTTTCGAGTACAACACAGACCTCTTCGACGCGGCGACGGTCGAGCGCATCGGCCGTCACTTCGAGCGACTGTTGCGGGCCGTGGCCGCCGACGCCTCGCGCGCCGTGGCCGAGGCGGAGCTGTTGAGCGACGAAGAGGCCGAGCAGATCGTCGTCGGCTGGAACGACACGGCGCGGGAGTACCCGCAGCGGGCGCTGGGTCGGCTGTTCGAGGAACAGGCGGAGCGCACGCCGGGGGCGCTCGCGCTCGTCCACGGCGAGGAGCGGCTGACCTACGCCGAGTTGAACCGGCGCGCCAACCAGTTGGCCCACTACCTGCGCGGGCACGGCGTCGGGCCGGAGGCACTGGTGGGCGTCATGCTGGAACGCTCGACGGCGATGGCCGTCGCCATGCTGGCGGTGCTTAAGGCCGGCGGCGCTTACGTGCCGCTCGATCCGTCTTACCCGCAGGCGCGCCTCTCCTTCATGCTGGAGGACACGCGCTCGCCGGTGCTGCTGACGCAGACCTCGCTGCTCGGGTCGCTGCCGCGGCGAGCGGCCCACGTCGTCTGCCTCGACCAAGCGTGGGAGCGGATCGCGTCGCTGGGCGGCGAGAACCTACCCGGCGAAGTCCCGCTCGACAGCCTCGGCTACGTCGTCTACACGTCAGGTTCGACGGGCCGGCCGAAGGGTGTTTGCCTGCCGCAGCGCGCGCTCGTCAACCTTATCGCGTGGCATCTCGCGCAAGGCTACCGCGGGGAGAGCTTCCTTCAGTTCGCTTCGCTCAGCTTCGACGCGAGCTTCCACGAGATGTTCGGCGCGTGGCTCGCGGGCGGCTCCCTACACATCATCCCCGAAGAGCTGCGGCGCGACCCCGAGGCGCTGGCCGACTTCATCCGCCACCGTGAGATCGAAAAGGTGATCCTGCCGGTGGTCGTGCTGCACCAACTCGCCGAAGTCTTCGCCGCCTCGGGCGACGCGCGGCGACTGCGCGAGGTGATGGCGACGGGCGAGCAGTTGCAGATCACCGCGGCGGTGCGCCGGCTCTTCGAGCGGCTTGAGGGCGCGCGCCTGCACAACCACTACGGGCCGTCGGAGAGCCACGTCGTGACGGCGTCGGTGATGGAGGGCGCGCCCGCCGAGTGGCCGACTTACCCAACCATCGGGAAGCCAATCGACAACACGCGCATCTACGTGCTCGACGGGCGGATGCGCCCCGTGCCCATCGGCGTGACGGGCGAACTCTACATCGGCGGCGACGCGCTGGGGCGCGGCTACCTGCGCCGGGCGGGGCTGACCGCCGAGCGTTTCATCCCCGACCCGGTGGGCGGCGAGCCGGGCGCGCGCATCTACCGCACGGGCGACCACGCGCGCTACCTGCCGGGCGGCGAGATTGAATACCTCGGCCGCGCCGACGAGCAGTTGAAGGTGCGCGGCTTCCGCGTCGAGCCGGGCGAGGTCGAGGCGGCGCTGGCGCGCGTGCCCGGCGTGCGCGAGGCCGTGGTGCTGGCCCGCGCGTGGGGCGGCGGGCCGAAGCGTCTGGTGGCCTACGTGGTGGCCGAGGAGTCGCGCCTGGGCGCGCGCGAGGTGCGCGCCGCGCTCGCCGAGGCGCTGCCTGAATACATGCTGCCCAGCGCCGTCGTCTTCCTCGACGAGTTGCCGCTGACGCCGAACGGGAAGGTGGACAAGCGCGCCCTGCCGGAGCCGAGTGCCGAGCGCCCCGACCTCGAATCGCGGTACGAGGGGCCGCGGACGGCGGCCGAGCAACTGGTGGCCGGCGTGTGGGCCGACGTGTTGGGGCTGGAGCGCGTCGGCGTCGAGGACAACTTCTTCGAGCTCGGGGGGCATTCGTTGCTCGCCACGCAGGTCGTCTCGCGCCTGCGCCGAGCCTTCCGCGTCGAGCTGCCGCTGCGTCGCCTCTTCCAGTCGCCGACGGTGCGGGGCCTGGTCGAATGCGTCGCCGACGAGTGGGGCAGCCGCGAGGTCGTCGAAGAGATCGCCGAGACCGTCCGGCGGGTGGAGCAGTTGTCGCCGGGTGAGCTGCAAAGTCTGCTGGCGGCGGGGGTGGAGGAGAGCTGATTCAAACTCGGCCCGGCCCGGGCGCCTGCCGAAGGATGGGGGTTTACCGTGATGCGGTTGAGCAGAGAACAGTTGGAGTCTTTCGGGCGCGACGGGTTCGTGCTCGTGCCGGACTGCTTTGCGGCGGCCGAGGTGACGGTGATGAAGGCGGAGCTGCCCTCGCTCTTCGGCGAGGACTCGCCGCGGAGGGTCTCGGAAGCGGGGGGCGCCTCCGTGCGCTCCGTCTACGGCTCACACACGACGAACGAGGTCTTCGGCCTCCTGGGTCGTCACCCGTTACTGGTCGGGCCGGCGCGGCAACTGCTCGACAGCGAGGTTTACATCTACCAGTTCAAGATCAACGCCAAGGCCGCCTTCGACGGCGACGTGTGGGACTGGCATCAGGACTACATCTTCTGGCGGAAGGAGGATGGGATGCCCTCGGCGCGCGTCGTCAACGCCGCCATCTTCCTCGACGACGTGACCGAGTTCAACGGCCCGCTCTACCTCATCCCCGGCTCACACCGCGAGGGGATGATCGACGCGGCGGCGGCCGACGTGTTGGCCTCCTACGCGCGGGAGCAGGTGAGCGCCTACGGCGACAGCCCCGAGTGGGTCACGAACCTGACGGCGAAGATTAAGTACTCGGTCGACAGGCCCGACGTGTTGCGTCTGGCGACGCGGTACGGCATCGCCGCGCCCAAGGGGCCGGCCGGCTCGGTGCTCTACTTCGACAGCAACCTCGTGCACGCCTCGCCGGCCAACATCTCGCCCTTCGACCGTACAGTCGTCTTCGTCACCTACAACAGCGTCGCCAACCTGCCGCGGCTGGGCGAGGACGCGCGCCCGGACTTCCTCGTCGGGCGCGACTTCCGGCCCATCATGCCGGTGGGGCGCGACGCGCTGCTCACCCTGGGCCGCGACGAGCTGGCCGAGTCAACGACGCGATGAGCCAGACCCAGCCCACACCCGAAGCCGACGCTGCCGACAAGGCGAAGCTGGTCGAACTGCTCCTGCGGAAGAAGGGGATCACCGCCCCGCAGGCCGCGCCCATCCCGCGCGGGCCGCGCGGCGTCCCCCGCCCGCTCTCGTTCGCGCAGCAGCGGCTCTGGTTCCTCGAACAGTTGGAGCCGGGCAACTCGTCCTACAATCTATCGGCCGACCTCCGGCTCAAGGGCCGTCTCGACGTGCGCGCGCTCGCGCGCTCGCTCGACGAGGTGGTGCGCCGCCACGAGGTCTTGCACACGACCTTCGCGGATGTGGACGGGGAGCCGGCGCAGTTCGCCGCCGCCGCCGCGCCCATCACGCTCGACCCGACGGACATCAGCGCCTTAGAAGACACGCGCCGCGAGGCGGAGCTGATGCGGCTCGCCGCCGAGGAGGCGCGCCGCCCGTTCGACCTCGCCCGCGGGCCGCTGCTGCGCGCCTCGCTCGTGCGGCTCGCCGAAGAGGAGCACGCGCTGCTCGTCACGATGCACCACATCGTCTCGGACGGCTGGTCGATGGGCGTGCTGGTGCGCGAGGTGACCGAGTTTTACTCGGCCTACCGTGCGGGGCGCGAGCCATCGCTACCCGCGCTGCCGATCCAGTACGCCGACTTTGCGGCGTGGCAGCGGCGCCACCTGAGCGGCGAGACGCTGGAGCGCCACCTCGCATATTGGCGCGAGCAGTTGGCCGGAGCACCCGCGCTGCTCGAACTACCCGCCGACCGCCCGCGCCCCGCCGTGCCGAGCAGCCGCGGCGCGCGCCACGCGTTCGTCGTCCCGCCGCAGCTCGCCGACGCGCTCAAGGAGTTGAGCCGGGGCGCGGGCTGCACGCTCTTCATGACGCTGCTGGCCGCGTGGCAGGTGCTGCTCTCGCGCTACAGCGGCCAGACGGACATCTGCGTCGGCGCCGACATCGCCAACCGCAACCGCGAGGAGACTGAGGGACTGATCGGCTTCTTCGTCAACATGCTCGTGATGAGGACCGACCTCTCGAAGAACCTGACCTTCCGCGAGCTGCTCCGGCGCGTGCGCGAGACGGCGCTCGGCGCCTTCGCGCACCAGGACGTGCCGTTCGAGAAGATCGTCGAGGAGTTGCGGCCCGAGCGCAGCCCCGGCCACACCCCGCTCTTTCAAGTCGTCTTCCTCCTGCAAAATGCGCCGATGCCGGCCCCGGCTTTCGAGGGGTTGGAGGCGCGGCCGCTGGCCTTCGACACCTCCTGCGTGCGCTTCGACCTGTCGCTCGTGGTGACGGAGGACGGCGGCGCGCTGCGCGGCGCACTGACCTACCGCACCGACCTCTTCGACGCCGACCGCATCGCCCGTATGCAGGAGCACTTCGTGACGCTCCTCCAGAGCGTCGTCGCACAGCCCGACGCGCGCGTGCAGTCGCTTGAGATGCTGACCGCCGGCGAGAAGCAGGAGTGCACCAGCCAGCAGCGCGAGCTCAAGCGCGCCAACTTTCAGAAGTTCAAGGGGCTGGCCGAGCGCGCGCCGGCCGTCTCGCGCCGGCAGGTGGTGATGGAAGAGTCGCTGGTCGCGGGAGAGACGCTACCGCTGCTCGTGCGGCCGGGGGTTGAAGACGTTGACCTCGCCGGCTGGGTCGAGGGCAACCGCGCGTGGGTCGAGGAGCGGCTGGCGCGCCACGGCGGGCTGCTGTTCCGCCGGTTCGGGCTAGGCTCGGTGGAAGACTTCACGCGGGTCGTCCGCTCGCTCTCGCCCGAGCTGCTCGATTACAGCGAGCCTTCGACCCCGCGCACGCACGTGGGCGGCCGCATCTACACCTCCACGGAGCACCCGCCGGAACGGCCGATCCTGCTGCACAACGAGATGTCTTACTCGCGCCGCTGGCCGCTGCGCCTCTGGTTCTACTGCATCCGGCCCGCGCAAAGCGGCGGCGAGACGCCCGTCGCCGACGGCCGCAAAGTCTATCGACTGCTCGACCCGAAGCTGCGGGAGCGGTTCGCCGAGAGGGGCGTGATGTACGTCAGGAACTACGGCGACGGTCTCGGCCTCCCGTGGCAGGCGGTCTTCGGCACGGAGAGCCGCACGGAGGTCGAGGAACGCTGCCGCCGCGACGGCGTGTCGTTCGAGTGGCGAGAGGGCGGCCGCCTGCGGACGCGGCAGATCAGGCAGGCCGTCGCGCGGCATCCGCTGACGGGCGAGATGGTCTGGTTCAATCAGGCGCACGTGCATCACGTGTCGAGCCTCGACGGGGACGTGCGCGAGGCAGTCCTCGCGGCCGTCGATGACCCGGAGTTCCCACTCGACATCAACGCGCTCTACGGCGACGGCCAGCCAATCGAGGGATCCGTCCTCGAAGAGGTGCGAGCGGCTTACGCGGCCGCGACCGTCCCTGTCGGGTGGCAGCGCGGCGACCTGCTCCTGCTCGACAACATGCTTGCCGCGCACGGCCGCGCCCCCTTCACGGGGCCGCGCAAGATCGTCGTGGCGATGGCCGAGTCGTGTGACGGGAGCGCGGCGGCGGAAGAGATTCAAGAGGTTCTAAGGGGATGACACAGGCTATCGAGACCGGCCACCGCCTGTCGCCGCAGCAAAGACGGCTCTGGCTGTTAGGGCAGGGCGGCGGCGAGTTCCGCGCGCAGGCGCTCCTGCTGTTGGAGGGCCGGCTCGACCGCGCGCGGCTGCGCGAGGCCGCGGCGCTCGTCGTCCGGCGGCACGAGATTTTTCGCACCGCCTTCGTCCGCCTGCCGGGCTTTAAGACGCCGGTGCAGGCCGTCTGCGACGCGGCCGATCCCGCGTGGGACGTGACAGACCTGCGCGGGCACGAGCCCGAAGAACATCCCCTGCTCGTCGAGCAACGCGCCGCGGCCGAGCGCCTGCGCACGCTCGACCTCGAACGCGCGCCGCTGGTCAGCTTCTCGCTCGCCGTCCTCGCCGAAAACACGCACGTGCTGATTGTCACGCTCCCCTCGCTCTGCGCCGACGAGCGGACGCTCGACAACCTCGCGGCCGACCTCGGCCGTTGCTACGAGGCGCTCTCCGAGGGCGCGGAGCCGGACGGGGAGGTGGTGCAGTACGCGCACTTCTCCGAGTGGCAGCACGAGTTGCTGGCGGGCGAGGAGGGCGAGGCGGCGCGCGAGTTCTGGCGCGGCAGCGCCGCCGTCGCCTTCGACGCGCCGCCTCTGCCGCTCGAAAGTCGCTCTGATGAACCGGCCGCCTACGCGCCGGAGTCCCTGACGCTGGAGGTGCCGGAACCGCTCGCCGCACAAGTCGCCTCGGCCGCGCTCTCGCGCGGGACGACCGAAGATGTGCTCCTGCTCGCGTGCTGGCAGACGCTCGTTTGGCGGCTGACGGGTCGGGCGGAAGTGGCGACGCACGTGCTCTCTCCGGGGAGAGTTTACGAGGAGATGGCGGAGGCCATGGGGCTTTACGCGCGCTGGCCCTTCGTCGTGACGAGCTTCGAGGAGGACTACCAGTTCGCGGAGGTCGTGGATCAGGTCGGCGGCGCGGTGGCCTCCGCCAACGAGTGGCAGGAATACTACTCCTGGGAGCAGTTGGAAGAGGCCGCGGCGGAGCGTGCGGACGAGAGCGAGCCGGCCGGCCGCGCGGCGTCGCCCGCCTTCGGCTTCGCGTGGGAGCGCGCCGACGGCGGCCGCCGCTTCGACGGCGTCACCTTCACGCTCAGGCAGAAGCGCGTTCTCGCCGAGCGGTTCAAGCTCCGCCTCTTGTGCCGCGCCGACGGCGGCGCGCTCGCCCTCACTTTTCAATACGACCCGGCCTCCTACACGGCGCAGGCGGTGGGCCTACTCGCGGACTACTTTCTGACCCTCCTGCGCGCCGTCGTCGCGGACGCGAGCGCGCGCGTGGGGCAATCCGACCTGTTAAGCGAGCGGGAGCGGCGTCGTCTGCTGGTCGAATGGAACGACACGCGCCGGCCTTTCCCCGCCGCGCGCTGCGTGCACGAGCTGTTCGCGGAGCAGGCCGCGCGCACGCCCGACGCGCTGGCCGTCGCCGCCTGTGGGGAGAGCTTGACGTTCGGCCAACTCGAAGAGCGCGCGAACCGGCTGGCGAACTACCTGCGCCGGCGCGGCGTCGGCCCCGACGTGCCGGTCGTGCTGTCGGTCGAGCGTTCGGCGGAGATGATCGTCGGGCTGCTCGGTATCCTCAAGGCGGGCGGGGCCTACGTCCCGCTCGATCCGTCGTATCCGGCCGCGCGGCTCTCGTTCATGCTGGAGGAGACGGGCGCGCCGCTCGTCCTGACGCAGTCGCACTTGCGCGCCGCGCTCGCCGACGCGCGCGCCGTCTGCCTCGACACGCAGTGGCCGGAGATAGCGGCCGAGAGCGCGCTCGCGCCGCGCGCCGCGCTCGACCCGGAGAATCTGGCCTACGTCATCTACACCTCCGGCTCGACGGGCACTCCGAAGGGCGTCGGCGTGCGCCATCGCTCGGTGGTCAATCTGTTGACAGCGCTGCGCGCGGCCGTTTACGACGGCCTTGAGGGGCCGCTGCGCGTGGGCGTCAACGCGTCGATCAGTTTCGACTCGTCGGTCAAGCAGATCGTGCAACTGCTCGACGGCCACTCGCTCCACTTAGTTCCGGAGGATGTGCGACCGGACGGCGAGGCGCTGCTGGCCTACGTGCGCGACCACGGCATCGACGTGCTCGACTGCACGCCGTCGCAACTACGGCTGCTGCTCGACGCCGGGCTGATGACCACGGAGCCACGCGCGCCGCGGCTCGTCCTCGTCGGCGGCGAAGCTATCGACGCGGGCACGTGGTCGCTCCTCGCCGGACAGGGCGACATCAAGTTCTTCAACGTGTACGGGCCGACCGAGACGACCGTGGACGCCACGGCCTGCCGCATCGCGCGCGAGGCCGTGCGCCCCACCATCGGGCGACCCATTGCGAACGCGACGGCCTACGTGCTCGACGGGCAAATGCGCCCCGTGCCGGTGGGCGTGCGCGGCGAACTCTACCTCGGCGGCGAGGGCGTGGCGCGCGGCTACCTGGGCCGCCCCGCGCTCACCGCCGAACGGTTCGTGCCCGACCCGTTCTCGACGGAGCCGGGTGCGCGCCTCTACCGGACGGGCGACCTCGCGCGCTTCGGCGCGGGCGGGGAGATCGAATTTATCGGGCGCGAAGACGGTCAGGTCAAGGTGCGCGGCTTCCGCGTCGAGTTGGGTGAGATCGAGGCGGCGCTGCGCGCCCACGACGGAGTGCGCGACGCGGCCGTCGTCATGCGCCGCGACGACGGGGGCGGGGGCGCGCGCCTCGTCGGCTACGTCGTCGGCCGCGGCGGCGACCTCAGCGTCGGGGACTTGAAGTCGCACCTGCGCGCTCGGCTGCCGGAGTACATGACGCCGTCGGAGTTGCTCCTGCTCGCGGAGTTGCCGCTGACGCCGAACGGGAAACTCGACCGCCGCGCGCTGCTCTCGTGCGACGCGTCGGTCGCGCCGCGTGAGAGTTCGTACGTCGCGCCGCGGACTCCGGTCGAAGAGGCGTTGGCCGGCGTGTGGGCGGAGGTGCTGAAGGTCGGGCGCGTGGGCGTCGATGAGAACTTCTTCGACCTCGGCGGCCACTCGCTGTTGGCGACGCAGGTCGTCTCGCGCGTGCGCAAAGCCCTGCGCGTGGAGCTGCCGTTGCGCAGCCTCTTCGAGTCGCCGACGGTCGCGGGGCTGGCCCTGAGCGTCGAGCACGAGTTGCAGTCGGGCGAAGCCTCGGCCCCGCCCGAAATCGAGCGCGTCCCGCGCGGCGGGCCGCTGCCACTCTCGTTCGCGCAGCAGCGGCTCTGGTTCCTCGACCAGCTCGACCCCGGCAGCGCGCTCTACAACGTCCCGACCGTGCTCCGCCTCGCGGGGCCGCTCGACGTGGCGGCCTTCGAGAAGTCGCTCGGCGAAGTCGTCCGCCGCCACGAGATTCTCCGCACGACCTTCGCCATGCGCGACGGCTCGCCCGTGCAGGTCATCGCGCCGCCGGGGCCGTGGAACCTGCCGGTCGAAGACCTGCGCGAAGTCCCTGCCGCCTCGCGTCAGGCGGCGGTCGAGCGCGCGACCATTGAGGAGATGCGACGGCCGTTCGACCTCACGCGCGGGCCGCTCCTGCGCGCGCTGCTCCTGCGCGTCGGAGACGTGGAGCACGTACTCGTCTTCACCGTCCACCACATGGTCAGCGACGACTGGTCGAAGGGCGTGCTCGTGCGCGAGGCGACGGCACTCTACGAGGCGTTCCTCAAGGGGGAGCCGTCGCCGCTCGCGGAGCCGCCCATCCAGTACGCCGACTTCGCGCAGTGGCACCGCCGCCGGATGAGCGGCGCGCTGTTGGAGTCGCAGCTCGACTACTGGCGGCGGCAGTTGCGCGGCGAGCTGCCCGTCCTCAATCTCCCGACCGACCACAAGCGCCCGGCGTCCCCGGATCACCGCGGGGCTCACGTCCCCTTCCGGCTCTCGGCGTCGCTCACGGATGCGCTGAAGGAACTCAGCCGCCGCGAGGGGGCGACGCTCTTCATGACGCTGCTGGCCGGCTTCAAGTGCCTACTCCACCGCTACGCCGATCAGGAAGACATCCTCGTCGGCACGCCCATCGCCAACCGCACGCGGGCCGAGATCGAAGACCTCATCGGCTTCTTCGTCAACACGCTTGTCCTGCGGACAGACCTCTCCGGCGACCCCACCTTCCGCGAACTGCTCGGCCGCGTGCGCGAGGTGACGCTCGGAGCCTACGCGCATCAAGACCTGCCGTTCGAGAAGTTGGTCGAGGAGCTACAACTGAGCCGCGACGGGGGCCGCACGCCGCTGCTGCAAGTCGTCTTCACGCTGCAAAACGCCCCCGTCCCGCCGCTCGCTCTCGCGGGGCTGACCCTCACGCCGCAGCCGGTCGAGACCGGCACGGCGAAGTTCGACCTCGTACTCAACGTGGCCGAGACCGAGCAGGGGCTCGCCGGCTGGCTTGAGTACCGCTGCGACCTCTTCGAGCGAGAGACTATCGAGCGGCTGGCGGCCCACTTCGAGACGCTGCTCGGCGCGGCGGCGGCCGACCCCGCGCGCCGCCTCTCGGAGCTGCCGCTGCTGGGAGAGGGCGAGCGGCGGGCGCTGCTCGCGGGGGCCGGTGCGGGGCAGGACTATCCGCAGGCCCTGTGCCTCCACGAGTTGTTCGCGCGCCGCGCGCAGAGCGCGCCCGCCGCCCCGGCCGTAACATTCGAGGGCGAGACGCTCAGCTACGCCGAGTTGAACGAACGCGCCAATCGCTTGGCCCGCTACCTGCGCGGCTTGGGCGTCGGCGCGGAGTCGCGCGTTGGCCTGCTGTTGGAGCGGTCGGCCGAGATGGTCATCGCCGTGCTCGGCGTGCTCAAGGCGGGCGGGGCTTACGTGCCCTTAGACCCGGAGTACCCGGCCGAGCGGCTCTCCTTCATGCTCGCCGACTCGGGCGCGCGCGTCGCCCTCACCGACTCCGGACTGGCCGCGAGGCTGCCGGCCGACTCCGGGGCGCGCGTCGTGTGTCTCGACGCCGAGCGCGAGCTGATCGCGGCCGAGGCGAAGGCCGATCCCGGCGTCGCGCTCGACCCGGCGAACGCGGCCTACGTCATCTACACGTCGGGGTCGACGGGCACGCCGAAGGGTGTCGTCGTCACGCACGCCAACGTCGGGCGGCTGATGGCCTCATGCGAGCCGCGCTTCGCCTTCTCGCCCGCCGACGTGTGGACTCTGTTCCACTCCTACGCCTTCGACTTTTCGGTCTGGGAGCTATGGGGCGCGCTGCTCTACGGCGGGCGCCTCGTGGTCGTCCCCTACTGGGTCGCGCGCTCGCCCGAAGCCTTCCTCGACTTGCTCTCGGAGCAGGGCGTGACGGTCTTGAGCCAGACGCCGTCGGCCTTCCGCCAGTTGGCCGCCGCCGAGGGGCGTGCGGGCGAGGCGGGGCGGCCGCTCTCGCTGCGGGCGGTAGTCTTCGGCGGTGAGGCGTTGGAGCCGGCGAGCCTGCGGGGCTGGGTCGAGCGGCGGGGCGACTCGTCGCCCGCGCTCGTCAACATGTACGGCATCACGGAGACGTGCGTGCACGTCACCTACCGCCGCGTGCGTGCCCCGGAGGTGGAGGGCGGCGGGTCGAGTTTGGTCGGCGTGGCGCTATCGGACTTGCGCCTCTACGCGCTCGACCGGCGGTTGGAGCCGGTGCCCGAGGGCGTGGCCGGCGAACTCTTTGTGGGCGGGGCTGGGCTGGCGCGCGGCTACCTGAACCGGCCCGGTCTGACGGCCGAGCGGTTCGTGCCTGACCCGTTCTCGACGGAGCCGGGCGCGCGGCTCTACCGCACGGGCGACGTGGGGCGGTGGGTGGCGGCCGAGGATGGCGGGCGCGAGGTCGAGTACCTGGGGCGGTGCGACCAGCAGGTGAAGGTGCGGGGCTATCGCATCGAGTTGGGCGAGATTGAGGCGGCGCTGCTCGCGCACGCCGCCGTCGCCGAGGGGGTCGTCGTGGCGCGCGAGGCGACGCCCGGCGACACGCGCCTCGTGGCCTACTACGTCGCGGCGGAGGGGGTCGAGGAGGTGGGCGCGGCCGAGTTGCGTGCTCACCTGGCGGGGCGGCTGCCCGGGCACATGACGCCCTCCCATTTCGTGCGGGTGGGGGCGCTGCCGCTGACGCCCAACGGGAAGCTCGACCGGCGCGCACTGCCGGAGCCTGAGGCTCCTGGCGGCGGCGAGTACGTGGCGGCGCGGACGGAGGTGGAGCGGCGACTGTGCGAGG
>JBEVJD010000397.1:0-3750 GCA_040510435.1 Pyrinomonadaceae bacterium | reverse complement strand
TCAACTCGCGCAGCTTCGCCTCGCCAATCGGCTCAAGATAGTAGTTGACCTTCTCGAAGTCCACGCCGCTCTCGCGCAGCAGACGGTCGGCCTCGCGGCACTTCGTGCAGGTCGGCTTCTCGTAGATGGTGATCGTGTCTTTCATATGACTCAAGTAGTCAGTAGTCAGTAGTCAGTAGTCAGTAGAAATACAGTCGTCGCTCGAACCGTGCGGTTTTCATCCTTAGCGTCAGATGTCTCGTGCGGAGTTTCCCTCCGGCTCGTTCCCCCTGTCGGGCGCGACCCAAAGTACAAGTTCGGTGTTCAAAGTTCAAGAGTAAAGTCAGAACCGCGAGCGATAGCGAGCGGGTCGGCGTTACGTCGTGAAGTCTCCGTCGAGTAACCGAGCCGTTCGCTACCGCTCGCGGTTCTGTTTTTGTGGAACCGGCGCGGCGGCGCGGGTTCTAAGTGAAGGAGTCCCGTTCGACCCGTTGGCACCGGCGCGATGGAGGACATGAAACGATGTTCAGCAACCTGATTGAGTCGGGGTCGCACACGGCCGACCTCAAGCGCAAGGGGAAATACCTTCTCGCCACCACGGCCTTTTACGGACTGTTGCTCGCCGTGACCGGCGTCGGCAGCATCTACGCGTACAACGCCAAACTCGACTACAGCTCCGACCTCGAAATCATCTCGCTGATGCGCTTCCCGCCCGCAGAGGCCCGCAGCGAGCAGCCGCGCCGCGAAGAGCCGCGCGCCGCTGCGGCGTCAGCGCGCACCAATCAGGTCGCCACGCGCACAGAGATTTCCGTCAACACGCCCTACAACGGCCACCGCATCGCCCGCGCCGACACGCCCGAGGTCAACCCGAAACAGAACGTCGTCATCGCGGCCTTCAACAGCAACCCCGAACTCCCCGGCGGCCCCGTAGGGCCGCACAACGACGGCCCGCCTTATGGCTCGGGCCACAACAACACCGCCGGGCCCGCCGTGCCGGTGACCGCCGAGCTGCCGCCCGCGGCCGTCCCCGTGCCCACGCCCGCGCTGACTCCGAAGAAGCACGACGGCCCGATCAGGATGCCTTCGTCCATCATCTCGGGCAAGACGATTGAGAAGCCCGCGCCGCCCTACCCGCCCATCGCGAAGGCCGCCGGGATACATGGGACGGTCGCCGTGCAGATCGTCATCGACGAGAAGGGGCGCGTCATCTCCGCGAAGGCGACGAGCGGCCCGCCGCTTCTCATGAACGCGGCCGTGCAGGCCGCCTACAGGGCGAGCTTCACCCCGACCGTCCTCAGCGGGCAGCCCGTCAAGGTCACGGGGAGCATCACGTACAACTTCCTGCTCCGCTGACGGCGGCGTGTAAAGACGACCGCCGAGACTCGCCTCACTCATCCGCCGCGAGTCACACCGCGCGGCACTTCCCTCCTACGGCGTGTGCGCCGAGAGAGCTTCGACGCTCGGCGCACACGCCTCACACACTCCGCATATTTTTTTTCAAACAGCCGGAACTTAGACGCGCGGCCTCGCGTTAATGAACCCGATGACAGGTTCCGAGCAGTCGGGAGCCGACGGTTGAAGGGCCCGCCCCGCGCGGGGCGAAACGCAATCATACATAGGCAGTCACGCGGCGCGTGCGGCACGCGCCCAATCAAGGAGAGGTGTGATGAAGAGACTTCATAAGGCAATCATGAGCTTCGGCATCGTCGCAGTCCTCGTGGCCGGTTCGTCGAGCGTCTTCGCCAAGTCGGAGATCGCCAGGGAGCGCGCGCTCAGCGGCTCCATCGTCCGCATCGACCGCAACGCCCGCACCATCACCGTCCGCGAGCACGGCACCGACCAGGAGTTTCAGGTCAAGGTTCCGGCCGGCAGCGTCCTCCGGACGAACCAGGCCGGCCTCCCCGCCACCAACTTCGAGCAGTTGCTCGTCGGCATGTTCATCCGCGACGTGCGCGTACAGTAGCTCCGGCCTCAAGTCGAACTCGTAAAGGCGAACGCCGAACCGAAGAGAAGGGCTCCGGTTCGGCGTTCGCCTTTTTCGATTCTGAACTTCGGGCCGCCCTCACGCATCACGCGCGGGGCGGCGCGGGACGCGCGCGCTGATGCCGCAGGTGATCTCGTAGGAGAGCGTGCCGGCCGTCTGCGCGAGGTCTTCCGCGGGGAGGAGCAGTTCGCCGTCCGCGCCGAGCATCGTCACACGCTCGCCGACGCGCACGCCCTCGATCCCGGTCACGTCCAGCAGCGTCAAGTCCATCGAGACGCGACCCACGACCGGCACGTACTCGCCTTTGAGGATGACGCGGCCGCGGTTCGACAGCGCGCGCGCGTAGCCGTCGGCGTAGCCCGCGGGCACGGTCGCCACCGTCATCTCGCGCGCGGCCTCGTACGTGCAGCCGTAGCCCAGCGTCTCGCCCGCGTGCACCTGCTTCAGCAAAGTGACGTGCGTACGCAGTGACATCACGGGTCGCAACTCGGGCGCGTCCGCGAGCGTCGGCAGCACGTCGCGCCAGAGTCCGTAGAGCACGCCGCCCGGCCTGACCAGATTGCCGCGCGTCTCGGGGTGGGCGAAGGTCGCGGCGGAGTTGGCCATGTGCTCGTAGGTGGGCCGGTGCCCGCGCGCCTTGAAGGCGGCGACGGCCTCGCGGAAGCGGCCCAACTGGTCGTCCGTGAAGCAGTCGCGGCGCGGCTCGTCGGCGGCGGCGAAGTGCGTCATCAGCCCGTCCACGCGAAGGTTGCCGAACGCGCGCAGGGCGCCGGCGAACTCCGCCGCCTCGTCGTAGCGCACGCCGAGCCGTCCCATCCCCGTGTCCACCTTCACGTGCACGTCCGCGACGACTCCGGCCGCGCGCGCCGCCGCGTCGAGCGCCTCGGCCATGTCGAGCCGGTAGACGACGGGGACGATGCCTTCCGCGACGCAGGCCGCGGCCTGCCCCTCCCAGAACCCGCCGAAACTGAGGACGAAGCGCGACACGCCCGCGCGCCGCAGCACGAAGCCCTCCTCGGGCGTCGCCACGCCGAACCAGTCGGCGCCCTCGGCTTCGAGCCTGCGCGCGCACGCGGCGGCGCCGTGCCCGTAGGCGTCGGCCTTAACCACGCCCATCACCTTCACGCCCGGCCCGACGCGCTCGCGCACGGCGCGGAAGTTGTGCGCCAGCGCGTCAAGGTCGATCTCGGCCCACGTCGGGCGGCCGCCCGCCAAAACGGAATCGTTCATGAAAGCCCCGCCGCCGAATTTATTTTTGAGAAGAACGCTGCCCGGCAGTCTCGCATAAAACCGTGTGCGACTGCCAGAAGCAGGAGGCGGAGGGCAGGAGGCAGGAGGCAGATGGCAGGAGGCGGAGGGCAGTAGGCAGATGAAGGCCGGTTGAGAAGCCCGGAGGGGCGGGATGTTTGAAGCCCCGGAGGGGCGGGATGTTTGAAGCCCCGGAGGGGCGGGATGTTTATAGCTCGATGCTGAGCATTAATCTTCAAAGCTCCGGAGGAGCGGCATGTACATGTCGCCCATGACGGGGCTCGGGTTCAACTAACCCGCGTGTCTATAAACATGCCGCCCCTCCGGGGCTCTTAACTGCCTATTGCTATCTGCCTACCGCCTACTGCCTACCGCCTACTGCCATCTGCCTATTGCCTCCTGCCTACTGCTTCTGAGATTAACGTGAATCATTCTCGTAACCTTATTGCAACCGGATGCTGATAACTTAATCATACTTTCATTCGGAATGTGCAGGACGGTACGGTGCGGGCGGCGTTCACTCGTAGAGGGTATCGGCC
>JBEVJD010000396.1:0-8098 GCA_040510435.1 Pyrinomonadaceae bacterium | reverse complement strand
CTCTCATGGACATCGAGGCCGGGACGCGGGTCGGTAAGTACGAGGTTCAGTCCCTCGTCGGCGAGGGCGGGATGGGGCGCGTCTACCGCGCGCTCGACACAGAGCTGCGCCGCCCCGTCGCCTTGAAGTTCCTCCCCTCGGACGTGGCCTCCGACCCGCGGCGGTTGGAGCGCTTCGGGCGCGAGGCGCTCGCCGCCTCGGCGCTCAACCACCCGAACATCGTCGCCGTCCACGACAGCGGCCAGACGGCAGACGGCCGCCGCGTCTGCGCCCCGGCCTCGCTGCACTGCTCGGCCCAGAGCGGTTCCTCCACGAGATCAAGACAACCGCAAATCTGCAACATCCCCACATTCTGCCGCTCTTCGATTCGGGTCTGGTTGACGACTTGCTGTATTACGTGATGCCTTACGTGGAGGGGGAGTCTCTCCGGCAAAGACTGATCCGGGAACGCGAACTTCCGATCGTCGAGGCCACCAGGATCCTCCGCGACGTGGCCGATGCTCTGGCATACGCCCACAAGCACGGTGTCGTCCACCGCGACATCAAGCCCGAGAACGTCATGGTCAGGCGCGACGGCTACGTCAAGGTTTTGGACTTCGGCCTCGCCAAGCTGACGGGCGGCGCCGCGGGCAGCGTGGACACCGAGGCGGCGACGCGCGCGTTCGTCGCGACGGGCGCGGGCTCCGTGCTGGGCACGGTCTCCTACATGTCGCCGGAGCAATCGCGCGGCGAGGAGGTGGACGCGCGCACCGACGTGTGGTCTCTGGGCGTCGTGCTCTACGAGTTGCTGACGGGGCAGCCGCCGTTCCGCGGCAAGTCGGCGAGCCACACGCTCGTCGCCATCCAGGACGACGAGCCGCCGCCGCTCTCGAACTACCTCCCGGAAGTGCCCGACCTCTTGCAGGAGGTCGTCTCCGACGCGCTCGCCAAAGACCGCGAGGCGCGGCTGACGACGAGGCAGATGCTCGCCAAGCTCCAGCGCCTCAAGCGGCGCGTGGACGCGGGCGCGCACCTCGACCACTCCGTCCCGCCGGGCACGCGCGGCGCGCCGGGTGCCGAAGTCACGGGCGGCGGCCGTACCGTCTCGCACCCGGGCACGACCGTCTCCGGCGCGCACGCGACCATCGCCAACGCGACCGCGACGCAGCCCAGTCTGCCCGGCGCCGACGCGCGCCGCGGGGGGCGCGTATGGGTCTTCGTCGCGCTCGGCGGCGTCGCGCTCGCGGCGCTGCTCGTGGGCGCGGCCTTCGCCGCCTACTGGTTCGTCAGTCGCAGCCAGCCCCCGCCGCCGGACGCGCGCGGCTCGATGAAGATCAAGGCGCTCACCGACACGGGGCGCGCGAGCGAGGCGGTCGTCTCGCCGGACGGGCGGCTGGTGGCCTACGTCCTCGCCGACGGCGCGCGCCGGAGCATACACCTCAGGCAGGTCGTCGAGCCGAGCGACAAGGAGATTGTGCCGGCCGCGCCCGACACGCACTACCGCGGGTTGGCCTTCTCGCCGGACGGCAACTATCTGCACTACCTCGTCCGCGCGGGCGCCGTCCCGGACAACGACCGCGCAGGCACCGTCCCGGTCAACGATCTCTACCGCGTGCCCCTGCTCGGCGGAGCCACGCGCCGCCTCAACCACGGCGTGGACAGCGCCGTCACCTTCTCGCCCGACGGCCGGCGCTTCGCCTTCGTGCGCCACGACCAGAAGGCGAAGGAGTCGGCCATCGTCGTTTCGGAGGCCGACGGCACGGGCGAGCGCCGGCTCGCGCTGCGCCGGACGCCGGAGGAGTTCAGAGACCTCGCCTGGTCGCCCGACGGCGAGGTGGTCGCCTATACCTTCTACGGCGAGGACAGGGAGGGCTACTACACGCACATCGGCGAGGCGCGTTTGGCGGACGGGCGCGAGACGATCATCTCAGCGGCGCGCTGGCGCTCCGTCATCGGGCTGGCGTGGCTGCCCGACCGGAGCGCGCTCCTCATGGCCGCGCGCGACCGCGCGTCTTCGCCCGGCACGCCCGCGCAAATCTGGCAGGTCGCCTACCCTTCGGGCGAGCCGCGCCGGCTCACCAACGACTCGAACCCTTTCGACAGTCTCAGCCTGACGGCCGACGGCAAGGCTCTGGTCGCCACCCGCAGCGAGTTGCGCTCGAACGTCTGGGTCGTGACGAACGGCGACTACGCGCGCGCGCGGCAGGCCACCGCCGGGCGCGAGAACGGCAACCTCGGGTGCGCGTGGACGCCGGACGGGCGCGTCATCTACACGTCGCGGGCGAGCGGCTACCTGGACATCTGGGTGATGGACGCCGACGGCGGCTCGCCCAGGCAACTGACCTCGGGCACCGACGCCAACACCTACCCGTCGGTGTCGCCCGACGGCCGCCACATCGTCTTCGAGACCAACCGCGGCGTCGGCTGGAGCGTCTGGCGGATGAACGCCGACGGCGCCGCGCCGCTGGAGCTGACCCGCAACACGGGGCAGTACTCCTACCCGCAGGTCTCGCCCGACGGCCGCTGGGTCTTCTACGCGGCGCTCGACTCCGCGGGCCGGCAGGTGATGTGGCGCGTCTCCATCGACGGCGGCGTGCCGGAGCAGTTGACGCGGAAGGAGACCCGCGCGGCCCCGCTCTCGCCCGACGGCCGCCTGTTGCTCTACTACTACCGCGAGAACCCGGCCGCGCCCGCGCAGATCGAGATCGTGCCGTCGGCGGGCGGCGAGCCCGTCCGCGTCCTCGACTCGCCCAGGGACACGCACGATGCCACGTGGGCGCCGGACGGGCGCTCGCTCGTCGTGGTGAAGGACGCCGACAACGTCTCGAACCTCTGGACGCTGCCGCTCGAAGGCGGCCGCCACCGCCAACTGACCGACTGGAAGTCTGACAAGATTTTCTGGTACGCGTGGTCGCGCGACGGCCGCCAACTCGCCGTCGCACGCGGCGACACCTTCTACGACGTGGCGCTCATCAGCGACTTCCGTTGAGCCCTTAAAAGGTAAAGCGCCGTTGAGCCCTCGAAAGGTAAAGCGATGGATGACCAGCCCCGCGTCTTCAAACAGCTCGACCACCTCCTCGCGCGCGTCGAAGACCCCCGACGCCTCTTCGACACGCTGACCAAGACTCTGGGGCTGCCCGTCGCCTGGCCGTTCCGCTCCTACCCTTCGTTCCACAGCGGCGGGGTCGCGCTCGGCCACCCTTACCTCGAAGTCTTTCAGTGCGGCGAGCGCAGCGCCGACACCGACTCCATCCGGACGCTCGTTCTCAAGGTCGCCTCCCCCGAACGCGCGGAGACATTTTTGCGCGAAAGCGGTATGCTTGGCTCAGTCGGAGAAGACCACATCAAGATCGACCCGTCGAAGATTGAAGGGCTCGACGTGCGCCTCGTTCGCTGAAGCGGGCGGCGCCGAGCGGGACGAACTTCGGCGGACAGACCGGCGAGGTAACATGCGCGTCACCATCGGCCAGATCAACACGACGAACGGCGACTACGAGGGGAACACCGAGCGCATCCTGCGCGCCATCAAGCAGGCGAGGGAAGAGAAGTCCGACCTCATCGTCTTCCCCGAGGCGTGCGTGCAAGGGTACACGTCGCTCGACTGGTTCTTAGATCGCGACATCGTCGAGTCGGCGCTCAAGCCCTTGGAGAGAATCATCCCGGCGACGAAGGGGCTGACGGCCGTCGTCGGCACCGTTCGCCCGACCGGCGCGGTGCACGGGCGCAAGCTCTTCAACTCGGCGGCCGTCATCCGCGACGGCGAGCTGCTGGGCTTCGCGGACAAGACGCTGCTCCCCGAGTACGACGTGTTCGACGACCCGCGCTACTTCCAGTCGGGCGAGCGCCGGCAAATCTTCGGGGTGGGGAAGGAACGCTTGGGCGTGGTCGTCTGCGAGGACTTCTGGAACGACAAGACTTTCTGGAAGGAACGGCTCTACGCGCACGACCCGACCGACGAGGTGATCGAACTCGGGGCGACCGTCATCGTCTCGCCCAACGCGTCGCCCTTCAACAAGGGCAAGATGGGGCAGCGCTGCCAGATGGTCTCGCACCGTTCGAAGGCTTCGGGGCTGCCGGTGGTCTACGTCAACCTCGTCGGCGGCAACGACGGCATCCTCTTCGACGGCGCCTCGCTCGTCACCGACTGCCGCGGCGAGACGATACTGCAAGCGCCGCCCTTCGAGGAGTTCGTCGCCACCATCGACCTCGACTGCGGCGCGCGCGACGAGCGCTGCCTGCCCGGCGACGACATGGAGACGGTCAGGCAGGCGCTCGTCTTGGGCATCCGCGACTATGCGAGCAAGAACGGGTTCAAGCGCGCCGTGCTCGGGCTCTCGGGCGGCATCGACTCGGCCGTCGTCGCCGCGCTCGCGTGCGAAGCCATCGGCGCCGATAACGTCCTCGGCGTGATGATGCCCTCGCCCTTCTCCTCGCGCGGGAGCGTCGAGGATTCAATCGCCTTCGGGCGCAACTTCGGGATGCCCGTGGTCGAGCGCCCTATCAGCGCGGCCTTCGAAGTGCTGACGAAGGAGATGGGGCTGACGAAGCCTTCACGCGGCGGCGAATCGCTTGCGGCCGAGAACCTGCAATCGCGCCTGCGCGGCAACATCCTGATGACCGTCTCGAACGCCGAGGGGCGTCTGCTGCTTTCGACCGGCAACAAGTCGGAGCTGGCCCTCGGCTACTGCACGCTCTACGGCGACACGAACGGCGGCCTCGCGGTCATCGGCGACGTGCTCAAGACCGAAGTCTACGACCTCGCGCGCCACATCAACCGCGGCGGCGAGCTGATCCCCAACGCCATCATCGACAAGCGCCCTTCGGCCGAGCTGGCCCCCGACCAGTTCGACGACCAGAGCCTTCCGCCCTACGACGCGCTCGACCCCATCCTGCGGCTCTACTTCGAGCGCAAGTACGCGCCCGAGCAGATCGTCGCCGAGGGGCACGACCGCGCGCTCGTCTACGACATCCTCAACCGCGTCGAGTCGCCGGCCAACGAGTTCAAGCGGCGGCAGCTCCCGCCGACGCTCATCATCTCGCGCAACGCCATCGGCATCGGCCGCCGCCGCCCCGTCACGCACCGCTACAAGCGCCGCCCGCCCGAGGCGTCTGAGGCGGCCGTCACCTCCCGCCCGCCCGACCCCGCCGACGAGGGCCGCGCCCGCGAGGCCAAAGGGGGAGGGAGAGTAGACAGTAGTCAGTAGTCAGTAGGGCCCCGCCCTGCTGACGTTGAGGATGACAGCCGCAGGGTTCGAGCGACGATTGTCTTTCTACTGACTACTGATTACTGACTACTGACTACTGACTACTGACTACTGTCTACTGGCGTGATATAAAGACGCGCCGCCGGGGCGTCCGGCGGCCGGACGGCCTCGCCCCTTCCCACCCGGACGTTCAGACGAACGAGGACATTATGCCCACCTACCCCATCCTGCTCGCCCACGGCGTCGCGCGCTTCGACTTCCTCCGCGATCACTTCGTGGACGGCCTGGGCCTCCCGGCCGAACGAATCGGCGACCGCACTCACTACTTCCGGAACATCCGCAGCCACCTGTCGAAGAACAAATTCCCGAACGTGCACCACACGGACGTTGAGTTCGCCGGCGGCGTCGGCGAGCGGGCCGCCGACCTGAAGCGGGAGGTCGAGCGCGTTCTGGCCGCCTCGAAGCCGCACACGAAGGTGCACATCGTCGGCCACAGCATGGGCGGGCTCGACGCGCGCCACATGATCGTAGACCTCGGGATGGCCGACCGCGTGTGCAGCCTGACGACCATCGGCACGCCGCACAAGGGCTCGAGCTTCGCCGACTGGGGCAGCGAGCACCGGGGCGAAGCGGTCGTCAAAAGGCTCCACGACGTGATCGACCTCGACGGCTTTCTGGACTTGAAGACCGGCGCGTGCGCCGCCTTCAACGCGAGGGCCGAGGCGGCGGAGGCCGACAACGGGGTCTTCTACCAGACCTACACGTGCTGGGAGGAGGAGGCCGGGCGCGTCTTCGGGCCGCTCCAGGCTTCGTGGAAAGAGATAAAGAAGAGGGAGGAGGGGCACAACGACGGCCTCGTCTCCGTCACGTCGCAGCGCTGGACGAAGCGGCTCCAGCACGGCGCGCGCGAGAAGGAGGTCTTGCAGCGAGACTTCCCCGTCCTCGGCGACCACCTCAACGAGGTCGGGTGGTGGGACGTGCGCCAGCTCTCCGGCAAGCTGCGGCTCTCCGCGCTGCGCAACCCGATTGCCTTCTTCAAGAGTCTCTTCAACGACCGGGGCGAGTACGAGAACCAGATCAAGGCCACCTACCTGTCGATAGCGAAAGACCTCGAGAGCCGGTTCCCCGTCTGAGCCCCGGCGCGCTACTGCGGCAGCCCGTCGGTCTGGAGGCCGACGGGCTGCGCGCCCTTAAACGCGGCGGTCTTCAAAAGCAGTTAACCACAGAGACACAGAGACACGGCTAAAAACTCGAAGCTGTGCGCCCAAGCTGTGTCTCTGTGTCTCTGTGGTTAACGCACACTCGATAAACTCGCCCGCAAGTTCCCCAAGCCTCGCACGTTCACACGTCGGAACCGAGAAAGCGCCGAGTCGCCCGTCAGCCCCGGAACGGCCGACGCGCGCGCCCCGAGACGTTTCAACACAGACCAGACTTTTGAGGAGGCAAACGATGACTCTCATTCCGGGTTCAAGAACTTTGGCGGCGGCGCTGTGCGCGTGCGCGCTCCTGCTGGGGGTGCTCATGCTGCCCGCGGGGTCGCAGGTCGCGCGCGCGAAGGGGGACGGGCCAGGGCACGGGCCCAAGCCCAATCAGGAGTTGCAGGTGCTTACGCCGGTCTCGTACAAGAACCTGACGATCTTCCCCGTCCGCGGGCCCGACCGCGCGGGCTCCGACGCCTACATCACGCTCGACGAGGGGACGAAGGCCGGCACGGTCGTCATCACCGAGAAGGGCGGCGGCGCGCAGGCGGCGCAGGCTCCGTCCCGACGCTCGCGCCCGGCGAACGCGCGGCAGCAGAACGTCGCCTACAGCGGCGGCGGCGCGTCTGTGAACGAACTGGCGCTCGTCAACCGCTCGGGCAAGAAGCTGCTGATGCTGGCGGGCGAGGTCATCGTCGGCGGCAAGCAGGACAGGATCGTGCAGGAGGATCGCCTCATCCCGCCCGTGAGCGTCCCCGTCGCGCTCAGCGTCTTCTGCGTCGAGCACGGGCGCTGGTCTGCGCGCAACGCCAGCCACAACTCCGGCGGCGGGTCGGCGCCCGCGCAGGCGCCGGTGGCGGCGTCGGCGCCCGACGACGGGAAGTTCTCCAGCCTCGGCGCGGTCGCGCACCCGAAGCTGCGCGCCGCGGCGCAGGACAAGAAGGTGCAGGGCGAGGTCTGGAAGGAGGTCAGCGCCAACAATGTGAAGCTCGGCACGGCCAACTCGACGGACACTTACCAGGAGGTCTACGCGAGCAAGCGCGTCGGCGCGCAGATGGACGACTACCTGCGCGCGCTCCAAAGCGAGGTGTTGCAGCCGGGCGTCGTCGGCGTCATCGTCGCGCGCAACGGCAAGGTGGTCTGGTCGGATGTCTTCGCCAGCCGGCGCCTCTTCGCCTCGTACTGGCCGAAGCTGCTGAAGTCCTACGCCGTGGACGCGCTCGGCGACAACACGAGCGAGGAGCGCGCGAGCATGGATGCGGCCCGGCGTTACCTGAGCGACCACGTCGGCAACGTCTCGACGACCACGCAGGAGGGCGTCTACCAACTCGTCAAGATCGAGCAACCCTCCTACGCCATCTTCGACCTGCGCGACACCTCGCTCGCCGTCCCGCTGAGCGTGCACTGGAACAAGATGAACAGGTAAGAGGGGGTGTTGGGTGTTGGGTGCTGGGTGTTAGGGCGGTATGCGTATCTCTTTACCAAACGTTTAGAGGCGGGCTGTGCCCGCCTCCAAACATTGATCGGTAAAATCAAAGGCAAACCGCTCCAGGTAAGAATTTTTTATTGACCTCAGCACCCAACACCCAGCACCCAACACCCTTCCTCTCATCCCTCGCGGTCGTAAACGTCGCGGGCGCGGTCGAGGAGTTCGCGGCGGTCGGTGATGAAGTAGAGGCGCGCGGGCGCGTCGCCGCCGGTGAGGTGTTCGACGAG
>JBEVJD010000395.1:0-24266 GCA_040510435.1 Pyrinomonadaceae bacterium | reverse complement strand
CGCGAAGTCCTGGCCGAAGCCCTGCTCGTCAACGAGGATGAAAGTCTCGCCTTCGGGAATCGTCCGCGAAACATCCCGTGCGGCTTCGAGCAGCAGGTGCATCCACTCGTTCGCGTGCGGGAACGGCGCGCCCGGCTCGTCAAGCCCGAGGAACGGGCAGAGCTTCTCCCAACCTTCGCCCGCGCAGATGTCCATGACGAGTAGATTATCCGGCCGCTCGCGGAAGTAAGCGCGGACGTTCGTGGCGTGCGTGTCGTAGGCGGACGAGAAACGCTCGCGGTCGAACTCGACGCCGCCGTACGTGCACGCGCTGGCGAACTCGTGGAAGCGCTTGAAGTCTGGAAAGTTCTCCCACCACTGCATCAGCAGACGCCAGTGAACCTCGCACGAGCGCAGCCACGACTCCTTCTCGCGCACCGTGAGGACGAAGCGGCTGCCGGGGAAGGCGCGGTCGAGCTGTGCGTAGAAGGGGGCGACCGAGATGTCCGTGACCCCTTGAAACCGTTCGAGGATCGAGAGCCGGAAACGACCCGCGCGCAACTCTTCGAGGGTGCGCTCGTCGTGCGGATAGTGCACTGCGCGGATGCCGAGCAGGTTGAGCGCCTCCGTCAAACTCGACGTGCCGGTCTTGCTCAACCCGAGGCCGAAGACTTTCTGTTCCGCACGCAGGCCGCTCAAACGCCTCTCCCCCCCTTAGTCAGAAACTCCTTCAAGCGTGCGCCGACCACTTCGAGCCCGAACGTGCCTTCGACGCGCACGCGCGCACGCACCCCCAGCGCGCGGCACAGCACCGCGTCGTCGAGCGGTCGTGCGAGCGCCGCGGCGAAGGCCGCCGCGTCCCCGCAAGGGACGACCACCCCGCCCGCCTCTTCGCCGCCTTCGAGCAGGTCGCCGACGCCGGGCGCGTCCGCGGCGACGACGGGCAGCCCCGACGCCAACGCCTCCAGCGGCGCCACCGCGAACCCTTCGTGCCGCGACGGGAAGGCGTAGACATCGGCCGCGTACAGGTACGTCTGCAAACGCCCGCGGTCGCGCACGTACTCGTCAACCCAGGTGAGACCGCGCACGCCTTCGGCCGCCGCGCGAAGCTCCGCGGCGTCGTTGCCCGTGCCGACGAGGAACAGGCGCAGGTCGCGTTCGGGGCGTTCGTCGCACACGCGCCGCCATGCTTCGAGCAGCACGTCGAGCCCCTTGCGGCGAAAGTCAACGCGCCCGTGCCAGACGGCGACCCGCGCCGCGTCGGGCAGGTCGAGCGCACGCCGCGCCGCCGCGCGGTCGCCCGGCCGCCACTCAGAGAGGTCGAGCGGATTGAAGACGCGCGCGATTGTTTCGTCCGACAAGGCGTAACGCCCGCGCAGGCGCGCGGCCTCGCCGCCCGCGGCGACGAAAAGGCCGTCGGCCCGCCGCACGGCGAGACGCCGCAGCGCGCGTTCGAGTCGCCCGTGCGAACAATCGCCGCCCTGAAACGTGGCGTAGACACGGCGACCCGTCAGACGCCCCAGCAGTAGACACACGTCGAAGCGCCCGTGTTCGTAGTCCTGCACGAGCAGCGCGTCGCACCGCTCGCGCCGCAACTCTCGCGCGAGCGCGACGACGGGCGTCGAGAGATACGGCATGAGTTCCCGTGCGGCCGACCAGCATGCGCGGCGCGCGCGCCCTTCAACTGTCCCGACCGCCTCCTCAAGCGTCGCGGCGTAAGGGTTGAGCACGCGGCGGCGCAGCGCGCGATAGGCTCGCGGGGCCGGGAGCACGCAAATCGTCGCGCCCGTCGGGGCGTGCGTGACGCGCGTCGTCTCCGCGACGCGCGCCGAGACGCAGAAGAGCGTCGCCCGCACCCCGACCCGGCGCAACGCCTCGACGTAGCCGAACATCCACCCGCCACTCATCTCGTCGCGGAACGACTCGAAAGAGAGGCCGATGTTGTCCAGATAGTCTTCGAGTAGCTGACTCCAATCGACGAGCGCGACAGTCAACACGGCCGGTACGCTCGCGACCGAGGCGGACGCTAAAGGGGATGCGGACATCATTCCCGACTGCGACTCTCCTAACTGCATCCTTCTTCCCTCAAACGCATCTCGTCTCTGCCGCGTCCCGCCCCGCGCGCGGCGGCGCAGCCGAGCAACTCACGCCGCTCTGCCGCGTCCATGCGGAGCATCTCCCACATCGCCGCCCACCAGCCCGCCGCGGGACTGAACGCGGTCTTGAAATCGACCCCCGACTTGAAAGCGTCGCGCGCGAGTTCGACCGCGCCGCGCGCGCCGAAGCCCAGGCCGAAGCCCGCCGAGTAGAGCAACCATCCGGCATAAGAGCCGCCCCACTGCAAGGCTTCGGCGTGATGCCGGCCCGCGCCGAGGCCGCGCGTGACGCGCCGCACGTACTCGCGCGACATGCGGCGCGCGGGGATGACGTGTCGGAGCCTGCACGCGGGGTTGTACCAAAGCTCGTACTTCGCCCCGACGCGCAAGGTGATCTCCATGTCGCCGCCGGAGACGAGACGGCCGCCCGTGCGGTCTGCCAGATGTTGCCGGTCGAGCCAGCCGCAGCCTGCCAGCGCCTCGCGCCGCACGACCAGCCCCGCGCCCGCGAGCCACGGGCGGCGGTGCGGCGTCTCGCCGTGATACTTGCACGCGTAGGCGTAGTGACGGCTGAGCACGTAGGGCGGCGGCGTCACTTCCCAACGCGGAATGACCTGCCCGCCGAAGGCTCCACACTCCGCGTGCTCCGCGGCGAAGCGCGCCGCCTGCTCGACCCAATCCTCTTCCAGCAGACAATCGTCGTCCACAAATGCGACCCACTCGCCACGCGTCTCCTTCACGCCGCGGACGCGCGCGGGCGTCAGCCCTTGCCGCAGCTCGACGACCGCGCGCAGCCGTGTGCGGCCCGCGCTCCTGTGCCTTTCCAGCACCTCCCGCGTCCCGTCTGTGCAGTTATTATCGACGACGAGCACCTCCCAATCCACGCCTTCGGGGACGCGCTGGCGCGCGACGGCGTCGAGCGTCGCGTCGAGCAGCGCGGCGTTGTTGTAAGTGCAGATGACGAGATCGATGGAGACTCGGCGTTTCATACTTCGCTGTCAGTCAAGCGTCATTATTCGCTGTCAATCGGGCCTTCTTTCAAGTCTTCAGCGCGCGTACTCGCGCAGCGCACGCGCTCTCTCTTCCTCCGTGTCGTCGGCGTCAAGATACCGGACGATGCGCGCGGGCGAGCCGACCACGACGGCGTAGGGCGGCACGTCCTCCGCGACGACCGTCTTGCAGCCCACGACCGAGCCGCGCCCCAGACGCACGCCCGGAAGGACGACCGCGTCGAACCCGACCCACACGTTATCTTCGAGCACGACCGGGCGCGGCTCCGTGAAGGCGGGCAGACTGCGCGTCGGGTCATTCGCGGCGGCGCGCATGACTTCCCGGCGCAGGGCGACGGGCAGCGAACCCGCGCCCGAAGGCCACGTATCCGTCAGCACAGAGCCCCACGCGAGCAGGCAATGGTCGCCGACACGGATGCGCCCGTTGCAGACGAGATACGCGCCGTTCAGCACCGTGTAAGCGCCTACGTCGATTCGGCCGCGCGGGCCGACGACGAACGTCGCGCGGTCGTAAGCGCCGGAGGCGTCGCCGAGCGTGAGACCGGGGTCGTGCTCGGAGTGAAACGGCGCGAAGCCGTAAGAGGTGTCGATGTAGACGCGCGCGCCCAGCCGCACGTTGGCGGGGATGCCGCCCGCGTACCAGTCGTATTCGAGCCGGCGAATGCCGCCGGTTGAAACCAGGTCTGTGGGGATGTTCTCATTCATCAACGTTCACTGCCGCACCGTGCTCGCGAACTGGAAGCTATCCCTAGAGCGCTTATCATGCGGGTGCATAGGGCGTGAGCTTTCAACACAGAGACACAGAGGCACAGAGGCACGGCTTCAAGAGGTATAATCCAACAAGCTGTGCCTCTCTGTGTCTCTGTGCCTCTGTGTTAACTCTCTCTCGGTTGCACGCAACTGCTAATTGCAATAAATCCTCAATTTCGCCCTGATTTTATGGGCATTTCGAGGTTTAGGGATGACTTCTACTAACTCACGATGACGGCGGGGTTGCCCGCCGCCTCCGCGCCGGGCGGCACGTCGCGCACGACGAGCGCGCCGGGGGCGACGAGCGCGCCCGCGCCGACGGTCACGCCCTTCAGGATGGTCGCGTTGTAGCCGATCCACACGTCGTCCCCGATAACGACGGGGCGCGTCTCGATGCGCGGCCGCCTCGCGCGTTCGCCGACGGGCGAGAGCGCGACGGTGTCGGCGAGCCGCGCGGCGGGTGCGAGCGGGTGGAAGTCCGAGTCGGCGATGGTGACGCCGCCCGCGACGAGCACGCGCGAGCCTATCTGGATACGTTCGGAGCAGACGAGGGAGGCGTTGGCGATGTAACAGTAATCGCCGATCTCGATGACGGCCTCCTCGTCCGCCGCGAGCGAGGCGCGCCAGATGGTCGTGTGACGGCCGACCCGCAAGCCCACCTCCCGGGCCGAGTAGAAGTGCTTGAAGCAGAACGTCGAATCGATGACAGTCCCCTCACCCGCGACGACGTTGACCGGAATGCGCCCCGCGAACCAGTCGCCGGGGAGTTGCGCCCCCGGCTCAAGCCTGTAGAAGAGTTGCGTCTCAGTCGTCATAGCACCTTCTTTCCTCAGCCTTCCCAACGGCGCAGGACGAGGACGGCATTGAGGCCGCCGAAGGCGAACGAGTTGGAGATGGCGTATTCGACCTCGGCGCGGCGCGACTCGTTCGGGACGTAGTCGAGGTCGCAGGCCGGGTCAGGTTCGGTGAAGTTCGCCGTCGGCGGCAGGAACCCTTCGCGCAGGGCGAGCGCGGTCGCCACCGCCTCGACGGCGCCGGCCGCGCCGAGCGCGTGCCCGTGCATGGACTTGGTCGAACTGACGGCGAGGCGCGAGGCGTGCTCGCGGAAGACGAGCCGCAGCGCCTCCGTCTCGACGGGGTCGTTGGCCGTCGTCGCCGTGCCGTGCGCGTTGACGTAGCCGACCTGCTCCGGACTTACGTCTGCGTCGCGCAGCGCCGCGGCGATGGCCCGCGCCGCGCCCTCGGCCGAGGGCTGCGTGACGTGGTGCGCGTCGGCCGACATGCCGAAGCCCACTATCTCGGCGTGGACGCGCGCGCCGCGCCCGAGCGCCGCGTCGAGCGGCTCAAGCACCAGCATCGCGCCCGCTTCGCCGAGTATCATCCCGCGCCTGTCTTTAGAGAACGGCCGGCAGGTGTCCGGCGAGACGACGCGCAGCGCCTCCCACTTCTTCAGGTGCCCGAGCGCGAACGGGGCTTCGCTGCCGCCCGTGACGGCCGCCTCCGCCGCGCCCGAGCGAACCAGCGCGAAAGCCTGGCCGATGGCGTGCGTGGCCGAAGCGCAGGCGGTGGAGACGGTGTAGGTCGGCCCGGTGATGCCGAACTCCATCGAGATGTGACTAGCCGCCGCGTTCGACATCGCGCGCGGAATCGCCATAGGGTGCGCGCGCCGTCCCTCGCCGCCGTAGACTGCGGCGAATGTCTGGTCTTCGGAAATCTTGCCGCCGAGGCACGACCCCGTGACGATGGCCGCGCGCTCGCGCAAGTGCGGCGTCCACTCCAGCCCCGCGTCGCGCACGGCCTCGCGCGCGGCGACGAGCCCGAACTGAGCGAAGCGGTCGAGCAGGTCAAGCTCCTTTCCCGTGAAGTGCTCGGCGGGCGTGTAGCCGCCGACCTCCGCGCCGTTCGTAAAGCGCAGACGGGTGCGGTCAACCGTTTCGAGCGGGCGGATGCCGCAACGGCCCGCTCGCAACGAGTCTCGGAACTGCGCGACATCGAGCCCGAGCGCCGTAATCGCCCCGAGCCCTGTGATTGCCACGCGGCGCGGCGCGCTCATCCCTGCCCCGCCCCGGAGGCCCCTGCCGCCGTCAGGGCGCGCACGCACTCGATGGCCTGCCGCACGTCGCGCAGCGACATGGCGTCCTCGTTCGGAATCTCCACGCCGAACTCCTCTTCGAGATCGGCGATGAGCGCGAGCGCGTCGAGCGAAGTCATGTCCAGTTCCTCAAAGCTCGTGTCCGGCGTGAGCCGCTCGGCGTCCGTGTGTGACGCCGCCGCGACGGCGCGCTTCACCCTCTCTTCAATCGCTTCCTGCATGCTCTTTCAACTCCTTCATCTCTCCCCTTGAAACCGAGTCAGGCGCCCATCTCCGCCAGCAGCGACGCTAGGACGCGCGCCGAATCAAAATGCTCTTCGGCGACGGCGCGCGCGGCGCGCGAGTGGCGCGGGGGGTCGGACTCGACGCGCCTCAGCGCCTCGGCCGCGCCCTCAATGTCTTTGAAGGCGAGGAGCCCTTCGCCTTCCGGCAGGTGCTTCGACCAGCCCGTGTCCTGCGTGACGACGGCGCGACCCGCCGCAAGGTAGCAGGCCGAGCGACACGAGAACCAACCGGTGCGCCCCTTCACGTAAGTCTCCTTGGCGACGGAGAACTCGCCGCGCGAGCCCTCGATGAACGAGCGGTACGTGCGCCAGTCGGGCGCGCACGCCCGCGGGTCGAGCACGCGCCAGCCGGCCGCGCGCGCCTCCGTGCAGGGGAACGGCTCGCCCGCGCCGCCCGTCTGCCCGACGGCGACGGCGAGCGCCACTTCCGGAACGCGGCCGGGCAGGTTGTTGAAGCGGCGGAACTCGACATCCTTCTGCCCCCACGTCTCGCCGTCGTACTGAAGCGGCCGCGCCGCCGTCCAGTTCATCAGCGTCGTGTAGGCCGGACGACTCATCTCGTCGTCGGCGACCGTCGGCGGCGCGGTCGCGCGCCAGTGCGGGAGGCAGACGGGCTGTCGCGTGGGACGCCAGTTGATATCGCAGTCAGGCATACGGCAGTCGTCGCCGCGCACGTTCTCGCCGAACGTGAAGTGAAAGTTGTGCGCGTCAACCAGGTCGCGCAGGGTGGGCTCGCCCGGCGTGAACATCTGCTGCGACAGGTATTGAATCTGCGTGAACATCGGGTCGGTGTCGATCAGGGCGCGCACGGGTATCGCCCGGTACTCGTCGCGCATGTAGGTCGAGCAGGAGACGTTAACGAACACGTCCGCCGTGCGGCAGACCTCTTTAACTTTCTCTTCGCTCATGCCGAACGTCCGGCCCGCAGCCTCATCACGATACGCCCAGCGCGACGAGAGGTCGAAGGCATCCATCACGCGCCGCAGGTGCGCGACCGACGCCGACGCGTCGCCCCAGTCGCTCCCCTCCGGCTGGTAGATCGGCCACAGGCGCGTGTCCTCGACGTAGTAAACGTCGTGACCCAGCGCGGCCAGACCCGCAGGGTACTGCACGTAGTCCCACGTCACGCCGCCCGCCGGGAGCAGCCCCACGTAACCGCCGACGACGATGCGCAGACGCTTCTTCATCCTCGGGTCAGAGCTTTGTATCTTTCAAGCTCGTCAAGAAACTTCTGCCCTTCAGCCGCTATGTTCGCGTCCATTAACTCTGAGGCGTAGCGCCACAGCTCGTGGTCGAGTTCGTTGCGTGCGCGCACGGCCTCGGCCGCCTCGTGCGTGAGCGAGGCCGTCGCCGGGCGCGCGGCGTTCACGTTGCGCGGGTAGGAG
The DNA here is from genome assembly GCA_040510435.1 of Pyrinomonadaceae bacterium. Taxonomy (GTDB): domain Bacteria; phylum Acidobacteriota; class Blastocatellia; order Pyrinomonadales; family Pyrinomonadaceae; genus QHXN01. The sequence continues at coordinate 16,670 of JBEVJD010000395.1, read as the reverse complement.
ACGACATCGCTGCTCCAACCGAGTTTGACGTTGAGCAGGGCGAGCGTCTCTTCCATGCGCTCGGTCGTGCCGACGACGGCGAAGTGGCGCCGCAGGTTCTCGCGGGCCGCGTCGAGCGTCGCGCGCGTGCAACCGCCGACGGGCGGGTTCACGCCCGCGATGCGACGCGTCTGGTCATTGTCCACCTCTTTGAATGGCGGCGTGCGCGCGAACTCTTCGAGGCTCGTCGTCTCGTGCAGCTTCGCGTAGTAGTAGAGCGAGACGACGCGCTCGACGGGGTCGCGCAGGAGCGTAACGTAAGTCGATGGGCGCGCGACGTGTTCGTGCAGGCCGAACCAGAAGTGGCCGACGACGGCGCGCAGGTCGCGGCGGCCGAGGAGGCTTTTGACGTGACTGGGGACGGCGAGTTCGGGCTCTTTGATGAAGCCGTAGTCGAGATACGCGACGCCCGCGTCGAGCAAACCGTCGCCAGTGGGTTCGGGCGCGCGGCACTGATTGTAGACGTACTCGCCGAGCGTGCTGCCGCCCGCCTTCGGGACGTGCAGGAAGAGGACGACCGGCGCGGCCGGCTCGGCCTGCGTGCCCGGAGCGTTAATCCCCGCGGGCGTCGCGCTCATCGAACCGCCCGGCCCCGCCTGCGCGAGCCCCTTCTTGAGAGCGCGCGGAATCCAGTTCCGAAACGGCATGGCGAGCAGCGGCAGGCGGCCGTCGAACTTGAGCGCGTCCGGCTCGACGCTCAGCGTGCCGCGCAGGTTCACGCCCTGAACCGTGAGCGAGAACTCGAACGTGTTCTCGCTCCACGCGCCCTTCAGGTCTGAGGTGCGGCCGGCGTATTCAGCCAAAGCCCTGACGCGCGCCAGCGCCTCCGGCTGCCCGAGCGTGTGTGCAACCTCTGTGCGGTATCTCGGCATTGAATCAGTAGTCAGTAGTCAGTAGTCAGTAGCCAGTAGAAATACGGTTGATAGCGAATTGTTTGGGTGTCAGCGGCAGAAGCCGTAACGCGGAGCGCTACTGACTACTGACTACTGTCTCCTGACTACTGCTCTTCAATCATTGGCGCTGACGTACCAGCGCGCGGGGCTCACATCCTCTGCGCGCAGCGACTCGTCGAGGACGTGGATGACGAGCGGGAAGTCGTACTCATCGCGCACGAAGCCTAAGGAGCGCACGGCCGGCTCCATGACTTGCGTCGCCAGCACGGCGACCTTACGCAGCGCGTCTGCGCCGCCGTGCGCGACGGCTTCGGCGTGCCCGACGTTGACGGCGGCCGCGAGGGTCGCGCGCAGCGCTTCGCCGTCGTCGGCCGCGAGCAGGTCGCAGACGAGCCACTGGCGGTCGCCCTTCTCGCGCGAGGCCACGAGGCCGGCGAGTTCGCCGCCGCGCTCAACGGCCGTGACCGTGTAGTCCGCCTGTGCGAGCCGCCAGCGCAGCACGCCCGCGTCGCGCACCGCCATGCAGCCGTGGAGCCTGCGCGCCGACTCCCACAAACCGTCAACGCGCTCGTCCCATGCGTCGAGCGACGACGCCGTGAAGCCCTCGCCGAGCGGCAGCGACCTGTCCGCCAGTGGCAGCGGCAGACTCCACAGCGGGAACGAAGCGTACTCGATCTGAAACATCCTGAGCGCGCTCGCCCAGCGCTTGAAGAGGCCGACCCAACGCTCGTCGGGGACGATGTACATGAGGCCCACGCCGCGCGCCCGAAACTCTTCGACGGCGCGCAGGTACATCGCCGCGATGGGGTTGTCGAGCACGCCGCGCGCGTCGGCGGCCTCGTGCGCCTCTTTGGTGACGATGGTGCCGAACGGGCGGACGGCGCTCACGTCGCGGCCGTTCACAGACACGCGCATCGGCATGAAGCGAAACTGCCCGACCGCCTTCCCCGTCTCGCCGTCAGCGGCGACGACGACCGCGGGCTTTCCGAACGGCGCCTCCATAAACCAACGCCGCAACGCCTGCGTCTGCTCGCCCCAGTCCGTCTCCTCCTGCCAGAGCCGGTCGAGTCCGGGCAAGTCCGCCACCTCATGAAATTCGAGCGTCAGGGTCATAGGGTTCCTTAGTAGGCAGTAGGCAGATGGCAGTAGGCAGTTGAAGGCAATTTGGGAAGCCCCGGAGGGGCGGCATGTTTATAGCTCAACGCGTCTATTCAGGTTTTAAGCTCCGGAGGAGCGGCATGTAGATGTCGCCCCTGACGGGGCTCAGGATTTAATTGAATACCTCAGGCTATAAACATGCCGCCCCTCCGGGGCTCATTGCCTACTGCCTCCTCTCCTAATCATTGGCGCTGACGTACCAGCGCGCGGGGCTCACGTCCTCTGCGCGCAGCGACTCGTCGAGGACGTGGACGACGAGCGGGAAGTCGTACTCATCGCGCACGAAGCCTAAGGAGCGCACGGCCGGCTCCATCGAAGGCGTCACGAGCAGCGTCACCTTGCGGATCGGCTTCGGGGTCGCCAGCGATTCGAGCGTTTTCGCGTGCGCGAGGTTGGCGACCGACGCGAGGGTCGCGCGCAGGGCGTCGCCGTCGTCGGCCGCGAGCAACTCGCAGACGAGCCACTGCTCTTCATTCTTACGTTGGCGCGAGGCCGTGAGTCCGACGAGTTCGCCGCCGCGCTCGACGGCGATTACTTCGTGCTGCGCCTCGCCCAACTTCCAAGGCAACGTGCGCGAATCGCGCACGACCATGCAGCCGTGAAGCCTACGCGCCGACTCCCACAGACGGTCAACGCGCTCGTCCCATGCGTCGAGCGGCGCAGCCGTGAAGCCTTCGCCGAGCGGCAGCGGAGAGGCGAGCGGAAGCCCCAGTCGCCACAGAGGGAAAGAGCCCGTCTGCAAGAACGGGAACATCTTGAACAGGCGCACCCAGCGCGGGTCGGGCACCATGTAGATGAGGCCGTCACCGCGCGCGCGCAACGCCTTGACCGCGTACCTGTACATCGCCACGACGGGGTGGCTGAAGGGGTTCGGGCTGCGGAAGCGAAACGACTTGGCGAGGATCGGCGCGCCGGGGCGGAAGGCGCGCACCTCGCGCCCGTCCACCGAGATGAGCGAAGGCACGAAGATGAACTGCCCGACGATGCGGCCCGTCTCAACGTCGGTCGCCACCGTCCCGGAGATGCCGCCCATCGGCGCATCGACGACGTAACGCCGCCACATCTCCTCGGCGAGGTTGCCCCAACCCGCCTCCTCCTTCCAGAGGCGTTGCACGTCGGGGAGGTCGTCCTCCTGCACGAGTCTGTACGCGAGTCTCAACGGTTCGTCTCCCTCTTCAGTCGCCCGGCAGGATGTACCAGCGCTCGGGCGCGATGTCTTCAAGCGTGAGCGCCGAGTCGAACGTGTTGCAGGTGAAGGCGAACTTATAATCGGTCGGCACGAAGCCGAGCGCGTCGAGGGCGGGCGCGAGCGCGGGCGTCCGCATGACCTTCAAGTGTGTCAGCGCGGCCGGCGCCGCGGCGGGGCCCTGCGCGTCGAGCCAGCGGAGCGTGGCGGCCAGAACGTTCTTCAACTCTCCGGGCTCGCGCGCCAGCAGGTCGGCCACCAGCCCCGTCTGTTTTTTGGTCGCCGAATAGCCGACGAGCCGACCCGTAGAGCGCTCGCGCACCTCGACCGCGACGCGCCCCGAGTTGCGGAAGCGGAGCCACCCGGGGTCGCGCACGACGCCGCAGTCAATCGGGAAACTCTCCTTCGCCTCTCGCCAAAGTCCCTCGTATTCGTCGCCAAACTCCGCGACGCCGCGCGCCTCAAGCCCGCGCGCCGCGCGTTCGACCTCGAGCGCACGCGCTGCCTCTATCGGCAGAGACGCACAGGCGTAGGCGGCCTCGGCGAAAGGCCGCAGGCCGAAGCGCGGCAGGCGACGGAAGACGGGGAGCCACGCGTGCTCGGGCAGAGAGTAGACGACCGAGAAGCCGCGCGCAGACGCCTCCGCCTCGGCGACCCTCAAGAGGCCGAAGACGGGATGCGCGCCGTTGTTCAGAGACTCACCGCGCAGTCGCTCGCTCACGATGGGGGCCGAGAGCCTGAGCGCGCGCACCTCGCGTCCGCCCACGACGGCGCGCGAAGGCGCGAACATCTCCTGCGCCGCCACCTCCCCACGCTCGTCCACGCCCACCGTCACGAGGCTGGGGCCCTGCGGCCCGTCCACGAACCACGCGCGCCACTGTTCCGGGGCGAGCGTCCCCCAACCGGCTCCCTCCCACAAACGCAAAAGCCCCGGCAGGTCGCCGTCCTCGAAGAGCCTGTATGTCAGTTGCTCTCGCATGGTAAAGCAGCAGACAGTAGTCAGTAGTCAGCAGGCTCCGCTTGACGGAGGTCGTTGATGAGAACCGTACGGTTCGCAATGAAGAAGGATTTGCTACTGTCTACTGTCTACTTCAAAGATTTATCCTTCCGCCTCGAACTGCGCCACGGCGACGGGCGCGGCCGAAGGTTCCGGCCGCGCGGTTGACGGCGACGGGCGCGCCGCCGACTCTTCGGCCTCGCCTTCGTCCGCGCTCTGCACGCGCGCCGCCTCGGCCCCCGCGTCGAGCGCGCGCAGCATCGTAGACATCGCCGCGCCGCATTCGAGTAGAATCCGCGCCGCGATGAAGAGCGCGACGGCGGCGAGGCCGAAGGCGGCCGTCCTCGCGCCGTCCCACGCCGCGAGCCCCGCGAGAGCCGCGAGTAACAACGCGACCGTCATCCCTTGCGTCGAGACCCGAGGCCGCGAGCGTGCGCGCACGAGCTGGCGCCCCGCGCCGTGCTCCTCGACGGTCGTCAGCACGCGCGCCGCGCCGAGCATCCCGCCGCGCACCTCCAAATCCCAACGGTCGAACGCGCCTCCGCGCAGCACACACGCCCCCGCCTCGCACAGCCTCGCCTCAAGTTCGCCCAGACGCTCTTCGCGCGAGCGCCACGTCTCGCTCCAAAGGGTCGTCGAGCGCGGGCGCGGCGCGGCCCAGCCCCGCACGCCGCGCCGCCGCCACGGCGTCAGCCCCCAACGCAGACGCCCCTTCAGACGCGCCAACGGCTGCATCAGGTGAAGAAGCGCCGTCATCGCCTGAAGTTTCAATAACGCGCGACGGGTCGCGGGGCTGCTAGTGAACTGCGCGCGGCGCGCACTCAGTACGGCCTGCACGACGGGCGCGGCGAGGGCGAACGCGAAGAGCGGCGCGGCCGCCAGGAGCGGCGACCACACACACCCGAGCGCCGTCAGCACGCCCAGCGCGAAGACGACGAGGAGCCACTCCGGCATCAGCGGCAGCGACCTCAGACCGCCCGCGGCCGGTTCGTAGACCGACTGAAAGAGACCCGCCCCCCACGTCCCGTAATGGATGCGCTCGCGGCCGAACGAAAGCGCCCGCGTGAGCCCCTTGCTGTAGAGCCGGCCGCCCCACGTCAGGTGTCCGGCCGCGTTGTACTTCCCGGGCCACTTCGCTTCGAGCAAAGCCTCGGCCTTGCCGTAGCCCTGCTGCTGCCGCCAGTAGGCTTTGACGGAGTTGCGCCGGTGGTGCCAGACGAGCGCCGCGGGGTGAAAGCCGAGCGTGCCGCCCGCCTGCTGCACGCGCCAGCACAGGTCAACGTCGTCGCCCGCGACGCGGTAGAGGGGGTCGCACCCGCCGACCTCCTGCAAGACATCGTGCCGGAAGGCCATGTTGCAGCCCGGGATGTGTTCGGCCACGCGGTCGGAGAGCAGGACGTGGACGGGGCCGCCCGGCGCGTTGGCGACGCAGTCGGCGACCGGCCCGTCGCCGGCCGGCGCGACGTTCGGCCCGCCGACGCCCGCGAAGCCGTACTTCCTGAAAGAGTGCGCGAGGTACTGAAGCCAGTGCGGGTCGGGGCGCGCGTCGTCGTCCGTGTAGGCCACGATCTCGCCCGTCGCCGCCAGCATCCCCGTGTTGCGCGCCGCGCTCAGGCCGCGGTTCTCCGTGCTGATGAGGCGGAAGGGGTATTCGCTCACGACCTGCGCGGTCTGGTCGGTCGAGCCGTCGTTGACGACGATGACCTCGAAGTCCGGGTACTCCAGCCGCGCGAGACCTTCCATGCAGTCGCGTATGGTCTGCGCGCCGTTGTATGTGCAGACGACGACCGAGACGCGCGGCCACCCGGCGTCGAGCGGCAGAGGCACCTCCGCGAACGCGCGGCTGACGGCCGCGAGTGCCCGCTTCGGCTCACGGCCTCGGGTGACGAGACCGAAGTCCCAATCTTCGATGTCGTAGCCGCCGCGCCACCACTCGTCAGTCCACGCGAAGACGAACGCCCCGGCGCAACCCGAGCCGAAGCAGGCGCGCACCTGCCACGCGAGCGTCTCGGCCTGCGCCGACTCGCCGTTGCGGCGGCTGTCCAGACCAATCTCGGCCATCACGAGCGGGCGGTCGCCGGCAATGTTTTGCAGGCGCGCGAGGTAGGCGTCGAGCGCCGGCTCGGTTTCGAGGTAGACGTTGAAGCAGAAGAAATCGACGAAGGGCAGTTGCAGGAATTCGGTCGAAGGATAGTTGACGTAGGTGACCAGCCCCGCCGGGTCTTCGCGCTTGACCTCTTGATAGAGGCGGCGCAGGAAGCGCTCGACCTTGCGCGCCCCGTGCCAGCGCACGATGGGCGCGGGGATTTCGTTGCCGATGGTGTAGCAGAGAACGGCCGGGTGTCCCGCGCACTCGCGCACGAACGCGCGCACCCGCCGGACGATGTCCGCCTCCTTCTCCGCGTCGTCGAGGAAGGCGACGTGCTGCTCCCAGGGCAGCCCGACCATCACGTAGAGGCCGTGGGCGAAGGCCATGTCGAGGAACCAGGGCGGCGGCACCGTGTAGGTGCGGACGGCGTTGACGCCCGCCTCGCGCATCTGCGCGAAGTCGCGCTCGACCTGCGGCGGGTCGTGCTGCTCGCGCCCGTCGGGGCCGGGCCGGAACGTGCCGTAAGTCACGCCGCGTACGTAGAGCTTTTCGTCGCCCGCATAAATAAACTTGCCTGCCACGTGCGGCCGGCGGCGGGCGGCGTGTGGGTGCGCCATCGGGGTGTCGGGGGGGGACATGTTTATACCTATCCGGACTTGCGACAGAAGGCTTAAGACTTCACGCTCTCGAATCACACAGCTATAGGTTCTGGATAAAATAGATGTGGCGACGGGCTGGAAATAACTGTGCTGTGGGTCGCACTTTGAGGGGACTCCCGTCGGGTTTGAGCGAACGCCTCAACGAACAATTAGAACCGGCGGGGCATGGGTGTCCGGGTCTACTTCCGGGCGGTCTGTAAAGCTTACGAGAGCCGCCCACTCGATACATGAGGACGCGGAGAGTAACGCCGCCCCTCGGAAAAGTCAAATATGCCGGGACGGAGAACCCCTTCATTGAGCGTCCTCCGAGCCGCCTCGCTACCCAGAGAGTCGCCAACACGTCGTTACAGCCGCTTTCCCGATCAAGTCCTTTAATAATCGCCTTTGGAAATGGCGCGGAATGTTCTATGCTTCGGCGCGGAGGCTTCACATTCGGCGTCAGGTTGTTTGTCCTGGTCGAGGTCGGTACGACGAGAAGTTCGTGAGAAGTTCCTGCGCCTGAAGATGTCGCGGATGCTCCTGCCTGTGCGTTATCTATAAGGTTCTGTTCCCCAACGGAGGAGGTTATGGTGCACCTACGGCCGCGTGTTGTCGAACTCACCATCCTTTGGGCCTTAGTCTGTGTGTTGGCGTGCCCGCTGTCGTCTCCCGCCGCCGTCGGGCGTGAAATCCCCCCGGCGCAGAGGGGGGTCGTCCTCAGCCTCTCAGACATACACTTCAACCCGTTCTATGACGCCGCCCTCGTCGGCCGGCTCAACCGGTCGGAATACCAGAGGTGGAGAGCCATCTTCTCAAGTTCCGGCGTCCGGGGCTACGGCAGCTATTCGGCCGACACCAACTACAACCTCATGAACTCGGCGTTGGAGTACGCACGGCAGGTCTCACCCCGTCCCGACTTCGTCATCATCTCCGGCGACTTTCTGTCTCACAATTTTCAGCAAACCTACGTCTCCCTCACGGGGAACCACGAGCCCGCCGCTCTTGAGTCGTTCATCGATAAGACCATCGCCTTCATCACCCTGATGATTGAGGAGCGATTCCCGAACACCCCTGTCTACCCGGCCCTCGGGAACAATGACTCGTATTGCGGCGACTATAACCTTGCGCCCGGCGGCCGCTTTCTCGCCCGGACGGCCCAGACGTGGAAGGGGTTGATTAAAGAACGGTCGAACGTCGGCTCTTTCCTGAAAACCTTCCCCGCCAGCGGCTCCTACGTAGTCAGCCCGCCGGGCGGTAAGGGGCACCGCCTCATCGTTCTCAACACCGTGTTCCTCTCGCGTGACTATGCAAACAAGTGCGGCGACCCGAAGGCCAACCCGGCGCAGGATGAGTTGTCGTGGTTCGGAGACCAACTACGGAAGGCTTCGGCCAGCAAGGAGAGGGTGTGGCTGCTCGCTCACATCCCGCCGGGCGTTGACGTTTTCTCCTCAATCGAGAACAATCCCGCCGACCCGTTCGAGGCCCCGCTCATGTATTACGGCGGGACTTACAACCAGCAGTACCTCAACCTCATGAACCAGTACGCGTCCACGATTTCTCACACCTTCGCCGGGCACACACACATGGACAGCTTTCAGCTCGTCAATCAGGCGATAGATAAGAGGGCGGCCTCGGCGGTGACCATCACTCCCGCCATCAGCCCGATCTACGGGAACAACCCGGGATTCAAAGTCTTCACCTACGACCGTCAGTCGTCGGCCCTGATCGACTACACGACCTACTATCTGAACCTCGGGGCGGGCGCGCGCGGGGAGAGGTGGGGCAAAGAGTACGCCTTCGGCGCGACGTACGGGCAACCGTCACTCGACCCCGTCTCGCTGCAAGCCGTCTACCTGCTGATGCCTATCGACTACCACGGTTCCCTGACGAGCTACGGCAGGTTTTACAACGTGAGCGACACCGCGCAGCCCGTACTCAATAAAACTAACTGGTCTGCCTACTGGTGCGGCATCGGGTATCTCACGCCCGGACAGTTCACCTGGTGTCAACAGATGCTCGACGGCGGGCCGACCGCGCCCACTCCGCCCACTCGGCCGGCGGCCGCGCGGCAGCCTTGAACGTTCTTGAAGGATGAGGGAAAGACGGGTCAGGCTCACGCACGCGGCCGCGCCCGTTGCCGGATGGCTTCGAGCACGAGCGACGTGACCTGTTCGGGCGTTTTGTCGTCAACCTCTATCGAACACCAGCCTTCTTCGCTCGCCAGTCGGCCCATGACCCGCCGAACCTGCCCCTGGTAGCGGACGAAATTCTCACGACTGGGAAGCCCGAGCCCATCGAAGAATCCCGTCTCCCCTTTGCCAAACTCGCCCTTGCGCGCCACGGCCACCTCGGGATTCACGTCGAGGTAGACGACGAGGTCGGGGCGGGTCAGGTGTGCGAAGCACGACCGCAGATGCCACTCGTCCATCGTTTTCTTCAGCGTGAAGCGGGAGAGGAATTTGAAGTACCAGTTGTCCACGACGACGGTGACGCCGGACGCCAGCAGCGGCCGCACCTTGCGGAAGTCGAGGGCCGAAAACCACGACGCCATGTTGTAGAGCGCGTGGTAATCGCCCAACTCGCCGATGGGCGCGTCGCCGTACTCCCAGATCAGCGCCTTCAGCAACTCCATCCGCCGCGTCAGCTCGTGTGTGCCGCAGTCCGGGTCTTTCCGCTCGACCAGCGCGGCCGGAACCCCTTCGGCGGTCAGCGCCGCCGCGACCGAGCGCGCGATAGTCGTCTTCCCGGCCCCGTCCAGCCCTTCGAAACAGATTAAAGCCCCTCGCTCCACGCCGGCAGTCACCTCACGCCCCAGAGTTTCGGCCACATGTCGCCCAGGTCGTTAGCCTGGAAAGGCTCCAATTCGGGCGGCGGGTGAGACGCCTGCTTCAGGAACGCCTCGACTTCGGGCCGCAATTGTAATCCGAAAGTCAGGCTCAGCCGCCTGAGAACGTAGTACCCCGCGGCTTCGAGGCGGTACTCCCGGAGGAGCCTCAGAAGGCGCGCGAAAGTCTCCTCGGTCGTCGCGGGGATGAGCCGCACGAGGTCTGCGAACTGGTAAGCGCCCTTCCCGTAGTTGTGCACGCCCTCCCAGTAGATTTTGTAGATGAGGTGGTACAGAGTCCACTCCGGCGGCGGGAGTTGAACCGCGAGCCCGTCCCAGTTGACGGGGGCGGACTGTTCGACCAGCGGCTCGACGTTGACTTCGAGGCTGAGCCCGTGGTGGAGGTCGATGGAGACGTAGCAGGCGGGTTCGTCACTGTCGGTCAAGTGCCAGATGAACTGAGAGTCGAGGTCGCGGCGAATCGCGGCCTCCTCGTCGCGCGTGATGCCGGTCGCCACCTGCCGGCGGACGAGAAAACCCAGTTCGTAGTGCTGCGCCTCGACCTTCGCGCGCAGCACCGGGTCGGCGAGGTAGAAACGCTTTGTGGAGGGATTCCACTGCGCGGCGATGAAGCCGCAGTCGCGCGTGGCCTGTTCGGCGCGGCGCAGGAAGGCGCGCGGCACGGCTATGTCGAAATCCTTACCGACGCGCAGCCTCGGGTCGGGGTAAGCCGCGAAACGCACCGCGCTGCCCTTCAACATCGCGTAAGGTATGCCGCGACGCTGGAACGTCTCGATCAGGCGGGCGCACATGCGAAGCTGGACGCGCCCCAGCACGTCCAGGCTCACCATCCGGTCTCGGACGCTCTGCGCGGCGGGCTCGCGAACTCGCCGCGGCCCGCCCCATGCGAACAGGCGCGGGCCGATGGCGGGCAAGACCTGCCATGCGGAGAGGCCGAAGGCACACGCGTCTGCGAACTCGACCGAGCCGGGTCGGCCGGGCGGCGGTTCGTCGGTGCCGAGCAGCCAGGCGAACCGCCCCGGCTCTGTCGGTCGCGAGCACATACCTGCTGTGGCTATAACTCCTTCTCGGCCGGCAACTCCGCGCCCGCCCCGCGGCCGCCTACCAGACGGGCCGCCACAGCGCTGGCCAACTGCTTCACCAGGGGCGAATCCTCGCGTGCGAGTTGCCTGCTCACGGCGCTCGCCAGTCTTCTGGCGACGATGCTGGCGACCAGGTCGTGTGTGCGCCCGCTCGCGAACCGGCGGGCCGTGCCGCTGGCGACCAGTTGCACGGAGGGTTTGCTCGCCTGCGGCACCAACCGGCGCGCCACAACGCTAGCCAACCGGGCGGCCGCGCTGGCCGTGATGTAGTTGGCGGCGCGTCCGCTCGCCACCCGCACCCCGGCGGTGCGTGCGCTCGCCCCGCGTACTCCAGCGGTACGTGCGCTCGCACCGCGTACTCCGGCAGTGCGTGCGCTCGCCGCGCGCTGGCTGACGACGCGCGCGCTGGCGACACGCCCCCCCGCGATGCGCGCGCTGGCCGCCGACACACGCTGGGACGCTTGAGTTGCCGACAGCTGGCGGGCTACCAGGCTCGCGATCTTCTCGATGTCACTTCTTCGGTACGACATTGAGGCTCCTTTCTCATGGACGAGGTAAGGGACTAAGGCGCTGAATTGTCAGGAGACTATCTTGATCCCGAGTTGATTCAGCTTGGCTAGGGACACACTTTCGGCGACGGCCGTCGGAACGTCGTGAATCGAAGCGGTCAACTTCGGCCGCTGACACCACACGTATTCCAGTCCGAGCGCGTGCAGGGACAGGGACAGATCCATCATCTCGCTTGAGTTCGCGCAACCGGCCATGTGGTTGAACTGATGCCCGCCGCCCATCAGCACGATCCGCTTGCCGCCGACGCCGTACTCGGTCAGGTTGTCGTCGAGACGAAGGGCGGAATCCGCGACGCTGGACAGCGCGGCGACATCTATCTCCTGAGAACGCCCCACGTTCCCTATGTAGACGCCGTCCCGCAGCAGCGGGAAATGCTCCTCGGTCAGCACGCCCCTGGCTCCCGTCGCGGTAATCACCACATCGGCGCGCGGCAGCGCCTCTGACAGCGGCAGCACCTCGTAACCATCCATCACGGCCTTGAGGGCGCGGAACGCCGAATTCTGCACCACGCAGACGCGCGCGTTCAGACCCCGCGCGAAACGGGCGACGCCGCTACCCACGTTGCCATAGCCGACGACGACGACGTTCTTGCCGCCGAGTTGTAACCCGGTCGCCAGAATCAGGGCCGTGACGACAGACTGGCCTGTGCCGTGTGTCGATTCCAGTTCCAATTTAATCGGCGCAGACCCGACGGCGATGACCGGGAATAACAGTTCCCGATGCCTCTCCCAGTGAGCCTCGACGACATCGCAGGCGCCGCGCGAGTGCACGCTCGCGCAGAGCGGCGGAGGCGGCGGGTCGGCCAAACCGTGCCACAAGGTGAACAGGTCTGCGTTGTCCACCATCAGGTGCGGGGCGAACGCTTGAACGCCGCGGAGGGCTTCGGCGCGCTCCGCTTCGCTGCCGACCCGGGACACCTCGATGCCAGCGGCGCCCAGTTCCTCCGAGACCTGAGACTCGACCGTCACGGCTTTGGAAGGGATAAAACGCACCTGCGCCCCGCCCGCCTCCAGGGCGAGCGCGAGACACGCCGCCTGCCTGGTGAGGTGAAAGACGACGGCGACGCGCGCCCCGCTCAAGGGACGTGTCTCGGCGAACCGGTCGCGGATCGCGAGGAGCACGGGCATTTGCTCGAACGCCCGCGCGACCGCCGTCAGGTCGTTCACCACGGCTGGCACCAACGTCTACCCCTTATGCCTGAGACTTCCAAAGACGGCACATCGAGACCAGATGATCCGGGGTCTGCGCCTTACCCTGTCTGGTTAAAACGGCCTCCGCCGGGCACCCGGAGAGCCACGGCTCTTTGGCCCCGTACATGGCGGCGGCGAAGAGGTCGAACTCGTTCTCGCCTTTGTTCAGCTCGAGGCCGTTCTCACCGAGGCGGGCGTAGTTCCCCGGCAGGTCGAACATCACCGAACACACGTAGGCGCGGCCGTCCGGGAAGATCGACAGTCGATCCAGCGAGCACCCGACGCAGCCCCTGTACCCCTCATCGACGTACCGGTTCAACTTGGTCGAGGTGGCGTACGACGGCGGGTACCAGATCGACGTGCGGTAGCCGTCCTTGATCGTTTCGAGGTACTCGTAGAAGTCGATCCACTCCTGCGGGGACAACGACCAGTCGGGGTTGCCGATCCCGCGCCCCTCCTCCGAGAAGAGATGGAAATTCAACATCTGGACGCCCAACTCGTCGGCCAGTCCCAACATGGGCGCCGCCTCGTGGATGTTGACCTTCGAGATGGTGGTGATCAGCCGGACGGCGTACCCGGCCGACACCGTCTCTCTTATGCAGCGGACGGTCTTCTCGTAGGTCTTCGCGCCGCGGATGCGGTTGTGAATCTCGGCCGTCGCCCCGTCCAGACTGAACGAGATGTAGTGCAGCTTCTCGGGCGCGATGCGGTCGATGGTGCGTTCCAGCAGGCCGTTCGAGTTGATCATCACCTGCTGGTAACCGGCGCCGATGGCGAAATCGACCATCCTCGGCAGGTCGGGGTGGAGCGTCGGCTCGCCGCCCAGAAACGTGATGTACTCGCCGCCCAGACGGCGGCAGTACGTCATAATTTGTGCCGCTTTGTCGAACTCCAGCGACAGCCCCCGTTCGAGGCGGTCGCCCATGTAGCAATGCCCGCAACGCAACTGGCATCGCTCGGTGACGTAGAGATAGATGTTGTGGAACCGCTGGTAGTGAACTCGCGTGCGGTCTTTTTTCGCAGAGTGCTCAATGGTGATCATGGGCCCACCCCCCGTGAGAAAGGATTCGCCACCCCTGATTCGGAGGCGTCAGAATACACACTCTTACCCTCGAATACAATATGTAGAATTTACCTAATCTGAATCACCCCGAAGGTCATGAGGCTCGGCACACGCCCGTGCCGGCGTGTCGCGGCGGCGGGCGGCAGGCCGGACGAAGTTACGCCCGACCCGGATGAAGGTGTTGGGGGAAGGAAATGACGGGAGTGAGGTGCGCTTAGACCTTTGCCAGCTCTTTCGCGCAGTACTCGTCGAAACCACGAAGCAGCGCCGCGCGCCTCTCTTCGGGAAGAAACGCGACCTCGAACCCGTTGCGCGCCACGCGCGCCAGCTCTTCGTCGCTGAACCCGAAGTGTTCGCGCAGCAGTTGGTACTCGGAAACAATGTTTGTCCCGAAGAACGTGGGGTCGTCGGAAGAGAGCGTGATGCGGACTCCGGCGTCGAACAACCGGCGCACCGGGTGTCGCTCGATCCCTTCCACCACCCCCGTGCAGACGTTGCTCGTCGGACAGGTTTCGAGAGGGATGCCCGTGTCGCGCAGGTGGCGCATCAACTCCTCGTCCATGACGGCCAACGTGCCGTGCCCGATGCGTTCCGCGCCCAGCTCGTTCAGCGCCGCCCAGATGCTCTCGGGGCCGGCGGCTTCCCCGGCGTGGGCGACCCGGTGCAGCCCGTGTGACTCCGCGAGGCGAAACACTTCCGAGTAAGGGCCGGCGGGCGCGAGGTGTTCGGGGCCGCCCAGACCGACCCCCACGATGCCGGCCTCGTCGGCGACCTCGACCACTTCCCCGAGCCACCGGCGACCCCGCTCGGGGCCGTACTGCCGGCACAAGTCCATGATTAGTGAGACTTCGAGTCCGCCGGCCTGATCCAGTCCCGCACGCACTGCCTTGGCGATGCCCGCGACGCTCAGGCCATGCCCCAGGAAGTCCGGTGGGCTGAAATGTAACTCCGCGTAGCGTACGTGTTGCGCGGCCAGATTCTTCGCCACGCCGTACGCCATCCTCGTGAAATCCTCGTACTCCCTGACGAAGCGGCACATCCACCTCCAGGTGTCGAGGAAATGTGGGAAGTCGCGGTAAGTCAGCCGCTCGGCCAGACGGCCCTTGTCGGGGGCCTCTTCGGCCCCGCCGTACTTGTGCACCAGTTCCAGCAACACGTCGGCAGGGATAGCCCCTTCCAGATGCAGGTGTAACTCGGTTTTGGGCAGGGTTTCCAGATTGAGACGCTTCAAAGTCAGCTCCGCGTATGACTCAAGCCGCCCACGTTGAAAGGCCGCGGGCCGGATCGAGTAATAATAAACACTCCGCAATTGATTGTAGTCGCGCGGCGAGTTGACGGCAACGCAAACTCAAAGGCTGCCGCCCCCGCCTACGGGCAGCTACTCGGCCGCCCGTGCTGCTTCGTGTGCCTGCGGTGTGCTAATTTCGCACGTCAGGGACATACGCCTGCGGTTCAAGCAAGGCTTTCTCGTCAACGCGACTCGATGAAGCGCAAGCCACAACACAGCAGTCATTCGGGCTGCTTCACTAGTGGAGTGATGGTCGAGAGATATTCTATCCGGCGGCTCACGCCTTCAGAGCAGCCATTCCTCCGGGAGATGCTGTATCAATCGCTCTATGTGCCGGAGGGTGGGGAGCCTTTCCCGCGGGAGGTTCTGAGCCGACCGGAGGTCTCGAAATACGTCGCGGGGTGGGGGCGAGCGGGCGACCTGGGCTTCGTCGCCGTTGACGGAGGCAGTGGTGAGTTGGTCGGGGCCGTGTGGCTGCGCCTGCTGGCGGGCGCCGAGAAAGGTTATGGGTACGTGGACGACGAGACGCCCGAGTTGGGGATGGCGGTCATGCCTGATTATCGCGGGCGCGGCATCGGCTCCTGCTTACTCAACCGGCTGTTGGAGTCGGCCGGTGGCGTCTACCGGAAGGTCTGTCTCAGCGTGTCGGCGGACAACCCGGCGTTGCGCCTGTACGAGCGGGCAGGGTTCGAGCAGGTGGGCGGGGACGGTTCCTCGGTGACAATGGTAAAACGGCTGAGTGATTAATCTGCGCCGCAGCATGTCAACGGCATGCACCCGATTTCCGACAAGATAGTTGTTGACTCCTGCCGCGGGGCCGCGCGGCGTTGGTGCCGTGCGTCAGGTCGCTTCAATGTAGAGTGCGGGTGAAGTGAGAGGAGACACTGTTGTGAAGATCGTTGGAACCGTCGAAAGTTTATGGCGCTACCCTGTGAAAAGTATGGGCGGCGAGATGCTGACCGAATCGTTCATGGGATTCTCGGGCGTTTACGGCGACCGCTGCTATGCCTTCAGGAATTCGGGCGCACGGAAAGGCTTCCCTTACCTGAACGCCAACGTACAGCAACAGATGCTGCTCTATCGCCCGAAGTTTCGTTATCCGGAGAGGGCGGTGAAGCCGCCGAATTTGACCGAAGCGACGAGTATCGCGCCCGGTGTCACGCCGGCTAATGCCGAGCCGGAGGACATGTTGCTGGATGTCTTGACGCCTTCGGGCGCGGTCATCTCTATCGACGACCCGGCATTGATAGAGATGCTCGGCGAAGGGCTGTGCGGTGAGAATCATCTCACGCTCGTGCGTTCAGACCGCGCGCTGACCGACTGTCGCCCGGTGTCGCTGATTAGTCTGCAAACCGTCAAACAGGTCGAAGAGGAGCTGGGCGGGCCGGTTGATAAAAGGCGCTTCCGGTCGAACATCTACCTCGACCTCACATCGGAACGCGGCTTTTCTGAGGATGAATTGGTCGGCCGCAAACTGCGCCTCGGGTCGAAGGCATTGCTTGCGATTCTGGAGCGCGACCCTCGTTGTAAGATGATTTCACTCGACCCGGATACAGGCGAACACAACCCGGAAGTCTTACGCAAAGTTGCTCAGGCACACGAAGCCTTCGCGGGCGTATACTGCGCCGTTTT
>JBEVJD010000394.1:0-10475 GCA_040510435.1 Pyrinomonadaceae bacterium | reverse complement strand
CTTATCACTTATCACTTATCACTCCAAAACAGATGTCGTTTCTGAATCCATTCTTCCTGCTCGGGCTGGCGGCGTTGGCGGCGCCGGTGCTGGTGCATCTGGTGCGGCGCACGCGTGCGCGGCGCGTGGAGTTCCCGGCGCTCTACTTCGTGCGCCAGGTGCCGCAGCGCACCATCCGGCGGCGGACGCTGCGCGACCTGCTGCTGCTGGCGCTCCGGTGCCTCGCGCTGCTGCTCGTCGTCTTCGCCTTCACGCGCCCGTACTTCAGCACCGCGGGCGCGGCCGCCGAAGTTGAGGGCTCGCGCTCGACCGTCATCCTGCTCGACTCATCCTTAAGCATGAGGCGCGCGGGGCTGTTCGAGGAGGCGAAGCGGCGCGCCGACGCGCTCGTCGGCGAGGCCGCAGGCGAAGAGCGCGTAGCGCTGTTGAGCTTCGGCGAAGGGTACGAGGTCGTGAGCCGTTTCACGGCGGACAAGAACGCTCTGCGCGCGTCGCTCGCGGGTCTGAACGCGGGCTACGAGGCGACCGACTATGAGCAGGCTCTGCGCGGCGCCGAGGCGCTCTTCAGGGAGTCGAAGACGGGCGGCGCGCGGCGCGTGCTGGTGCTCTCGGACTTTCAGGCGTCGGGGTGGGACGCGGGGCGCGCGACGTTCAGGCTCCCGCCCGGAGTGCGCCTCGCGCTCATCGACGTGGCGGGCGCGCCCGAAGGGAACGTGGCCGTCACCAACGTCGAGGCGCGCGGCGCCGTCTACGGCCAGAAGTACACGGACAAGCTCGCCGTCCACGTCGCCAACTTCGACGACGACGAGCGCGGCCCTGTCACGCTCGACTTCCAGATTGGCGACCAGACGGTCGAGAAGCGCGAGGTGACGCTCGCGCCGCGCGAGGAGAAGGTCGTCGAGTTCACAGACTTCAACCTCGCCGAAGGCGTCAACCGCTGCGCCGTGCGCCTGCGCTCGGAAGACTTCGCGCACGACAACGACTTCTACTTCACGCTCAGGCGCGAGGCGCAGGCCAAGGCGCTCATCGTGGACGGCTCGGCGCGCGGCGGCGACAGCTTCTATTTGCAGAGTGCGCTCGCGGCGGGCGGCGACCTGCCCTTTACCTTCGACGTGCGCGGCGCGGGCGCCGTTGACCCGAACGCGATAGGCGCGCACGCGCTCGTCATCTTCAACGACGCCGGTCTCGCGCCCGGCGCTCTCTCCGAGAGCATCACGCGCTTCGTCGAGTCGGGCGGCCGCCTCGTCATCGCCACGGGGCCGAACACGAAGCCCGAGAGTTTTAATCGCGCCTTCAGCCGCGTCGCGCCCGCGACCTTAGTCGAAGCCGTCCAACTTCAGCGCGGCGAGAGCGTCGCCATGACGGCGGTGAAGAGTTCGCACCCGGTCTTCGAGGTCTTCAAAGAGGGCGGGCGTCTGCCCGCGGCGCGCGTCTACGGCTACCAGCGCGCGGAGCCGCGCGAGGGCGCGTCGGTGCTGGCGAGCTTCGAGGACGGGAGCCCCGCTCTTATCGAGTCCGGCGCGGGCGCGGGGCGCGTGCTGATGTACACCTCGACGCTCGGGATGGCCTGGAGCGACCTGCCGCTGTCGCCGGTCTACCTGCCGCTCGTGCAGCAGATGGTGCGCTATCTCGGCGAACGCGAGGTGAGCGCGTGGCACCGTCTGGGTCAGGCGTTCGCCGTGGCGAAGGGGGCGGAGTCGGCGCCGCCCGCGGTGGACTCGCCGTCGGGCGCGCGCCTGAAGACCGGGGGCGTCTCGAAGGACGGCGAGACGCTGCTGACGGGGCGCGAACCGGGATTCTACCGGCTGCGCTACAGCGCGGGGCACGACTTCGTCGCGGTCAACGTTGACGGGCGCGAGGGCGACTTCGAGAAGCTGAACCAGGAGGAATTTCTCGCGGCCTTCACCGGCGGCGACCCGGCCGCGCCGCGCACGTCGGACGCGGTCGCGCGCGAGAGCGGCGAAGAGACGGAGGCGCGGCAGCGCGCGTGGTGGCCGCTCCTCCTTGCGGCCCTCCTCCTCCTCGCCGCCGAGTCCGTGCTCGCGCGCCGGACGAAGGTCGTGAAGATGGCTGGGTGAGGGATGAATAAAATGCTGTCTTACTGGAAGAGTGTTTGAGAAGTCCCGTAGGGACGACATGTTTATAGCCTTGGCGTTCTAATCGAACCCGAGCCCCATCAGGGGCGGCATGTATACATGTCGCTCCTACGGAGCTTGTCATAGTCAACGAAGCGGTGAGCTATAAACATCCCGCTCCTCCGGAGCGGAGACTTCGCAAACGGACTCCTGTCTCCCTTAGAGGCATTTGATGAATTACCAGATCGGACAACTGCAAGAGCTTCTCTCTCGCGCGCGGCGGCGGCGGCGGGCGTTGTTGGCGTTGCGCGGGGCGGCGGTGTGTCTGGGGGTGTTGGCGTGCGTGCTGCTGCTGACGGGGTGGGGCGCGTACCGCTACCGGCAGAGCGAGGGGGCGCTGCTGGCGTTGCGCGTGGGCGCGCTCGTCGCGTTGGTCGCGGCCGTGTACGCGGCGCTGGTGCGGCCGCTCGCGCGGCGCATCGGGGACGTGCGGCTGGCGCGGTTCATCGAGGAGCGCGCGCGCGGGACGGAGGACAGGCTCGTCACGGCCGTCGAGTACGGGGAGGGCGAGGAGGCGCGCCGCGTCTCGCGCGCACTGCTTGAGCGTCTGAGGTCGGACGCCGACGGCGCGGCCGCGGGCGTGGACTTAGACCGCGTCTACAGCCGCCGCGCGCTGGCGGCCTACGGCGCGGCGGCGCTGGCGAGCCTTTTAATATTCGTCGGCGTGTTGAAGTGGGGGCCGCGCGGGGTGTCGGAGGGCGTGGCGCACCTCGTCGCGCCGTCGGGGATGGCGGCCGAGGCCGACGCGCGGGCGATCAAAGTTAAGCCGGGCACGGCGCGCGTGCCGAAGGGCTCGGATCAGGAGATCGAGGCGTCGCTCGCGGGCTTCGAGTCGGAGGCGGCCTCGTTCTTCTCGCGCGCGGCGGGCGCGGGCGACGACGCGTGGCAGGGGCAGTTGATGGAGCAGGCGAAGGCGCGCGGCGAGTTCCAGCTCTCTCTGCTCAACGTGCAGGAGTCGGCCGAGTACTTCGTCGAGTCGGACGGCGTCCGCTCGGGGGTCTTCAAGCTCGAAGTCGTTGACCTGCCCTTCGTCAAACAGCTCGACCTCGTGCTCAACTTCCCGGCCTTCGCGCGCATGGCGGCGAAGACAATCGAGGACGGCGGCGACGTGGCGGCGCTGAAGGGGACGGTCGTGGCCGTCACGGCGCGCCTGTCGGGCAAGGCGCGCTCGGCGCGCATCGTCTTCGCCGACGGGCGCAAGGCCGAGATGAAAGCCGCCGGGACGGACTTCGTCGGCGCGCTGACCGTGACGGGCGACACGAGCTACTTCGTCGAGCTGACGAGCGTGGACGGCGAGGTCTACCGCGGCTCGAACGAGTACGACGTGACGGCGCTCGAAGACATGCCGCCGACCGTCTCGTTCGAGCGCCCCGGCCGAGACACGAAGGCGACGAACCTCGAAGAGGTCTTCACGCAGGCGCGCGCCGAGGACGACTTCGGCGTCGCCTCAATCGAGCTCTTCTTCTCGGTCAACGGCGGCGAGGAGCAGCGGGTCAACCTACAGGAGTTGAGCCGCGACGCGGCGCGGAGTCTGACGGGGACGCACACCTTCTTCATGGAGGAGTACAAGCTCAAGCCCGGCGACTTCATCTCCTACTACGCGAAGGCGCGCGACGCCGCGAGCGAGACGACGAGCGACATCTACTTCATCGAGGTCAAGCCCTTCGAGATGCAGTACAAGCAGTCGCAGCAGCAGGGCGGCGGCGGCGGACAGGGCGAGGGCGGCGACCAGGATCAGAACGCTCTGACGCGGCGGCAGAAGGAGCTGATCGCCGCGACGCATAGACTCATGCGCGAGGGGCAGCGCTACACGCCGCAGGAGCGCGCCGACGGTTACGAGACGGTCGCCGCGGGGCAGGAGAAGTTGAAGGCGGACACGCTGGAGTTCATCGAGCGTCTGCGGCGGAGGATGGGCGAACAGCTCGAAGGGCGCGAGGAGTTGTCGCGGATGGCCGAAGACCTGCGCGCGGCCGCGCGCGAGATGGAGGGCGCGCCGCCGCCCCTGCGTAAGCAGGCGGGGCGCGACGCCTTGCCGCCCGAGCAGCGCGCGCTCCAACGCCTGCTCGCGGCCGACGCCATCTTCCGCGAGATGCAGGTCGCCTTCGGCAACCAGCAGGGTGGCGGGGGCGGCGGCGCGCGCGAGTCGAAAGAGTTGACCGACCTGATGGAACTCGAACTGGACAAGATGAAGAACCAGTACGAGACCCTCAACCGCGAGCAGCGCCAGCGCGCCGAGCAGGCCAAGTCCGAGGCCGAGCGCCGTCTCGAAGAACTGGCGCGCAGGCAGGAGCGCGCGCTCGAAGAGCAGCGGCGTCGTCAGCAGGGTCAGCCCCAGAACGGCGGCGGGGGCGGCGGGAGCCAGAGGCAGCAGCAGGAGATGGTCGAGGAGGCGCGCAAGGCCGCGCGCGAGCTTGAGCGCCTGTCGCGCGAGCGGCGCGACGCGCGCATGCAGAAGTTGAGCCGCCAGCTCGACCAGGCCGCCGACGACATGCAGCGCGCGCAGTCGTCATCGGGGAATAACCAGAACGAAGCCATCGCGCAGGGCGAGCGCGCGCTCGAACGCATGCGGCAGGCCCAGCGCCGTCTGCAACAGATGCGCGGCGGCGGCGCCGCGGGGCAGCAGGGGCGCGAGCAGGAGATAAGCGAGTTGCGCCGACGTGCGGCCGAGACCGCGGCGCGTCAGAGGGAACTCGCGCGCGAGGCGGAGTCGCTCGCGCGGCGCGGCGGGCAGCAGGGACAGCAGGGACAGCAACAGGGCCAACAGGGGCAGCAGGGGCAGCAAGGTCAACAGGGCGACGCCTCTTCGCGCGCGGCGCGCGAGCGTCTGGCCGAGCGCGAGCAGGCTCTGGCCGATTCGGTCAACAACCTCGAAGAGGACGTGCGGCAGACGGCGCGCTCGCTCGGCGAGGGCAAGCAGCAGGGGGCGGCCCGCAGGTTGAACGAGGCCGCCGACGCGCTCCGCCGCAACCGCGTGGCCGAGCGCATACGCGAGGGCTCGCGCGGCGCAGAGCAGGGCCGGCCCGAGTCTGCGCGCGAGGCCGGACGCGCGGCGCAGCGGGGCCTCGGCGAGATGTCCGAGCGCTTGCAGGAGGCGGAATCCGCGGCCGGGCGACCCTCAGGCAATGGCGCGGAGGAGGCGCTCGACCGCACGCGCCAGCTCGCCGACGACCTCGACTCGCTGCGCCGCAGGCTCGAAGAGCGCGCCTCGCGCCAGGGCCGCGGCCAGCAGTCACAGAGAGGACAACAACAGTCGCAGAACGGCCAGCAGCAAGGTGGTCAGCAACAGGGCGGTCAACAACAAGGCGGTCAACAGTCGCAGTCCGGTCGGCAGTCACAGGGCGGGCGGCAGGGTCAGTCGGGTCAGCAGTCAGGTCAGCAGTCGGGACAACAGTCCGGGCAGCAGGGGCAGGGCGGCCAGCAGTCCGGGCGGCAGTCGGGTGGTGGCGGCGGCGGACGCGGCGGCGACATGATTGGGGGCGACGGCGAGGACGACGCGCGGCAACTCGGGCGTGAGCTGGCTGAGCGCCTGCGCGACGCGGAGAGCCTGCGCCAGCAGTTGGCCGGCTCGTCGGCGGGGAGGGAACTCGGCGGGGCCATCGAGCAGTTGCGCGGCATGACCGACGGGCGCATGGAGGGCGGGGCGCAGACGGCCGCCGCGCTCAAGGCGCAGGTGATTGACCCGTTGCGGCAACTTGAGCTTGAGCTGAGCAAGCGGCTGCGCGAACAGCTCGGCCGCACCAATCTCCGCCTCGGCGACGAGGGCGCCGCCCCGGGCCGCTACCGCAAATCGGTCGAAGAGTATTACCGCCGCCTCTCGCAGGGCGGCCGCAGGTGAGGAGGGTGCAAGCGTTGAAGAGGCGAGTTACGAAGTCCGGCCCTCGCGCCGCGCGCGTCCGCGCGACGCTGCTGCGCGCGGTGCTCCCGCTGCTGCTCATCGCGCTGGCGCTCTTGCCCGTCAGGGGGCAGCGCCCCGAACCCTTCGGGCCGCAGACGCCCCCGGGCGGCACCTCGCCCTTCGGCGGCCTCCCGCCCTTTGGCGGCGGCGGGCAGCGCAGGCGCACGACCGAGACCGCTCCGCCCGGCCCGCCGCGCCCGATGGGTCGCGCGGGGCTGTCGGAGCCGACGGGCGAGTTCACCTTCACGCGCATGGTCTACCAGTCGCCCTACTCCTACGGCCGGCGCTGGGGCGGCGCGTGGGCCACGGACTTCCCCGAGGCCGACGACCACTTCATCACGGGCATACGCGAGTGGGCGGGGACGAACCTCAACGTCTCGGCGCGCCCCGAGCACTTCGAGATCATGGACGAGCGCCTGTTCGACTTCCCGCTCGTCTACTTCGTCGAGCCCGGTTACATGGAGCTGTCGGACGAGGAGGCGGCGCGGCTCAGGGAGTACGTCGCGCGCGGCGGCTTCATGTTCTTCGACGACTTCTGGGGCGAGCCCGAGTGGCGCAACGTGCAGGAGCAGATGAAGAAAATCTTCCCCGACTACGAGGCGAAGGAACTGCCGCTCACGCATCCGATCTTCCACTCCTACCTCGACATCGAGGAGGTCGTGCAGGTGCCGAACATCTACAACGCGCAACGCGGCGTCACCGCGGAGAAGGGCGGCACGACGCCCTACTACATGGGCATCGAGGACAAGCAGGGCCGCCTCGTCGCCTTCTTCGCGCGCAACTCCGACCTCGGCGACGCCTGGGAGTGGATCAACGACGGCCGCTACCCCGTCCGCTACGGACTGGCCGCCTACAAGATCGGCATCAACGTCGTCATCTACGCCATGAGCCACTAGGAGGGGTGGGTGGATTTTGGGTTTTGGGTTTTGGGTGTTAGGTTTTGGGAGTTGATTTTAAGGCGCGCGGGCGTTCAAACCCCAACACCTAAAACCCAACACCTAAAACCCAGAATCCAGCACCCAGAACCCAACACCCATGAACCTAATACAAATACTCGGGCTCGCGGTCGGGTCGGCGTGGACTTCGGGGCTGAACCTGTACGCGACGGTGGCGGCGCTCGGGCTGCTGCAACATTACAAGCTCGTCAAGCTGCCCGGCGAGCTGCACCACCTCGACAACTGGATCATCATCGGCGTGGCGCTCGGCCTCTACGTCGTCGAGTTCTTCGCCGACAAGGTGCCGTACGTGGACACCGTGTGGGACGCCGTGCACACGTTCATCCGCGTGCCGGCGGGCGCGGTGCTCGCCGCCGCCGCCACCACCGACCTGAACCCGACCGTCCACGTGCTGGCGCTGCTGCTCGGCGGCGGCATCGCGCTCACGTCGCACGGGACGAAGGCCACGGCGCGCGCCGCGGCCAACATGAGCCCGGAGCCCGTGTCGAACTGGATTCTCTCAATCGTCGAAGACGTGCTGGCGGTGGGCGGCGTCGTGCTGTCAATCGTCGCGCCGCTGGTCGCACTCATCCTGGTGGGCATCTTCCTCGTCCTCTTCTTCTGGCTGATGCCGAAGGTCTTCCGGCGCTTACGTCGGATGGTGGCGTCGCTGCGCGAGTTCATCAAAGGCACCGGCCGCCCGGGCATTAAGGCGGCGCTCCTGCTGGCTCTCCTGCCGACGACACTCCTGACCTTCGCCGCCGAGGCGTCGGCCAAGCCTTCCTTCGTGACGGTCAGGGGGCATCAACTTTACGTTGACGACAAGCCCTACTACTTCGTCGGCACGAACTACTGGTACGGGAGCCTGCTCGGTCTGTCGAAGGACGAGAAGCGCGGCGTCGAGCGCCTGCGTAAAGAGTTGGACTTCCTGAAGGCACACGGCGTCAACAACCTGCGGCTGCTGGGCGGGGCCGAAGGGTCAGGGCTGATTAACGGCGTCGAACGGGTCGGGCCGCCGCTCCAGCCGCGGCAGGGCGAGTTCAGCGAGGAGGTGCTCCGAGGGCTCGACCTCGTCCTCCACGAGATGGGCAAGCGCGACATGAAGGCCGTCGTCTTCCTCAGCAACAACTGGGAGTGGAGCGGCGGCTTCCAACAGTACCTGGCCTGGAACGGCAAGGTGCCCGAAGATTTGAAGACGAGGAAGTTGAACTGGGACGAGCAGCGCGACCTGGTCTCGCAGTTCTACGGCTGTGCGCCGTGCACCGAAGCCTACGCGCGTCAGGCCAACCTGCTGCTGAACCGGGTCAACAAGTACAGCAAAAAGAGGTACACGGAAGACCCCGCCATCATGGCCTGGGAACTCGCCAACGAGCCGCGCCCGATGCGCCCGGCCGCCGCCGAAAGTTACAAGAGATGGGTGGGCGACGTGGCCGCGCTCATCAAGTCGAAGGACAGGAATCACCTCGTCGTCGTCGGCCACGAGGGGCGCATGGGCACCGAAGACCTCAAGCTCTTCGAGGAGATACACGCCGACCGCAACGTCGATTACCTGACCATCCACATCTGGCCCAAGAACTGGTCGTGGTTCAAGGGGCACGAGGTCGAGGCGGACTTCGACGGCGTCGTCGAGAAGACGCTGGCCTACATCGAAGAACACCTGCGCGTCGCGGAGAAGCTGAAGAAGCCGCTCGTCGTCGAAGAGTTCGGCCTCCCGCGCGACGGCCACTCGTTCGACCCCGCCGCCCCGACGAAGTTGAGGGACGGGCTCTACGCCAAAGTCTTCGCCGTCCTCGCGCGCCACGCGGCCGACGGCGGTCACGTCGCGGGCGCGAACTTCTGGGCCTTCGGCGGCGCCGCGCGCCCCGTCAGGGGTCAGACCTTCTGGAAGGAGGGCGACGACTACACCGGCGACCCGCCGATGGAGGAGCAGGGCCTCAACAGCGTCTTCGACGGCGACGCGAGCACCTGGAGCCTCATCAAATCAACCACGAAAGATTTAGAGCAGAGTCGGAAGAAGAGTAGGCAGTAGGCAGTAGGCAGTTGAGTGTGACCGTTTAGAGGCGGGCAGTGCCCGCCTCTAAACGAGATGACAAATAGCCGCTGTCAAATGCAAGTCGCTATAGGCTCCATCATGCCGCGGTCTTCCCACTCGTAAAACTATCCCCTTCGAGGTGGGGAAGACGAGCACGGGCGTGCCTGCGTGGCCGACGACGAGCAGTTCCATCGGGCGGTCGAGGCTGGGGCTGTGCCGGCGTTGGTATTCGCGGTTCATCGGCGGAAGGGTTGTCGGGTCGGGATGTCAGCGGCGCGCGGCGGCGGGTGTGCGCATGAAGCCGGCGAGCCGTTCGAAGACGCTGCCGAGCACGGCCTCGTCGGGGAGGTAGACCAGGCGGAAGCTGCACGACGCGGGGTCTGCGCCGAAGCCCGAGCCGTGGACGACGAGCACGCCCGTCTCCGCCAGCAGGTCGAGCACGAAGCGCTCGTCCGTCCGGCGCTCGGGGTCGTCCACTCGAATCATCGCGTAGAAGGCCGCAGCCGGCTCGACGCACGAGAGGCCGTCCGTCCGCGCGACGGCGCTCAGGACGAAGTCGCGCCGCCGCTTTATCTCGCGCATGAAGTCGTCGAGGAAGCCGCGTTCGCCTTCGAGCGCGGGGCGCACGGCGTACTGCGCGGGCGTCGGCGAGCAGAGGCGGCCGCTCGCGAGGCGGTGGACGGCGCGGACGAGCTCCGGCATCAGGCGCGCGTTCGTGAAACGCATCCAGCCGACGCGCCAGCCCGGCACCATGTGAGTTTTCGAAAGGCTCTCAAGCGTGACGACCGCGACTTCACGCTCCGCCGCGAGCAGCGCGGCCGGCGCGGGCGGCTCGTTGAAGCAAAGCTCGCGGTAGACCTCGTCGCTGATGACGAGCAGTTCGTTGCGCTCCGCGAGTTCCAGGAGTTGCCGCGTGGTCTCGTCGTTCGTGATCGACCCCGTCGGGTTGTTCGGGTTGATGAGGACGATGGCGCGCGTGCGCTCGTTGATTAAAGTCTCGACCTCCTCGGGCGAGGGCAGCCAGCCGCGCGACTCTTCGAGCGTGTAGTAACGCGCGGCGGCGCCGAGCCGGTTGAGGATGGCCGGGTAGAGCGGGTAGCCGGGCGCGGGGACGAGCACCTCGTCGCCCTCCTCGACCAGCGCCGTCAGCAAGAGGTCTGCGGCCTCGGACGCGCCCGCGGTCATCAGCACGTCGCCGGGCGCGGTCTGCGCGCCGAGCCCCGTGGTGTAAGCCGCGACCGCCTCGCGCGCCTCGCCGAGACCCGACGAGTGCTCGTAACCGGTGAAGCGCTCGCGCACGGCGCGCGCCGCTGCCTCGACGACGTGCGCGGGCGGGCGGAAGCCGTAAGCCTGCGGGTCGCCGATGTTGAGGTACGTGACCGCACGACCCGAGCGCTCGCGCTCCTCCGCGGCGCCGACGATGTTGCGGATGGCGTAATGGAACTGCGCGGTTCTACTCGAAGGCCGAATCATCCTCA
>JBEVJD010000393.1:0-4424 GCA_040510435.1 Pyrinomonadaceae bacterium | reverse complement strand
GGGCTCGTCGCTGAGGCTCCGCTCCTTCCTGCCCGACACGCGGGAGGTCGGCCGCAACCTGATCGTCGGCGCCCCGGGCTGGGAGCAGCAACTCCTGTCGAACAAACAGGCGTTCGCGCAAGAGTTCGCCGCGCGCCCGTCGTTCGCCGCCGCCTACCCCGCTTCGTTGACGCCCGCTCAGTTCGTCGCGGCGCTCGACGCGAACACGCGCGACCCGCAGAACCCCGCGGCCGGCGGCGCGCTGACGCAAGCCGAGCGCGACGGGCTCGCCGCCCAACTCGCGGCGGCTGGCGACACCCTTCAGGCTCGCGCCGAGGTCTTACGCGCCGTCGCCGAGAACGCGGAGTTCCGCCGACGGCAGTCCAACAACGCCTTCGTGCTGATGCAATATTTCGGCTACCTGCGCCGCGACCCGAACGACCCGCCGGACACGGACTACGCCGGCCACCAGTTCTGGCTCGGCAAACTGAACGAGTTTCACGGCGACTTCATTCGGGCGGAGATGGTCAAGGCATTCATCAGCGCCGACGAATACAGGAAGAGGTTCGGGCTGTAGGCTCGGATTGATAAAGTCCACGGTCGCCGCCAGAGTCTATTGAAGTACAGGCGGCGACCGTGTCATGGTGGGCAATGTTCTATATCAACTACCGCTGGTTCCCGGCCGTCACGCGCGGCGTGACGCGGCGGGCGTTGCGTGCGCGCCGCGCCCTGCGCCTGCGCGGCGTGTTGGGAACGGCGGCCTTGACGCTACGTCGGGCAGGGCGGCGGCGTGTTGTCTTCGGCGAGTCTTTACCGCGCCCATCGCGGCTGTCCAGAACACCTGCGTTCGGGTTGAAGGGCGGCGTCGGCAGAGGGATACGACCGACTCTGCGTCCCTGCCTGCCGCGGTAGATTCCGACGCCCTGCCCGCGGGCCGGGACGGGCGTCTCCAGCAAGAAGACGAAGAGCAGGACGGCGGCCGCGGCCGCTCTGGTCAGTAGTTTTATCAACCGAGTTCTTCCTTCCGGTCTATCCACGCTTCATCTTCTCTTCAACTTGCCGAGGGCTTCATCAATCGCGGCGTTATCGTCTGTCCGCTCCCGCTCCTGCCCCTCCTGACCTGTCCGCCGGTCGCGCACGCCCTGCCGTAGCAGCCGTTCCCTGTACTGCTGATTGGCGGCGGTCAGGTCTTCTTCGACATTCTCGGCGAGCAGGGGCAATTCCTCGATGGCGCATTCGAGGATAAGGATGTCCCCGTGAACGCTGGCCGCCTGACTCGGCGCCGACCTCGTCGCCCACTCCCTGTTGAAGATGGCGACCCACTCGGGGGTCGGGGCGGCGGACAGGCGGAAGGGGAACTTTTTGGCGTGTCTTCTTGAGCCGTCGCGCACCTGAGCCGGTTCCGGGTTGGCGATGACAGTGATGTCCTCAAAATCTTCGGACATGATTCCTGCTCCTTCGGCTCTGACTTTACTCATCTCACACCTTCAGCCGCCCAACGCCTCGCGGTATGCACGTACACTCAAGTTAAATTTCGGTCTTACGGTGCGCGATTAAACGCAGCAACCCGTTGATGCCGGCGTGCACCAGCGCGTAGACGATGAGCGCGATCACGATGGGCAGGGCGAGCGTGTAGCCGCCCTCGGCCGTGGGGCTCGCCACGATTCCGCGGAACGGCCTGTAGAGGGGGTCGGTCACGGAGTAGATGAGCTGCACGAACCCCGCGCTCGAACGGGCCGCCATCAACGCCAGCAGGAGGCGCACCGCGAGCAGCGCGTAGATGACGTAGAAAATGTAGTCCACGACCTGCGAGATGCGCGCCAGTCCCCGCGCGCGTTCGACCTCGCGCTCCGTGACGACGACCTCGTCAATCGCCTTGCCGCGGAACTCGCCGGCGACCTGCTCCATCTTCTGCGCCTCGGCGGGCGTCGTGCGGTCGGCGCGCGCGGCGATCTCGGCGTTCACGTCGTCCTCGACCTGCGCCTTGACGGACTCGTGTTGAATCTCGCGGCGGGCCTCGTCGGCGGCCAGTTTGTTGTCCTGCATTCCTCGTCCTTCCGTTTCAAGAGTTCCCAAGAACCTGCTCCGCAGTCTCGCCTTCTTCTTTCAATTCCTGGCCCAATTCGTTGCCGGCCTTCCAGTTCCTCGTGTCCTCTTCGGAATTCAGCCCGGCTTCGACGCCCTGCTTAAACTCCGTCGAGGTCGCGTCCACTTTCTCTTTTTCGTCCACGCTCATCATCGGCTCCCTTCGAAGACAGAATACAAGTTCAGAGAACGGCGAGACGAACCGAGCTGATGTCGGCCCGATTCTTGTCAGCCGCGTTTCTTGGCCGGCTTCGGCAGAAACCCGCGACGCTGTCGGAGGTCGTTGGAAGAAGGATGACTCTTTCCCTCACGAGCCTTTTCCCGTTCAGCGTTGCTCTTCTCTATGGCTTCTTTCACACGTTTTTTAGCGCGCTTGTTCATAAAGAGATTATACAGGAGATGACTGGATTCCCCGCGGGCACATCGCCTTCGGAGAGGACGCCCGTGCATGGGAGTGAGGTGGATTCCAGACGGGGGAAGCGGACGCCCGTACTCTTCGCGCAGCATGAACACGTGCCGCAAGTGTACTCGACCTGAGCCGGCGCGTCCGTGCCCCGGCACACATATAGAGTTTTTTATTACGAGTATGAGCCTCGCCCGCCTCGCCTATTCGATATCCAACAGCCAGACATCGGCCTCTTTCACGGTGAGCCCGTAGTAGAGCATGCGGTTGTCGGGCGAGAGGCCGTAGCCGGAGAGGCGGTGGGGCGAGGGCGGAAGCAGTTCGTGAGATTTTTTCGTCTCGGTGTTGACGAGGAAGATGTTGTGCTGGTGGTTGAAGATCAGCCTGCGGTTATCTTTGAGCCAGACGGGTTTGTAGCCGAAGTCCGTGACCCATTCGAAGTCACCGGTCTCGAAATCGTAAACGATGATGCCGGGGGTCTTGCCGTCCGGGCTCGACCACCCGCCCAGTTTGCGCCCGTCGGACGACCATGAACTCGCCCAGAAATCCTGGGGCCGGCCGTCGGTGTTGGCAGAGAGGCGGCGCGGCGTCTGCTCGCCCCAGGGCTTGGCGACCTCGATGATGGTGCACAACTCGGCGTGGCGGTTGTAGACGAGGCGCGTGCCGTCGGGCGACAAGGACGGGTAGGCCACGCTCGACCCTTCGGTGAAGGTTAATTGCCGGAGGTCGCTGCCGTCGGCTCGAATCATCCACGCTTCGAACCGGCCGCTGCGGTTGGAGTAGAAGACGATGCGCGTCCCGTCGGGCGACCAGCGGGGGCTGCGATCCTTGTGCACGTCGTCGGTCAACTTGCGGGGCGAGTCCGCGCCGTCCTTCCCGACGACGTAGATGTCTTCCTGCTTCTCGCCCTGCGAGGAGTAGACGAACCACTCGCCGTCGGGCGAGAGGTTCGGCTCGGAGGCGTGTTTGAACCCTTGCGTGACCGCGACCGGCTCCCCCTTGATGCTCTCCTTGTAAGGGTTAAACTCGACTTTGAAGATGTTGGTGCGGCTCAACTGGTTGACGTAGGCCGCGCGCCGGCCGTCGCGCGAGAAAGCGACCTGCTGCGCGTAAGGCGAGGGCGCGCTCAGGGGCTCGGGCGGCCCCGTCGCGCGCCCGGACTGCTCTTCGAAGGGCACGCGCCAGAGGTTCATGCTGCCGCCCCGGTCGCTGGCGAAGTAGAGAAACTTTCCGTCGGGTGACCAGACCGGGTTCCAGTCGAAGGCCGCGTCGTCCGTGACCTGAACGGGGTCGCCGCCGACGCGCGCGGGGATCGTCCAGATGTCGCGCTGCCCGCCCTTGTGTATGCCCCAGTAAGCGATGCGCGCCCCCGTTGGCGACCAGGCGGGCTGCGCCGCGTCGCCGGTCTTCGCGTCCGTCAACTGGCGCTTCTCGCCGTTCGAGACGTTGACGACCCAGACCATGCTCGGGCTGAGGCGGCGGACGTTCGGGTCTGTAAAGCCCTCCGTGGAGAAGGCGACCTCGCGCCCGTCGGGCGACCACGCGGGGTAGAAGCCGGTGTCGGTCAAACGCCTCACCGACTCGCCCGTCGCGCCCATGATGAAGAGGCCGCCCCCGTCCCTCTCGGAACGGAAGACGATGCTTTCGCCGTCGGGCGAGAAGGCGGGCTGCGTATCGTCCGAGGGCGAGTTCTCCGTCAGGTTGCGCGGGTTACGCCCGCCAATCCTCTGCCAGTAAATGTCCCAGTCGTCCGAGGGTCGCCCGGCGTAGATCAGCACCTTACCGTCGGGCGAAAGGCTCGGGTGCAGCTCCTGCCCCGGCTGGTCTGTGAGAGGGGTGAAGTTATGATTGGCGCGCGGCGGCGCCGACGATGCCGCCGCGCCCGCGGGCGGCGCCGACGGACGCAGAGCGAAGTAGGCCCCCGCCGACGCGATGACAAAGAGCAATGCCGCGAGGG
>JBEVJD010000392.1:0-28118 GCA_040510435.1 Pyrinomonadaceae bacterium | reverse complement strand
GCTGCGGGGGTTAAAGAAGGTGGCGGCGGAGATGAGCCTGACGGTGCTCTGTTACAACCTGAAGCGGGCGCTGAACGTCATGGGCGTCGGAGAGCTGCTCGGGGCGGTCACGTAAGTGAGTCAATGTCACCACCGGGTTCAGAGGTGATCCGCGCAACGCCGCAATGTGAGACGCCTAGGGTTAGCTGACATCCCGCTGAGTTTTCACACAGTCTGAGACGGTGACGTGATCCACAGAGAGCCCACGCTCGCGAAGCATCTCCTCCAAGTCTCTGTAGCTTAGAGAGTAGCGGCAATACCAGCGAACGCACAAGAGAATGATGTCCGGCGCGTAGTGACGCCACTTAAATGGTGATGAAGTGCGCTTCATGAACCTACCCGATA
Source organism: Pyrinomonadaceae bacterium (assembly GCA_040510435.1). Taxonomy (GTDB): domain Bacteria; phylum Acidobacteriota; class Blastocatellia; order Pyrinomonadales; family Pyrinomonadaceae; genus QHXN01. Next base: position 27,734 of record JBEVJD010000392.1, on the reverse strand, counting down.
AAGATTGCTGGAAGAGCGTGAGGGGAAGATTATAGCCGAGGCTGGGTTTTTGAAACAGAACCGAGAAGACCGGCAACGTCGCCGCCGTGCAGCGCCAACTCGGGAACAAGAACGCCGTCTACTCGATGCAGTATTCAAGAATTACTTCGGAAGAGCTGCAAGATGTGATAAATAACAGGTGAGAAGCCGAGATTTAGAAAAGGTTTAGAGATCATGGCAAAGAAGAAGAACATTCATGTTGTACCACGTACCGGCGGGTGGGTCGTCAGGAAAGAGGATAGTAGTCGCGCGAGCTCCATCCACAAGACACAACGCGATGCAGTGGAAGCAGCTCGTGAGTTAGCGCGCAGTCAAAGTACGGAGCTCGTTATTCACGGTCGTGACGGGCGAATCCGCGAACGTGACAGTTACGGCAATGACCCAATGCCGCCTAAAGATACGCCCCCGGTTTTATTCCCCGACAGTTCCGCCAGCGTCAGCGAAAAGGCAATTAAAGATGCCGTGACGGCCGTGGTTCGCGAATCTAAGAGTACTTCGTCTAGGCGCTCGTCGCGTTCTGAATCTAGGAGCTAACTATCTGGGTGGCGGTAAGTCCGCCGCAAGCCGCCACCCACAAATATATTTATACCCTCACATGACTAGAACCCCCAGAAGCCAGATCCCACCGGACTTTGCTAAGAACGTCTTCATAAACTGCTCCTTCGATGACAAGTACCAGGTGCTCTTCCGGGCAATAATCTTCACCGTGCACGACATGCGCTTCAGGGCTAGGTGTGCGCTGGAGGCCAGCAATACAGGTCAGGTGCGAATCGATAAGATTCAAGACATCATCGCCGACTGCAAGTACAGCATACATGACACCTCACGAACCCAGTTGGACAGGGAGCACCGATTGCCTCGGTTTAACATGCCGTTGGAGTTAGGGCTGGATCTAGGTTGTAAGAGGTTCGGCAAAGATCACCAGCAGGAAAAGGTGATCTTGGTGATGGACGTCGAGCGCTTCCGATACCAAAAATTCATTTCCGATATAGCGGGCCAAGATATTTACGCTCACGGTGGACGGCAAGCTCAGGTCATCAACGTCGTCAGGGAGTGGCTAAGGCCTGAACTTGACCCGAGAACAGTATTATCCCGAGCGGCGAAAGAGTTTCTCAGCGGTTTAGAGCTTTTAAGAGAGACTTGCCCTCAATCTGCGCCCGGCTTCAATGGAATGTGAAACAGCTTGGGTTTGTCGATTATGCACACGCTGTAGCGACGTGGATTAGCGCAAACCCCCTTTAAGTTTTAGTTCCGACAGACATAAGACCATATCGGCAGTTTGACCTCGGCTTATAACGAGGAGGCCTCCGATCACGGTTATCAGCTATACGTTCAGTCCAATGGCCAATCCGATGAGTTCATGTTCACGCTGACCCGAGGTAATTAAGTTTTTAAAGAGACACGTTGCTTATGGCAACCGTCACACCAGAACAGACTGAACCCCTCTCTGCCGGTCCTTGGCGACGGGCGGCTAAGAGCCTTGAAGGTAAGGCCATGATCAGCCTAGGTCTGCTGGGCCTGATTGGGACGGTCGGTGAGAAGTCTGTGGGATTTCTAGAGCGAATCGGGATTTCAAATCCGCTTTGGATCGCACTCGCTTGGCTAGTCTTAATTGTCGTCGCCGCAGCTTTATATTTCCGTGAAGTCTCCCGCGTCCGACGTCTCATCGTCCGCCGCCCGACAACCGCTTTCATCGGGGTCAATTCTTTCACCGAACGGGATCAGCCACGGTTTTTCGGTCGGGATAGCGCGGTTGAAGAGATCAGGCGCAAGCTAACCGATGATCCACAGTTGAGATTCTTCATTCTGTACGGCGAGTCGGGCTGCGGCAAAACTTCGCTGATTCGCGCCGGGTTAATACCGGCGCTGAGTGAAAAGGACTATGACTGCGCCACGCTGTACATGCGTCTCTACGATCATCCGGAGAAGTCTCTGCGCGAAGCGTTGAGGTCAATAGGAAAGCCGGAGCTGCCGTCAGGCGGTAGAGCGCCGACACTCTTATCTGAAATCAAGGCGGCGCACGCACGGAGCGGCAAAGGCACGCTCGTACTCTTCATTGATCAGTTCCAGGAGTTTTTCATCAACCCGCTCCCCGCGAAGGAGCGAAAGCTATTCTTCGAATTCGTGCGCGAGGTGGTCAGCGCGGCCGACTTATCCGTTAAGCTCGTATTTGCGTTGCGTAGCGATTTCTTTGACCGAATGACCGACTTCGACGGCTACGTCAAAAATGTTTTCCAGCAGTCGAACCGCCATCGTGTTGATGCGTTCAGTCTCCTGTGGGCGCGCGCCATCATTCGCCTCTCGCTACAGAAGGCGATGCAGAACCAGATCGAAGGGGTACCTTGGGAGGCTGCCCTAATCGAGCGCGTGCTTGACGACTTGGCGATTGAACGGAGGGGCGGTGCAGCCGCCGAGGCTGAGCCAATCGTCCTACCGGCGGAATTGCAGATAGTATGTCAGATGGTACAGCGGCGTGGCTGGGTTGAAGCCCGACAGTATACAGGAAAGGAATCGCTGATCCGGGACTACCTGAGTGAGGCTATACAGGCCAGCCCCAACCCTCATCTGTCTAACCTTGTGTTGCTGGATTTGGTCCACGAGAACAAGATCACGCGCGCACAGCCGCAGACACCCGCAGAGATGGCTCAGAGGAACAGCGCGCTTACCGCGGCCGAAGCCCTTCGTCACCTTGAGTATCTGGATGTGCATTACCGGCTTGTAAGCCAGGTAGTGCGGCAGAGATCGCCGGATGGTGATAAGGAGATTGCCTATGAGCTAGCTCACGAATACTTGGTCAATATCATTAACAGCTTGGCGGGGCCTGTGGCGGAAGAATCGCGGCGAGCGAACCTTACGCTTCAGGAACATCGCAGGAGCTACGTTCTTAAGCCCAAACACCGGGTGCCGATCAGTGACTATCGGCGCATCCGTAAGCACGCGACTGTCGAGTTGACGGCCGAGGATCGGTCGTTGCTGCGCCGTAGCGCGCGCGCGTTCGTATACCGAGTTGGAGCCGCGGCTCTGCTATCCGTAATGGTCATTTGCGCTGCCAGATACGGCACGGTGCATTTTGATGTGCGGCACGACAAAAATGGCCACCCGACGATAGTAGTGCGACGGGGGTTGCCTTACTTCAAACCCTTGCTCGGTTCTGACGCGGTATTAGTAAACACCGGGGTAGAACCCGACGCCTTAACGGACGAGGGCGGGGCGGCTTGTAGAGACCACGAATGGTTCGTTGATTTGAATGCACGGTGGTCGTGGCGTCTCAAAAATTGGCGCAAGGAAAAGTTGCTGCAGGAGATTGACGCAACCACTCCCCAAACTGTGGTACGTGCGGCCGAGGACTTGCTCAAGCTGAAGTTAGCCAAAGAGCGTGAGGTAGCTGATATTCTGATCCGAAAACTTAATGGTCGATCCTTCGAGCAATCTAGTGAGGAAGAACTATCGAACGTCGTTGACCTACTATTACGCCTTAATGTACCGATGAATGATATCGAACCACCACTCCGTAAAATGTGGAAAAACGGTAGCCTAGGCGGCCGGTCCGCCGCGCTGCTTTTAAGAGCCGGCGTTCAAGAGGATGAGGCGATTCGTACGTTTTGTGATCGTTTACGTGAGGGAACTAGTCCCTACCTTGTTTCCCTAGACTCAACGGGCTTTAACAAAGGGTCGCCTTTATTACGTTACTATTCCGGCAAAGGTATTGTACCGCGGACGTCTTATGACGGTTTTAATACCACTGACGGGTTTAATATCGATCGGGGAGTGAATACGAGGGAGCTTAGTCTTAATGACGCCTTATATGAGGTAGGGAACAACTATAGAGCCTCTTACGATCTTTCTATTTTAGAGCGCGCTGGCCAGGAAACTCCGAAGCCGTGGCTCATTGAACTGTTGCGCGAGAGGCTGATGATGGGCACAGCCAAGGAGATCGTCGCGGCCGCTAGGACACTATCTAGGTTAAAAATTAAGGGTCCGTGGGTGAGCGAGATAATACGACGAAGACTGCAAGAGGCACCCCCCGTCGACGAAACTAAACAGCCATTCATATCCTACATCGAGCAACGAAAGTTAGATGAAGAATCAGTAGCCTTAGCGGCGGCGCATAGTCTCTTCATCTCTGAAATGAGTGATAAGGCCGTTCAGGACACGCTTCAGGCTCGTTTAGCGAAACCGCCAAATCCGATCGCCTTCTGGCTCATTGTCGACTTTTGCGTGCGACACAACATCAAGGAACAGTGGTTAATAGATGCGCTTCTGAATAAGCTGCGCGGCTCAAGCTTGAGCGAAAATGAGATCAAAGCACCTGCTTACGTTGGGTTCCAGCAGGAAGAGCCAGCGCTGGCGGCTTCTGCGTTAATTCATCTCCATATTAAAGACAAGGAGCTTCTCAACTGGGTTCTCCGTAAACTAGATGCACCGGAAACAGCTAGTAGAGCAGCCGAAGATTTGGGCGAGTTCGGTGGGCTCGACAATAAACTCGTAACCGATGCCCTTCGCCAGCGGCTTAATGCAGAAATGGAACAGGGAAATGAAGGAGATATATCCCTCTTAACAGCGGCGGCGACCAGCTTGGTCAAGCTCGGCGAACATAACCAGGTAGTGCTTGGGGCACTACACAGAAGTATTGAAAAAGCGACAGGGACTGAGGAGATAAACCAGTCTGCCAGGACGTTGAACAATCTTAGGGAACTCGACCAGCAGGGCATCACACGGCTGCGTAACCGATTGGGGGATAAGAATCCTTTAATAGTCAGTGCCGTCGCTAAGCTGTTGGTCGACTTTGATATTAGGGACGAAGCCACGCTGGAAAAGTTACGCCAACAATTGGACGTGTCGGACAGCAATGCTGAAGGGGCTGCGGCTTACGCTAAGTTAGTCCTGATTGATCCTAAGCGAAAGTTTGAGGAGAAAGTGGAGCACCTGTGGCAAGAGTTAGTCTCGCCTGCTGCCGATAGTTCAATTGGATACCGCAGCGCTGTTCAATACGCTTTTAAGCTATCAGTAGAGCAGCAATTGAATGGTAAAGCGGATGGTAAAAACGTGATTGATGCGCTTCGGACAAGGCTGAATGAACTAAAGGGCGTCGCAGAAATACATAGACAGATAGCGGCCAACGAAATACTTGAAAGCATCGACAGGGTGGCCAAAAAATACGAGCAGGAGAAGACTGATTGACTCTCGTTGTTAATCCCGATGCATTCTTTACATTACGGAAGTTGGGACACATAAAGACGGGGCAGAGAAGTCCTATCTTTACTGTATTTCACTTCCGTGACTCTTTACTCTTGGGCCAAATAGTAAAGAGTTGTTACCCACTAATGGCGACTATATCTTATTCAAGGTCGCACCACTACTGATAGTGGTAGGACGCGTGTTTTCAAAATAACCGTGTAACATCCCTCAGCCGTCTATTTTGCACACCTCGCCAGCCTACGCCTTGTGGTCTATCCTCATTCCTGCCGACGTTTCACGTTATCACGCCCGATAAGGGTCATTATGGTCTTTAGAGGGGTAGAGAAGGTGAGAGGCCGCCCGTGAGTTAATCGGGCGACCTCTCGTTTGTTAAGATCGGCCGTGAGCTATTGACCGAGCCGCTTGCAATACTCAAGTGAGGAAATGAAGGCCTTGACCATCTGCCTTTCACACTCAATTTCCTTCAACGCGGTCGGCCTTTGAAGCACGCACCGCGCGCGGGCTCGACCCGGTCCAGCGCTTGAAGGCGCGCGACCATCAAGGGGCTGCGCAACAAACAGTAGCGCGCCCGCCACAGCCCCTATCTCGGGGTCTGACGCTCCCTCCCGCCGTACACCTTCCCGCGACGACATTCAAAAAAATCCACAAAACTCTTGAAGCTATTCAGGATTTTGCAGAAAGAATATTTATCGGAGTTCAGGCGAGCATTCAAAAACATCAAGACAACTTGAAGCTATTCAGGATTTCGGAGGAAAAATATTTCTCGGAATTCAGGCGAGCAAATAGACTTTAAGAAATCCACTGGATTCTCGCCGCGCTCCGCCCGCCGCCCCATTCGGTATGAGGGTTGCCCCTATCGTTTGAACGACCGCCAACGTCGGACCATGTCTCGGTACGAAGTATCGAGTCTCATCCAGAAAATTGAAACCACCGTCCCACCTCTCCCGGCTCGCGATGTATCACGGGTGAGGCTTTAGTTCAACGATAAGGAGTCCACCACCCATGCAAAAAGTTTTCTACGCGGTGCTGACGCTGTGCCTGTTCGCGGCGTCGGCTTTCGGGCAGACCAGCCGCGGCACTGTCAGCGGCACCGTGATCGACCCAACCGGGGCCGTCATCGCCGGGGCGAGTGTCACACTGAAGAACACACAGACTTCCGTCGAGCGTGCGGCGACGACCAACGACGAAGGTTTCTACCGCTTCGAGGCCGTTGACCTCGGCACCTACTCGGTGACAATCAATGCCGCCGGCTTCGGCGAGCTGATCAAGTCCAACGTCGTCGTCAACGCCAACCAGACCTCGGAGATCAGCGCCCAGCTGGTGCCGGGCGCCCAGCAGGTAACCATTGACGTTACGGCCGAGGCGGGCGCCGCGCTGCAAACCGAAGCCCCCGTGCGCGGCGGCAACATCAGCCAGGCGCAAATCACTGAGCTGCCCATCACCAGCCGCAACCCGGTCTCGCTCGCGCTCACGGTGCCTGGCGTCACCACCAACCGCACCGGCGTCGGCATCAACACCTTCGTCGTTAACGGGGCGCGCGGCCGCTCGAACAACTTCATGATCGACGGCGTCGAGAACAACGACATCTCGGTCGCGGGTCAGGGCTTCGAAATCAACAACCCCGACGCCGTCCAGGAGGTCTCCGTCCAGACCACGAACTACGACGCGGAGTTCGGGCGCGCGGGCGGCGGCGTCATCAACGTGATCACCAAGGGTGGCACGAACGGATTCCACGGCACGCTCTCGGCCTTCCTCGACTCGTCAGCCGACGACGCCATCACAAGCTTGGGGGCGCGCGACCCCAACGTCATCGCGCGCGGCCGTCCGCTCTTCTTCATCGACACCACCTACTCGGCCACGCTGGGCGGCCCGCTCTACCTGCCGCGCTTCGGCGAGGGCGGCCCCTCCCTCAGGAGCGGCAAGGATCGCACCTTCTTCTTCACCGCGTTCCAGTTCCAGCGCCAGCGCCAGAACGCCTCGGTCACCATAACCACGCCCACCGCGGCCGGGCGCGCGACGTTGCAGTCGGTCTTCGCGCCGGGCACCAACCCCAACGTGGACTTCCTGCTGAACACATCGGCACAGACGGTCGGCACGGGGGACCCGTTCTACCTGGCGCTCGGCCTCGCGCCCGGCGCCTCCGGCACCTCGTCCACGACCTGTAGCGCCGCGGGCGTTCCCGCGGCCGGCAACCGCCCGTGCGTCCAGTTCGGGACTTTCGTCAGGAACTACGCCAGTATCTACGATGAGCCCGAGTTCCAGTTCCGCGTAGACCACAAGCTGGGCGATAACGACCAGCTCTCGGCCCGCTTCCTGCGGGAGACCCAGTTGCAGCCCTCCGGCGGTAGCACTCCTACCTTCCCCGGCTTCGACGTCGACTACACGGCGCAGTTCTACAACTTCCTGATCTCCGAGACGCACGTCTTCACGCCGACGCTCACCAACGAGCTGCGGCTCGCGTACAACCGCATCAAATACGCGTTCGTGATCCCGGACCCGCTCGGCATCGCGACTACGACGCCCACGCGCACGGTGACCTCGATCAACCTGCCCGGCGTCGCCTCCAACCAGCCGCAGGGGCGCATCGCGAACAACTACAACGTGCAGGACACGGTGACCAAGGTGATGGGCGACCACACCTTCCGCGGCGGCGTCGACTACCTGCGCCAGATTTCGACGCAGCTCGCCCCGAACAACCAGCGCGGTTCGCTGACCTACGCGGCCAGCACGGGCTACACCTCGATCGCCAACTTCGTCGACGACTTCGGCGGCAGCGGCGGCGCGGCCGGGCGCGACTTCGGCGAGCCGGTTTACTTCCCCTCGTTGCACCGCCCCTCGTTCTTCTTCCAAGACCGCTGGAAGGCGTCGCCCGACCTGACGCTGACGTTCGGCCTGCGCCACGAGTACTTCGGCACGCCGTTCAACACCCTGCGGACGCCCGCCTTCACCGGCATGTTCAACCTTGACCCGGTGACCCGGACGGGGCCGTTCAACCAGCCGAACAAAGTTAAGCGCGACACGAACAACTTCTCCCCGACCGCCGGCTTCGCCTGGTCGCCCTCCTACGAGGGGAGGTTCATGGGCGCGTTCTTCGGCCAGAAGAAGTCCGTGATCCGCGGCGGTTTCAATATGGGCTACGACTCGTTCTTCAACAACATCGCGTCGAACGCGGCGGCCTCGTCGCCGAACGTCGTCCAGGCTTCGACCCCGTCGGTGGTCGCGGCCAGCGCGCCGCGCGGCCTGGCGAACTTCTCCTCGGCGTTCCCGACGGTTGCGCCAGCCATTTCGCCGCTCACCGGGCATACTCTGATTAGCCCCGACCTCGCCAACCCCTACTACCTGAAGTGGTCGCTCGGCATCCAGCGCGAGCTCCCGCTCAAGCTGATCGCGGACGTCTCCTACGTCGGGACGAGCGGCAACAAGCTCTTCATCAGCGAGGATGCGAACCCGTCCTTCCTCAATCCGGCGCTGCGCGGGCCCATCCCGGCCGGCTACCCGAACTGCACGCCCGGCGCCGCGGTCACGGCGGCGCAGGCCACGGCGCAGTTCCCGACGGGCACGACGTGCCCGCTCTCGGGCCGCCTGGACAACCTCCAGGGCTCTCGTCAGGTCCGCACCAACGGCGGCCACTCCACCTACCACGCCGGCCAGCTCGAAGTGCGCCGCCGCTTCGCCAACAACTTCCAACTCACGGGCGCTTACACCTTCTCGAAGGGGCTGAGCAACGCCGACGACCCCTTCAGCACCGGCGTCGGCACGATCAGCGCGCTCTTCGCCCTCCCATCGCCACTCGGCGGCGACCGGTTCGAGAAGGCGCTCTCGCAGAACGACCGCACGCACCGCGCGGTCTTCACCTACATCTACCAGATTCCATTCTTCATGGAGCCGCGGGGGTTCCTGGGCCACTTGCTGGGCGGCTTCCAGATTTCGGGCGTCACCTCGTTCGAGTCGGGGACGCCTTATACGGTCTTCAACGGCTTCGACTCCGACGGCATCGGCGGCGGCCTGGAGCGCCCGACCTACAACCCGGCCGGCCAGGCCGGCGTCCGCGCCGTGCCCGTGGTCAACAGCACGACGGGCGCTATCACCAGCTACGTTAACCCGGACGCCAGCAACGCGACGATTGACCCGTTGACGGCCCGCTACATCGTCAACCCGACCTACAACCCGAACCTGCCGCAGAGCAGCCCCAGGTTCGGCAACACGCCCCGCAACTCGGAGCGCTCGGACGGGGTCAACAACTGGAACATCAACCTCCATAAGAAGACCCGCATCACCGAGACGGCGTTCATCGAATTCCGCACGGAATTCCTCAACGCCTTCAACCACCCGCAGTTTAACGGCATCGGCACTTCCAACGCCGGCACCGGCATCGCCACTCGCTTCCTCAACCCCGACACGGTGGGCACGAGCGGCGGCGGACGCACGATCCGCTACCTGCTGAAGCTCAGCTTCTAAACCGGCAGCATCCGTGGCGCGTGAAGTTTAGACGCCGGGGCGTGGGTGTACGGGCAGTTGGAATATTTCTTGCCTTACGAACGCGGCATCAGAAGCTCAGCCCGCAGGCGCTTACAAAGTCTCTGCGAATTATGCCGACTGGCCCCGCGGACAATTTCTCTCGACACCTTCTCGCTCACTGCCGGGTCGCACGTGCAGCCCCGAGCGTCCCGGCACTTTTAAGGCCCGGCCCGGGTCAGAGCGGTCTCATGACCGAATCGCCGAAAACGCGTCTCCCGTTGGCCGCGCCGGAACAAGACGTACCTGACACGAAAGGAGCAACTATGAACGCTCGACGCAAAGGGTTTTCGATATTCCTTAGCGCGTTGGCATTTCTCCTAGTCTTGAGCCACGCCGCCTTCGGGCAGCACATCCGCGGCTCGATTGAGGGAACTGTCAAAGACCCCAACGGCGCGGCCGTGCAGGGGGCGACGGTGACTCTCAGGAACGAGACCACCGGCGTGGAAATCAACGCCCAATCGAATGAGCAGGGGCTTTTCAGCTTCCAGAACCTCGACCCCGCGACCTACACCGTCTCGGTCGAAGGGTCGGGCTTCCGCAAGCTCGTGACGACCAGCGTGAGGGTCGCCGTCGGGCAGGTGACGCCCGTCAACGCCAACCTAGAGGTCGGCGAGGCGCGCGAGGTGGTCGAGGTGGTCTCCAATTCAGCGGACGCCTCCGTAGACACCACGCGCGCGACCGTGGACGGCGTGGTTACCTCGCAGCAGGTCGAGAACCTCCCGCTCAACGGGCGCAACTTCCTCGACTTGGCCCAGCAGGAGCCGGGCGTGCAGGTACGCGACGGCGGCGACTTCGACCCGACGAAGAACCAGATGGTCGGCGTCTCGATCGGCGGGCGCAGCGGGCGCTCGACGCGCATCCAGGTGGACGGCGTGGACATCACCGACGAGACGGTGGGCACGACGACCATGAACATCTCCAACGAGTCAATCCAGGAGTTCCAGATCAGCCGCTCCACGCTCGACCCGAGCACGGATGTCACCTCCAGCGGCGCGGTCAACATCGTCTCGCGCAGCGGCGGCAACGAGTACCACGGCGCGGCCTTCGGGTTCTTCCGCGACGAGCGCTTCTCCTCCGACCTGCGCCTGAACAAGACCGTCCCGACGACGGAGAAGCCGCCCTTCGACCGGCAGATCCTGGGCGGCCGCGTCGGCGGCTTCATCATCAAGAACAGGCTCTTCTGGCACGGCGAGTTCGAGAACAACAACCAGGACGGCCAGCAGTTCACCAACATCCCCGAGTTCCCCAGCTTCACCGGGGCCTTCGGCGTGCCGCTCGACGAGAGGCTCGCGGGCGGGCGCGTTGACCTCAAGGTGACGGACGCGCTCAGCTCCTTCTACCGCTTCAACCACAACTACAACTTCGGCGTGACGGGCTTCGGAGCCCGCGACCTGTCCGCCTTCGGCAACCTCAACAACACCAACTCGCACGTGGTCGGGGCCGACTACACCACGGGCCGCTGGACACACTCCGGACGCTTCAGCTACCTCAACTTCAACAACTTCATCGTGGCCGCCAACGAGGCCGCCGGCACGCCCGTGACGCTCGCCCCGAGCGGCCCGCCCGTGCTCCTGCGCATCCTCAACACGCTCCACGACGTGGGCCCGGACGCGCTGGCCCCGCAGACCACCTTCCAGGACAACAGGCAGATCAAGTACGACGGCAGCTACAGCACCGGCGCGCACACGTTCCGCTTCGGCCAGTCCTACAACAACATCGAGGAGGCGGGCTTCGCCAGCTTCTTCGGCAACGCCCCGCGCGTCCGCGCCAGCTACACGGCGGCGACCCGCACGTTCGCCAACGCCAACGGCGGTGAGGGCGACCCGCTCAACTTCCAGCTTAACCAGATCGTGCTGGGCAACGGGCTGGGCTTCGCCAGCGAACAGCCGGCGCTGGGCTTCCCCTTCGGCGGCTTCATCAACCACCGCTTCGGCACCTACTTCCAGGACTCCTGGAGGTGGCGGCCGAACGTGACGGTGACCCTGGGTCTGCGCTACGACTACGACAGCGGGATCGCGAACAGCGACCTGCCGCGCTCGCCCTCGCTCGCCCTGTTCAGCCCGGACCTCGCCGGCACGCCCAAGAACGACGTCAACAACTTCGCCCCGCAGGTCGGCATCGCCTGGGATGTCAGGGGCGACGGCAAGAACGTGATCCGCGCCGGCGCCGGCATCTACTACGAGTCCAACATCTTCAACAACCTCTTCTTCGACCGCGCGCTCAACCTGCCGCCGGGCCTGGGCAACGACACGCCCATCCTGACTTCGGGCGCCCCGCGCGTGTTGCACCCCTCGACGGGCGACTGCCTGTTCAACGCGGCTAACTTCAGAACTACCGTGGGCCAGTGCGACACGCCGGGGGGCGTGAACCTCTTCAGCCAGACGTTGAGGAATGCCATCCCGGCCGTCCAGACCATCCAGACGACGCTCCAGGGCATCTCGGCCGGCCTGGCGGCCAACTTCCCGGCTCCGGGCGTGTCCCCCCTGTTCGAACAGAATCTGGACACGGGCGGCAGCCTCCTCTCCAACAACTACACGCGGCCCTACAGCTTCATGTTCAACATCGGCTTCCAGCGGGAGCTGAGGTCGGGACTGGTTCTGACTCTGGACTACGTGCACAACCGCGGCGTCCACTTCAACCAAGTCGTTGATCGCAACCGGATCGGCGCCGCCGACAAGCTGGACGTGTCCATCGCCAGCGGAGCCATCGCCGCGACCAACGAGGACTTCGGCTGCGCCGCGGCCGCCACGGCGGCGGCGATCAACTGCGCCATCGCCGCGGGCGCGACCATCTCAGACTACGCCAACTTCGGCCTCGGCGCGGGCAGCGCGCTCGACGGCTTCGCCTTCCGGGGCAACAATCCCAACTTCCGCACGATGGGGATCATCGAGCCGATCGGCCTGTCGCGCTACCAGGGCCTGACGACCAGCCTCCGCGGCCGGCTGCTCAGGGACTGGGGCGTGATCAGGGAGATGACTGGCACCGTCAGCTACGCGCTCTCGCGCTTCAAGTCCACGGGCGCCGACCAGGAGTTCATCTCGGCCTCCGGCTTCAACGACCGGCCGACGGAGTTCTACGGCCCGGCTGCGCTCGACCGCACTCACCAGCTCTCCTTCGGCCTCTTCACGGAGCTGCCGTGGGGCATCAAGGTGAACCCGGTGACGCGCCTCGCCTCGCCCCTGTCCCAGTCGGCCTTCGTAGACTGCCACGACTGCGGCGCGGCCGAGATCTTCATGAGCGACTTCGACGGCGACGGCGTCATCGAAGACCCGCTGCCGGGGATTACGCCCCGCGGCGCTTACATGCGGCAGATCAACGGCCCGCAGGCGCTGAACCAATTCATCAGCGCCTTCAACACCCGCGTCGAGGCCGGCGAGCTGACCCCAGCCGGCCAGGCCCTCGTCACCGCCGGCCTCTTCACCACCGCACAGCTTCAGGCTTTGGGCGCGTCCTACAGCAACGGGGTTTCCGTCCCGCTCGCGCCGCCCGACGCGGTCGGCATCGACTGGTTCTTCAACACCGACGTGCGCATCTCGAAGGTGTTCACCATCCGCGAGAGGGTGAAGATTCAGCCGCTGGTCGAAATCTTCAACCTCTTCAACATCGGCAACTTCGACCCGCCGGGGAACCGGCAGACTTCGCTCCTCTCGGGCCTGTCCGGTTCGATTAACGGGACGACTCGGGCGAACCGCAGCAATCGCTACGGCCTCGGCTCGGGCTCCTTCGCGCCCGGCATCCCGCGGGCCGTCCAGTTCGGCTTCCGGGTCGATTTCTAATCGACCGCGAAGGGATTGCGGACGGCCTTCCGCGCCGCCCTGGTGGGCTGGGGCCTTGAAAGGCCCCAGCCCACGACTGTTTCCTCAGACCGCGGCCCGCTAACCACGGCGCCGCCACGGGGCAACTGACATGAAGCGAATGACGCGCCTCCTCCTACCCATCCTCTTCCTGTCAATCGCGCACCACATGACCGAGGCTCAGTCAATCGGCCCTCACACGATCAAGGGCACGGTCTACGCCAAGGGCGAGAGGCCCTTGCATATCGAGGTGGTGCTCGAAAACGGCACCCGGATGCCGCTGAGCCGGACGGTCGCCGACCAGGACGGCCGCTACACCTTCAGCGGGCTCGGGTTCGGTACCTACCGCGTCGTCGTCCAGCCGCTCGGTGAGTATCGTGGAGCGGCGCAGGAGGTGGAAATCTTCGGCAGCCCCGACTCAGTCATCATCAAGACGGTGGACCTGAGCCTGGAGCCGAAAAAGGGCGGCGCCACTACCGCCGGAATGGTCTCCGCCTTCACGCAGGCGGTGCCCAAGCCGGCCGAAGACGAATACAAGCTGGGCGTCAAGGCGTTCGAGTCCGGCTCCGCCGAAGCGGGCGTGACCCACCTGAGGCGCGCGGTCGAGCTGTTCCCCGACTACTACCTGGCGCTCTCCCGCCTCGGGACGGAGCACACCCGCGCCGGGCAGTACGAGAAGGCCGTGCCGCTGCTGCGCCGGGCCTGTAAGGTCAACCCGACCTCGGCCGGCGCACAGATCATGCTCGGCATCTCGCTCGTCGAGCTGGGGCAGTACGAGGAGGCTCTCCCCGCGCTCACGCAAGGTAAGTCGCTCGCTCCTAAGTCCGTCAACGCCCACCTCTACCTCGGCATCGCACAGTTCGAGAGCGGCGACCTGACCTCGGCCGAAGCTAGCCTGCGTCGGGCCTACGACCTCGGTGGGCCGGCCCGCGCGGCGGTCGCGAACCTCCACCTCGCTTCCGTCCACGACCGCCAGGGCAAGCCTGCACTCGCCGCCGACGCGCTCGAGGCTTACCTGCGCGACGTGCCGAACGCCAAGAACGCCGCCACCATCCGGCAGGTCATCGAACGCCTGCGCCGGAAGGCTAAGGGTTAGCCCACCCCGCCTCCCACTTCGCACTTGCCCGTGCGCTCGCCGCGGCGCGACAATGCGCGCATGGAAGACCGCGAGATTAAGGGGCTGGAGTAGGCGCTGGAGCGCATCTGGGAGGTGGCGCGCCGGTAGGCGGGGTTCCTCGTGACGTGGTTGAGGCGCAGGAAGAAGAAGCCGATGCCGGCCGAGACGCCCGTGAGCACCAGCGCGTTGGGCCCGTCGTTCGACGGCCAGGGGGAGCCGGAACTCATCTGGCGCTCCACCGTCGAGTGTCAACCGGCGACGTTGACGTCTGCCTCCAGGTAGGGCGTCGAGGCGCGCGCCCGTTCAGGGCGCCGCGGCGACCATTCGGGCTGCGCCCCGGCCGGCGTGGGGGCCGCCGCGGCCAGGAGCGCCGTCAAGACGAGCGCCGCCGTCAGGCGCTGGCCGAACGTGAGCCCCCCCCGTCGCTCGGGGGTTGCGGGGAGTCCGACGCCCTCTCGTTCCCGCGCATCTGGTACTGCTTCATCTTCGCGTTGAGCGTGGTGGCTTTGAGGCCGAGGAGCCGCGCCGCCGCGTTTTGCCTCCCATGAGCCCGCTGCAGCGCCCGCGTGATGAGCCCGATCTCGAACCGGCGCACCTCTTCGTAGAAGCTCATCTCCGCGGGCTCGTCCGGCAGTTCGGCGCCGGAAGCGATTACGCGCGCCTGCATCGTCCCTTCGGAGCTGAGGGCCAGCGCGACGTTCTTCAACACCTGATTTGTAACAGCCTCGACCAGAGCGGGGAAGTCCACCTCCTGCCGGTCGCCTGAGCTGATCTCGTTTTCTGTACTCATAACTCCCACACAAAAGTCGTGAATGCACCTGTTTGAGAGAGCCCGGCGGGGGCGCCGCCGCTCGCCGCGGGCTGCTTAGAACTGAACCTTCAGCGTGAACTGGGCCGAACGCGGGCCGCCCACCTGGTAGACGGGGCTCAAGCCCCCGTTGACGCCGCCGGCCCCGAGGCTACCCCCGAGCGTCTGCACGGACTGGCCGAACAGGCTGCTCCCGAGGTCGTTGACGGGGTTGCCGAAGTTGGGACGGTCGAAGAGGTTGAAGACCTCCGCGCGCAGTTGGAGCCGGACGCGCTCCGTCAGATTGAGTTGGCGCCTGAGGGAAACGTCCACCTGCGAGAAGCCGAAGCCGCGCAGGCTGTTGCGCCCGAGGTTCCGCCCGGTGAAGGAGGGCAGGAAGGCCGCGTGGTTGACGCGCCTCCCGCCTGCCAACCCGGGGCCGCTGACGTAGAGCGGCGCACCCGGCACGTGGTCCGGATAGGTCAACTCGGCGACGTCACCGTTGGCGAGATCGGTCAAGAAAACGACGCTGAAGGGGGTCGCGCTCCGCACCTTCAGCGTGGAGTCCACCGCCCAGCCACGCAGGAGCCCGCCCAACGGGCCGCCCCCCGACAACCCCGGGAGGTCGCAGGTCAGCGCGGCGGCCAGCGAGTGGCGCACGTCGAAGTTCGAAGGGCCGCGCGGGTGCTTCAGTGCGGCGCTGATGGGCGCGATCAGCGAGGACTCTTCCGAGGCGTCGTCGGTGGCGTGCGCCCAGGTGTAGGAGGCCCAAGCCTGGAGCCCGCGCGCCGCGCGGCGCTGGAACTGTAACTGCATCGCGTGGTAGTCGGAGCGGGAGTCGTTGGTGACGTGCCGCACTTCGCGGAACCACGGGCCCAGCGGCTGTACGACCTCGCGCAGGAGCCGTCGGCCGGCGCTGCCGACATAGGCGGCCGTGAAGAGCTGCCCGCGCCCGAGCGGCTGCTCGACGGCGGCGCCCCACTGGAGCGAGTACGGCAGCTTCAGGTGCGAGTCAAAGGCGTAGACGGTGTCGGAGAGGGGCGGCGGCGGCTGGCCGGGCGGCGTCACCGGCGCTGCGAGGTCCTGCTGAAGTGGGAGCAAGACGCTTCTGGCGCGCTGGGTCGAGACGTAAGGGAAGACGCTGCCGAATGCCTGCGCCGCCGGCCCTGTCCCGAGGTCATAAAAGAGTCCGAACCCGCCCCGGACGAGCGTCCCCCGACTCCTCGACAGCTGGTAAGCGGCGCCGGCGCGCGGCGCGAAGTTGCCGTAGGTGGTCTCCCAGAGGGCGGCGCCGGGCGGCGCCAGCTCGGGCGGGGCGGTGGCGCCCCGCTTGAGCGCGATGAACGAAGGGTGCCTCCCGCGCCTCTCCGTGGGCGGCGGGTTGAGCTCCCAGCGCAGGCCGTAGGTGAGCGTCAGCCGCGGCGCGGCGCGCCAGGTGTCCTGCGCGAAGGCCGAGAAGTTGACGAAGGACGGCGTGCGCGGCCCGGGTTCGCCCGTGACGAGCGCGAGGGCCGCCTTGCCCGAGGCGAACGTCCCCTCCGTGACCTCGTTGAGGTTGCGGCCGACCATCCCGTTGAAGGTGATGGCCTGTGTGTAGCTGGGCGGGCCGTAGACGGGCAGCAGGAGCCGGTAGTCAGCGCCCACCTTCAGCAGATGGTCGCCGGCGACGATGGTCACGCTGCCCGGCAGGTGGAACTGGCGCTGAGTGTTGTCCGCGCCCTTCCCCCACGCGAGGCTCGTGTTGAGGCCGCCGTTGACCGACAGGAAGAAACTGGCGTCGCGCGGGGCAACGTCGGACGGCAGGAGGAGCGATGCCGGGAGCGGCCGCGCACCGCCGAAGTCGTCGAGCTCGAACCAGGTGGCCCCGCGGCTGACGCTCCAGTTGGTCCGCATCTCGGCGGTGACTTTAGGCGAGGCGAAGTGCGTGGCGCCGAAGGTGAGTGTGCGCGTCGTCACGGAGGTGTGGCTCAGGGTGTTCAGTCCTTGCGCGCTCGCCCCGCGGATGAAGCCGCGGCCGCGCTGCGTGACCTCGGACGGCGAGAGGTTGAGCCTGCCGAAGAGGAGCCACTTCGCGCCCGCAGACGCGTCGAGGCGGAGCCCCCCCGAGCCCATGCGCCCCGCGTCGGAGTAGCTGGCCGCGAACACGCCGAAGCCGCAGACGCACTCGGGGCCGTTCGGTAGGGGGAAGGCGTCGAGGTACGGTCGCAGCGACTCGGGCGCGTCCCGGCGCACGTCCGTCGCCGGGACTTCGGTGATGACCGCCTGCGGGTGCACGAGCTTTAGCCACTCGTACGACGCGAAGAAGAACAGACGGTCCCTCACGAGGGGGCCGCCCAGCACGGCGCCGAAGTTGTTCTGGCGCAGGCGGGCCTTCTTCAGCCCGCGGTTCCTGGCGAACCAGTCGTTGGCGTTGAGCGCGTCGTGGCGGAAGTACTCGTAGGCCGCGCCGCGAAACTCGTTCGTCCCGGAGCGTGTGATGAAGCTGACCTGCGCGCCCGGCGTCCGCCCGAACTCGGGGGCGTAAGCGGAGGTGAGGACGCGCACCTCCTGCAACGCCTCGGCGGAGGCCAGCGCGTGCGTGCTGCCGAGCGCGGTGAGGGCGGGGAGCGAGCCCCCCGCGGCCTGGCCGGGCGCGGCCCCGGCGCTCACGCCGAAGTTGGCCGAGGCGCCGTCCACGGTGAAGTAGTTGGCGTTGGCGCGCTGGCCGTTGACGGAGAATTGACCCTGCTCGCTGAAGCTCGTGCGGGTGAGGACGGCGCCGGGGACGAACTCGAAGAGCGACTGGAGGCTCCGCCCGTTGAGCGGCAGCCGCTCGACCTCCTTGCGGTCGAAGACGATGCTGTTCGAAGAGTTCTCGTGGCGCGCCCAGACCGTGTCCTCCACCGTGATGTACAGGCCGACGGCGCCCACCTTGAGCTGTATCCTGAAGGCTAACTGGTCGCCCTCGCCGAGCGTTACGTCCCTGACCTCGACGGGGGTGAAGCCCTGCTGCGTGACCCGCGTGGTGTAGACGCCGGGCGGGAGCATCGGGAAGACGAAGTAGCCCTCGCCGTCCGTGAGCACCTGTCTCTGGAGGCCGGTCGCGTGATTCGACACCGTGACGCGTGCGCCGGGGACAATCGCCCCGTTCTCGTCGACCACCGTACCGCTCAAAGACGAGGTGAGGGGGGCGCGCGCCGCCGCGGGGCTCGTAACGGCCCACGCCGCGCAGGCCGGCGTGAGCGCGACGCAGAGGAGCGCCAACAGGAATCTTCGGGCGGGCGTCAGCTCGACCGGCCGCGTCATCGGTCCTTCTCCTCCGGCGCCGAAGGCGGAGCCGGGGCCGCCGCCGGCGCCGCCTGCACAGACTTCATCCTCTGAGCCTCGCCCTCGACCCACGAGGCCAGCCCTTCTACTTGACGGAGGTCACGCCAGAACTGAGCCGTCGTCAGCGCGGTGCCTCTGCTGCCCTCGGGCGAGGCGGTGAAGGCCAGGCGCACCCCCTTGTCGGTGGCGGAGCAGAGCCCCAGCAACCGCTCCGCGGCCCGCGCCAGGCCCGACTCGCCCGCGTCGCCGCGGGTAACTCCCGGAGGCTCCCCCCCGGCGCCGGGGAAGATGGGCTGTAACTCCTGGCGCAGTTGAGTGCTCTCCCGCCTCACGGCGCGGGCGTGCGACTGCATCATGGAAAGCCACTTCTCACGCGCGGCGGCGTCGAGCGCGCGCAGCTCCCGGTCGGGGAACCGCGCGGCGAGACGCTTCATGGCCCAGGCGTGTTGCAGCGCGAGCATCGACCTCTGCGAGGCGCGGCCCGCTAGTTGGAGGATCGCGGCGTGCGCCTCCTCGTCGGAGAGTCCCTTATCCTTCGAGTAGTGGCGGCGCAGTTCCTCCTCGGCCGGGATGTGGTCGTCGGCCGGACCCACGTGGTGGACGACCGGCGGGTGCGTGGGCCCGGCTGCGGTGCGCGACCGGAGGGCCTCGCTCGCGGTGCTCACTTCGACCTCGACGGCCGAGTTGCCGGAAAGGGCCGCGAGCGAGCGGAGGAGCTCGCCCCGGCGTTCCTGCGTCTCGACGACGCCGTGGACGCGGAGCCGGCCGCCCGGGGTGCGCGTGACGTTGATCTGCTCACCGAGGTCGGCGCCCACCTGGTTGAGCAGGCGCAGCACCTCGACCTCCAACTCGTTCGTTGCCGTGACGGTCGCGAGGGCCGGCTGCTGCCGGGGCTCGGCCGCCGGACCGGCTTCGGCCGGGGCCGGCGGCGCAACGGATGTGCGGGTCACGCCGACCTTCATCAGCTCCCCGTCGGGCTCGAAGGCCGAGGGCGGGACCCCGGCCGCAGGCCGCAGGTCGAACCCCGTCTCCACGAAGCGGTACTCGCGCGCCTCCCCGGCCTTCCGCAAGACGAGCGTCTGGGCGGTCGCGCGTGAGGCCGCGCGGCTGATGGTGAGCGTCGCCGCGACGACGCCGTCCGCCCCGCCGTCGGCCTCGCCCCGGTAGGCTATGACATACCTCTCACGCTCCTCTTCGACCCGCGCGCGCCCGCCGTCACCCACCAGAGTCTTAAAGTCCCTCGCCGAGGGGTCGATGAGCCAGGCGTCCTCGAAGACGCCCCCCTGCGACGAGCCGCCCTCGCCCGGCAGGCGGTAGATGGTGCGCGAGCCGTCGGCGCGCCGCCACTCGCTGGCGAGGAGCCTGCCCCCCTGGTCGAAGAGGCGCCGCACGGTCGCCCCGCGGCGGTGGCTCCGCCAGATCTCTATGCGGCGGCGCGCGATGAGCGACCCGCCGCCGGCGTCGCGCTCCTCCAACTGCATCGTGCGGTGGACGACCGTCGAGTCATCCGCGGCGGCCTGCTCTTCGGCCGCGAGGGTGCGGTCGAGCAGCTCTGCGGCCGAGACGGCGGGCACGGACATGCGGACGAAGAGCAGGGCCGCGACGAGCGCGAGCGCCACGAACGCGCTCACGAATCCGGGCCGCAGCAGCCAGAAGCGCCGGGCGAAGGGTGCCAGCAGCCGCCGGAACGGTTCCCCCCTCAACGCGCCGGGCTCGGCGGGCCTCCCCCCTTCGTCACCTGCGACGGAGGCGGGGCGGGGGCCGGCGACGAGCAGCCCTTCTCGCCCCCCCTCGTCCACGGGACTCGCGTCGGGGGTTGCGAAGGCGGGGTCGTGGTAGATGAGCTGCACGGTGGGCCACGGGCTGCCGAACTCCAGCGCGAGGTCGAGTGTGCGCCCGTCGCTCAGCAGGACCTTCGAAGGCTGCACGCAGGGCCCCGCCGGCGGGAGCTCGACGTTAAGGAACAGGAGGCGCGTCTGCTGCTCGCTGAAGACCTCGACGAACTTGATCGGCTCGGCCAGGTCAAGGACGAGCCGCATGTCGTTGAACTCCGAGCTGACCCGCCGCGACCCCTGCGCGTAGCCGTTGACCGAGATGCACAGCTCGCTCGGCTTGTGCTCGAAGACCTCGCCGGCCTCGCGCCGCCAGCGCCTCAGCGTGCGGCGGGCCGCCGCCCCGCCGCCGCCCGCCGTCCCGCCGTCGTCGTCGCCGCCGCCCTTCTTCTTCACGTCTCGTATGAGTGTGTCCATAGGATAGCGTTCCGCCAGCGAGGGGAGGCCGAGTAGTGTGTTGGCCGCGTCGAGGCAGACGGGGCAGCTCACGAGGTGCGCCAGCGGCTCGCAGGCGACCGACTCACCGCCGTCGAGGTACAGGCCGCGAATCCGCACCGGCGACAGGCATTCGCCGCGGCGCGAACGGAAGATCATCTCGCGCAGGCCCGCGAGTGCGTCGTCGTCAGCGCGCGGGAGCGGCGCGTCGCCGGCCCCCGACGCGGCGGGCCTCTCGCCCAGCAGCGACAGGGCGCCCGGTCTCTCCAAGAAGAGCTTCACCTCGTTGCGCGCCGTCAGGAGCTGGATGTCAACCGCCTTGCGCGAGACTTTGAGGAGCCGGACGATCTCGCTCGGGTAGTAGCCGTGGAAGAAGCGGAGGATGAGGACGCTCGCCGCCTTCGACTTTTCCTTCCGCACGCAGACGTAATCGCACACGCAGCGCAACTCGTCGCGCGCCTGGATGCGCGCCTGCGCGTCGGCCACGCGCAACCCCAGTTCGGCCGAGTCGAACTCCACGATGGAGAGCTGCCGCAGCCCCACGCGGGTCGCGCGCCGGAGCTGCGACATGTGGAGGTTGCGGAGCATCGTGTAGAGGTAACCCTCGACGTTTTCGATCGACTCGAAGTCGGGCTGCCGGAGGGTGAAGAGGAGGAAGAGGTCGTGCAGCAGGTCTTCGGCTGCCGCGCGGTCGCCGCTCGTCAGGTGTAGCGACCACTCCAGCATCCGCCCGTAGCGCTGCGCGAAAAAGTCTTCGGGGCTGATGGTGATTAAACGAGGATTCAGCATGAAAAGGGTTAAAGGCCCTAGGCCTGGGGTCGGAAGACTGCGTTCGGACACGACCCGCCGCCGCGACGTTGAGCTGTCGGGAGGGAGACCGGCGGGTAGGGCGCGCCGAAAAGTCGGCCTCGACCACCGGGCCGTTGAAAGCGTCTCTGCCTATAAAGACTCCCGCGCGCGCCCAATCCTATGCGCGCGCGGAAATTTTTTTCAAAGTCGGAAAGCTCTCAGCCCGCAGCGACTGGGCTGTTGAATCGGTAGGGCGCGAAGGTTAGATACTAAAAAAGCCGGTCGATTTCCTCAACGACGAACGAAGGAAGGCATCTCCTAAAATGTTATTCCGCCTGACTGTCAACATGGTGGCTGAAAGCTAAGAGTGAATTACTCATTGTAATCACAGGTTCACACCCCGCGTCCTATACCAATAATGTTACGTATTCACAAGGGTAGCGAGGTGGACGGGGCGACCGGTTAACTTACCGGCCGCCCCGTCCACCGCCCGGCGGTCTTAATCATTGACCAAATCTTTTGCGGTACTCGTCGGCCGAGAGGAAGGCCTTCACCATCTCGGCTTCGATGAAGTTGCCGCCGAACTCGTTGAGTTTCGAGAGCCAGAAGTTCCAGCCCCCGAAGTCCGAGTCCGGCGCGGCATCCGGGTCTCGCCGCAAGTAGCCGAAGTACTGCATCAGGACGAACGCCCTGTTCTTCTCCGCCGCGTTGAGGTCGGCGTCCTCGGCCACGGCCCTCAGGGCCTGCGCCCGCGTCTTCGCGCCGGCCTGCAACCCCGCGACGAGGGCGTCGCGTTCGGCCGGCGACAGCGCCCCGCCGGCCTTAGCGTTGAGCGCGTCAACGAACTGCGACGCGGTCATCGACTGAGGATAGATGGTGGTGAACTGGGAGGAGGAGGCGAACTGGTCGAAGTAGGTCTGCTTGTTCGCCTCCAGCTTCTGCTGCCAACCTTCGGCGCCGACCACCAAGCCGTTAGCGACGATCTGCATGTCCGCGAGCATCTGCGCGCGGGTGACAGGCACGGGCTTGCCCTGGAGGTTGCCGAAAGCCATCTTGTGCGCGCGGTAGGCGAGGTAGCCGGTCTCCTGGAACTCGAGGGAGAGGAAGAAGGCCGCCGAGACGTTGATCCGCTTGACCTCGCGGCACTGTCGGTCCGCGCCGCAGTTCTCGATCTCGCCCGTCCAGAAGGCGAGCCCTGGGGGGTCCGCCTCGCGGCCGAGGAAGTCCAGGTAGTGCTGGCGCACGAAGGTGCGCGCGTCGTCTATCGGGTTGAGCGGGGGGGCGCCGATCTGGATGGACGCCCCGATTTCGTGCCCGGACACCTTGCCGTCCGAGGGCGTCACCGAGCAGGAGACGATGTCGTCCAGGCGCGCACTCCTGCTGGGCAGCGCGTCGGAGAGGGCGGCGCTCGTCACGTCCCGGACGACCGCCCCGTTGACCCTCCACTGGTAGCGGTAGCGGACGATGTCGTAATCCGGGTCCTCGTTAACCAGGCTGGTGTTGACGCGGCAGAAGAGGACATCGGCCGGCGTCGGCGGGTTGGCCGAAGACGCATCAATCGCGGCCGTGATCGGGTTGGGCGGGCGGTTGACGATCTGGTCTGCGGAGGCGACGACGGCAAGGGGGGCTTCGGCCACGGGTTGACCGTTGAGGTCAAAGAGGATGCCCCACGTCCCGGTTACGTTAAAGGACATGTTATACCCGAACCAGAGCCACCCACCGCGGAAGGGTGAGCCGTTGCCTAAATTCCCCGGCGAGTCGAGGGCGATCGTCCCGTCAGGCCGCCTGAACCGCACCCGATAACTGAGGTTGGCCGGCATGTCACCGCCCAGGTGTACCTTAAAATAGACGGTGCGCAGTCCCGTCACGAAGGAGCCGGTCCTGACGGCTTCGTCGTAGGGGAGCCCCGCGAGCCCGTTGAACGAGGCGTTGCTGACCACGAAGTCTCTCGCGTAACTGCTCCGCCTGATAGGAATCTGGGAGACCCAGTTGCTCGCGCCAGGACGGCACGGCCCCGCGAACGGCTCATAAACGGAGCCGGCGTATCTGGATGTGAAATGCAGGTGAGGCGCCGTGCTGCTCCCGCTGCTGCCGGTCAGGCCGATCTGGGTTCCGGCCGGCACGAACTGGTTGAGGCTGACCGCCACGCTCCCCTTCTTCATGTGCCAGTAGTAGGAATAGTGGCCGTCGCCGTGCCCGAGGACAACGTAGTTGGCGGGGACATTCGAGGCGGCTGTGTTCATGTCGAACTCGCCGTCGTGTGCGTCCACGACCATGCCGTCCAGGGCGGAGAAGATGGGGACGCCGATCTCCTGCCGCTTGAAGCTGTCGATGTCGGAGTCGTGGCCGTTGTGTCCGTTGTACGTGTAGCCGCTACAGTCGAAATCTTTAATGCCGCTACCGGGGTCGAGGTCGACGAAATTGTTCATGAACAAGTCCTGCCAGAGGGTGCCGGCCTGCGGGTAAAACGTGTAAGGCTGCGGCCCCGCCGCAACGCCTTCGGCCAGGGCGTCGGCCCGGCGCTTGACCTCGGACCCGCCGTGCCGGGCCTCGAACTCGGCAATCATGCGCTCGATACGCTCGGCCTGTTCCGCCGTCGGGCCGTCATCGGTCTGCCCCTCGGCGCCGTCGATCTTCAGACCCTGCGCCGCACTATTCACTATCGCGCCGGTGCGGGTTGCCCGCGGGCCTGAATTCGAAGAGGCGTGTCCGTCAGGCAGCCCCAGGGCACAGCCCAGCAGGGCCGCAACGAATAGTGCGGTGGGCGTGTAGCTGGATTTAACGCGATGATGAATGGCTAATCTGAGGGTTTGACACATGACGAGGGTTCTCCACGGGGCGAAGGAGTAGGGATGTGCTCTGATAGTTAGGGTCTGTCCCTTGCTCGTTACTACTCGACGAGCGAGCAGAGTGCGGGGCAATATAACCCAATAACTCTGCCCATGCTAACTAAAATGGGAGAGGTGAAAAAGCGTTTCAGGCAGAATCAGGCGCGTTCTATAATGGTCATTATGGGTTTGCGAAAGCAGGAAGGTTTTCTGAATCTCTAGCTCACAGGGGAGTTTCGCGTCGTGGCTTTGTGTCCAACTCGCTTCGCGGCTCAGCGCCCGCGCCCGGCCACGTGCGACTCATTTCCTAGCCCTGCGTATCAGGAGCTGCCCCGCGAGACAGTGTTCGCGGTAGTGAGACGACCCCGCCATATTTCTTACCTTTACTCCTAATAAATTAGTTGACAGGTAATCTTCGCTGTCCTATAGTCCTAATTCATTAGGAGTATAGGACAGATGCCGCGCAAAACGAGTGAACAACTGACGCCCGTCGAACTGGACATCATGCAGGTGCTGTGGGAAATCGGGCCCGCCACCGTCCACTCCGTGCAGCAGCGGCTGCCGCGGGAGGCGGCCTACACCACCGTCCAGACCATGCTCAACATCCTGCTCCGCAAAGGAAAGGTCAGACGCACCCTCAAGGATAGGGCTTACGTCTATAAGCCGGTGGTGAGCCGGCGTCAGATAGTGAGTCAGGCCATCGGCGACATCGTCGACCGCCTGTTCGGTGGCTCACCCGAGGAGTTGGTCATGAGCATGGTTGAGACGAAGCACCTGACGCCCGCGAGGCTCGAAAAACTTAAGGGGCTGCTTCAGGCGCATCAGGAGGAGGGTGATGACAGGGATTAGTTACACGGTGCTTACTTTCTTAATTAACGCCCTGTGGCAGGTCGCACTCATCGCGGGGGTTGCTTCCTGTGGCGCGTGGCTGCTCCGCCGCGCCCCCGCCAAGTACCGGCACGCCCTCTGGGCGGCGGCGCTGCTACTTGGCTTTGTAGTCCCGCTGTCGAGCTTACAGGGATTCGGGCATCAACGCCTCGGCGATACCGAATACGTACCCGCGGCGGGTGGGCAAACGCGCGCCGGCCGGCCCACGCAGTCCCCACCGCCTCAAGACCGCACGACGAGTGCCGAGCCTTCGGTCCCGCTCGGCACATCGCCCGCCCTCACCGTGATCGGCCTGTACGTGCTGTTTCTCCTCTACCGCTCCTCCAGATTGTGGATGGCCTGGAGGCGGACTGGGGCGATCCGCCGTGAGGCATCTCCCGCGGTTATCCCCCCCGCGCTGGAGACTGTCATAAGGAGGTACCGCGCGGAACTCAAGGTGGGCCGGAGCGAGTTCCTCTGCTCGGGGTCAATAAGTGGGCCGCTGACGGTGGGCGCGCTGCGGCCGGCGGTCATTCTCCCCGAGCGGTTATTGACCGAAGCGCCGGCCGAGGTCCTGGCGGCGGCGGTAGGGCACGAGCTGGCACACATCCGGCGCCGCGACTTCGCCTGCAACTTCGTCTACGAGCTGCTGTTTCTGCCGCTGTCGTTTCACCCCGCGGCCGTACTGTTGAGGCGGGGGATAGCCCGCACGCGGGAGGTCGCCTGTGACGAGCTCGTGAGCGAGCGGCTGATGGACGCGCGCGCTTACGCGCGCTCACTCGTCGGCCTCGCCGGGGCGACATCCTCCCCACGGCCCGCGGCCTACGCCTTAGGCATCAACGATGCCGACATCCTGGAGGAACGTGTGATGAGACTGATGAATAGAAATGCGCGACATGGTGTTCGCTCCGGCCGGGCTCTGGCCCTCGTCACCTTAACGGTGCTGTGCGCGACTTGCGTCGTCGCCGGGTCGCTTTCCTTGCGGGTCAGCGGGTCACAACGGGTACGGAGCGACACCGCGGAGCAGTCCGGCGATACGGCGGGTGAGGCGGCCCAGAGTCTTTCTCCAAGCTCGCTGCTCCGGGGGGCGATGGAGTTAAACCGCGCTGGTCGCTGGCGTGAGGCGTCTCAACTCGCCGAAGCGGTTACGCGGGCGCCCGCGGCGAGTCACGCCGAGCGGTGCGAGGCGTACGTCTCGGGCGCCTATTCGTACCACCTGCTCAAGGAGACGGAACGTGCCCTCAGCGTAATAAAGCGGTTCGAAGGGGAGTGCGTCGATCTACCCGCCTCTTCCTGGCAGCAGGCGGAGGCGCGCCGGATCGGCAACATGTTGGAAGGTATCACGCCGGAGACCGCGCCGGACCTGAACCGCGCCGGAGAGTGGGCGAAGGCGGCCGCGGCCGCGGAGGGGGCGCTGAGCGCAGGAGGCGCGTCACACGTCGAGCGGTGTACGGCACATGTCGATGCGGCCTTCGCCTACGCCAGGTTGAAGAAGCGTGAACTCGCGACAGGCCAGTTGAGGCAGTTCGAGGAAGGGTGTGCTGACCTGCCGGCGGACAACTGGCTGCGCACGGAAGCCCGTCGGCTCAAAGCCGAGGTCGAGTGAATGTCTCACCCATTCTACGAGCGTAAGTTCCGGGGGGCGCGGCCGCAAGTGCCGCGCCTCCCTTTCGGCGGGAGCAACTCTTTGGGGCAGACTCTACCCACAGCCTCGGAGTCTGCTAATGGTCATAATGGGCTTCCCACCGCACGGTCGCGCCATTACTGATTGGCTACTCGACGCAACTCTTAACAGTACGGAAGTCGGAGACGCACGCAAGCGAGCCAGAGAAGTACCTGATTCACTGTGCTTCACTCATGCGACTCTTAACAGGTGGGCCATTCTGTAAAGAGTCAAAAACATAAGCGCCGCCGGAGTGTTGGTGACCCCGGCGGCGCCTGTACGTTATCTGGTGCGGGTTACTGCCCGAACCTCTTGCGGTACTCGTCCGAGACGATGAAGGCCCGGACCATCTCGGCTCGCTGGATGCGGCGCTGTGCCGTCAGAGGGTCCCGGACGTCCTCGCCCGGCGCGCTGAAGCTGTTCATCTTGGCGAGCCAGAAGTCGAAGCCCGTGTAGTCGGAGTCGGGCGCGTCGTTCGGGTTGCGCCGCAGGTAGCCGATGTACTGCATCAGCACGAAGGCGGGGTTGTACTGCTTGTTGTAGACCGACCCCGAATCCGC
>JBEVJD010000391.1:0-9219 GCA_040510435.1 Pyrinomonadaceae bacterium | reverse complement strand
GGCGCAGAAGAAGCAGGTCACGACGCGCGCCCTGCTCGAAGCGGAGGTCGATTCAAAGGTGGCGGCTGTGACCGAGGCGCAGGCGCTTGAGTTCTACAACCAGAACAAGGACAGGATCGAAGGCGACTTCGCGAAGACGAAGGAGCAGATCATCCGCTATCTGGCGGAGGCCGAAGGGCGCAGGCTGATGGTCGCGTTCGCCGAGAGGCTGCGGAAGGAGGCGGGCGTACACACCTTCCTCGCCGCGCCCGTCTCGCCCGTCTTTCGCATCGCCGCCGACGACCAGCCCGCGAAGGGCGACGTGAAGGCCGCGGTCACCATCATCGAGTTCACCGACTTCCAGTGCCCGAGTTGCGCGCAGATGCACCCGATACTCGACCGTCTCGTCAACGAGTACGGTGGCCGCGTCCGCCTCGTCGCGCGCGACTACCCGCTCCCGCAGCACGCGGAGGCTTTTAAAGCCGCCGAGGCCGCTGAGGCCGCGCGCGAGCAGGGCAAATACTGGGAGTACGCGGCGAAGCTCTTCGGCAACCAGTCGGCGCTCGGCGTGGACAACCTGAAGCGCTACGCGACCGAGTTGGGGCTCAACCGCGCGAAGTTCGACGCCGCGCTCGACGGCGACAAGTTCGCCGCCCAAGTGCGGCGCGACCTGCTCGACGGGCAGAGGGTCGGCGTCAACGGCACGCCCTCGTTGTTTATTAACGGCCGTCGCGTCTCCGACCGTTCGTACGCGGGTCTGAAGGCTGCCATCGAGGCGGCACTGAACGCCAGCGAAGGAAAGTAGAACTCGCCTTCATTCGTCCTCGCGCGCCACCGGCAGTCGAGACCAGCCGACCTGCTTAATCTTCCGAGGCTTCCTGATCCGTCTGCGCTTCGCGGCGTCGGAGCTAACACCATGACATCCAAACGTAATCAACGCGCGCGGCGAGTCCCGCTGCTTGTCCTGTGTCTTCTCTTAACGGCGGGCGGCGGCAAACCTTCGACGCTCGCTCAACAGACCGTCACCTCGGCCACGCTGAGCGGGCGCGTGGAGGATGTGGGCAGCGCGGCCGTCGTCGGCGTTAGCGTCGCCGTCAGCAACGTCGAGACCAACCAGCAGCAGACCGCACTGACCGATGGGGAGGGGCGCTACAGGTTCCCGTACCTGCGGGTCGGGACTTATCAGGTCACGGCCGAGCAGAAGGGCTTCGCCACGCTGAACGTAAGGCTCACGCTGACCGTGGGGCAGGCTTTGGACGTGCCGCTCATGCTGGCGGTGGCGGGCGTCGTCGAGGGCGTCAACGTCACCGACACTAACACGCCGGTCGTCGAGACGGCACGCACGCAAATCGCCGAGACAGTAGTTTCAAAAGAGGTGGATAGCCTCCCGCTAAACGGGCGTAACTACCTCGACCTCGCGGCACTCACGCCGGGCGTGACGCGCACCAACCCGGTCGCCAATCAGCGCTTCCCGGAAACGTCCGCCGTACCCGGTACGGGGCTTTCCATCACGGGGCAGCGGTTCATCAACAACGGCTTCATCGTAGACGGACTGTCGTCGGCACTGTTGCAAGAATTGCCAGTGAGCTTATGATCCACCTTTTAGCTCAGCCATCACTCCTCGGGAATCATACTCTTGAAACGAAATTCCGATCCCTTCAAGTGGCGTCACTTCGAGCCGTCGCTCATCCTTTTGTGCGTCAGGTGGTACTGTCGCTTCCAGCTATCTTACCGCGATGTCGAAGAGATGATGCGCGAGCGCGGACTCGAAGTGGATCACTCGACTGTTTTTCGTTGGGTACAGCGTTACGCACCCGAAATCAATAAGCGCATCCGACCTCACTTGAGGATGAGCGGCACGTCCTACCGCGTGGATGAGACCTACATCAAGGTGGGGAAGACTTGTAAATATCTGTATCGCGCCGTGGACAAAGAAGGAAATACAGTCGAGTTTATGCTCTCCGCCAAACGCGACGTTTCCGCCGCAAAACGATTCTTTAAGAAGATGATGAGGGCGGAGCATCGCCGCCTGCCGTTCTCGATTAGCGTCGATAAGGACGCGGCGTACCCGGATGCCTTCAGCACGTCACAGGTGGAGGGTGTTGTGCCGCAGGACTGCAAGCTGCGGCGCGTGAAATATCTGAATAATGTGATCGAGCAGGACCATCGCTTCATCAAGAAGAAGGTGCGAGCGTCACAGTGCTTCAAGATGTTTCATACTGCTGAGCGAACCATCGAGGGCATGGAAGCGATCAACATGGTGAGGAAGGGACAAGTCACAAGGTTAGCCGGAGGTGATGCGCAAGGGCAGGCGAAGTTCGTCGCCAGCCTGTTCGGGATCGCTGCTTGATGTAAGCTCTCACCAAGCCCTTTCTTTACTCATAGTATTTCTCGCAACACTGCCCTCGGGAACCCTGTTAAATATGGCTGTTAGCTGCGGCGGATTGCTCCAACCGCTTATACTCCGCCGGGTCAAATCCGTTCAGGAGATAGAGGTGTCGCTTGCGCCGCTCCACAACTTGTCCGTAGATTGCGGCCGGTGAAAACTCCCGCTCCGTAGCCGCGAAGTAGAGGTATGTGACGAGCGGGATACCGCTTCCGAGCAAGTAGGTCCAAGGCTCCATCACGGGCCAGCCTAACCCGTAGATGAAGCAGGCCAGCGCGAGCCATGCAACGCACAACGAACTAAACCAAGTTAGGAAGATGCGTCTGGCGTACCGCTCGCTGCTCTCGTCGAGACTCTTCTTAATCTTACGCAAGGCTGCGAGCGCGTCGCCGTCGGC
The DNA here is from genome assembly GCA_040510435.1 of Pyrinomonadaceae bacterium. Classification (GTDB taxonomy): domain Bacteria; phylum Acidobacteriota; class Blastocatellia; order Pyrinomonadales; family Pyrinomonadaceae; genus QHXN01. Next base: position 6,457 of record JBEVJD010000391.1, on the reverse strand, counting down.
TTCGGCGTGTGCGCCCTCCGACGCCCCCACAACGTTTCTCTGCCAGCGCTGCTCTCTCCGGGAACCTTCGGGCTCCACCCCGTCGAGCAGTCGCTTGACATCGAAGCGCTCGTTCATGCCCGAGGGGATGAAGGTGGTCTCGCCCAGTTCCTCCAGCGTGAGCAGATGTTTGTAATCGACCACCACCGAAGGACTTTCGGGCAGCGGTACCTTCTCCTCGGCGACGAGGCCGGGGAAAGTCTTGTGGATGGAGTCGAAGTTGGAGCGGATGATGGAAAGCAGCGCGCGACGGGTGTGCTCCGGGCCGCCGACGCGGATGAAGACCTTCTTGTCTTCGAGGTCGGCCTTCATCAGCGCCCTGTTCTTCTCGTACGCGAGGACGACGCCCGTTCGCCAGAGCGTGTTGTGGTGGATGAGCGGGTGCATGCGGACGATGAAGCGCGAGATGATGCTGCTCGGCAGCACGTTGTAGTGGTATTGGAAGGCGAGCGAGTCTCCCCAGTCGCCCGTGAACGGCTCTTCCTTAGAGAGGAGGTCGGGGATAAGAAACCTTTGGTCGCGCGCGCCCTCCAAGTCGAAGCAGAGCTCGAACTTACGCATCATGTCCATGATGAAGAGGTGCTTGTCCTTCGGGTAGCGGCGCGGGTCGAGTATCTGTTCGAGCATCGCACGGTCTAACACGCCTTTGGTCTGGAACAGCTCGAACGAGTTGAGGATGCGGTAGACGGCACCCGTGACCCACTCGGGGTTAAGGACGTTCGTGTCCTCGAAGCGGGGGTCATCCTGGAAGTTGAGAACGATGCCGAGGTCGTGGAGGAAGCCTATAAGCGTGCGCTGGCTGAGCTCGTCGTTGATTTGCTCTTCCGCGCAGAGCCGGACGTACTCGCTGTAGGGGATGTAATCCTGCTCCATCTCCTCCAGCCGGGTCTTGACGGCGAACCAGGCCCTCGGCAATAAGTCTTGGATGTGTTCGAGCGTGCCGACCTCGCGCGCGATGGTGGACTTCAGCTCTTCAAGCCCGCGGTTGTCGAGGCAGGAGGTTTCAACGAAGGCGCGGATGTTCCTGTACTTCGCCGTCAGGCCGCGCCGGTCGAGGTCGAGCGGCTGCTGGTCGATCTTGTTGCCGACGACGACGACCGGAGAGTCGCCGCCGAAGCTCTGGATGAGCTTGAGCCAGTACTCCAAGCGATTCTCCTCCTCGTCCAGCCGCGCGTTGATGACGAGCAGGTAGAGGCTCCGCTTCGTCAGGAAGAACTGGTGCGTAGCGTGCATCATCTCCTGTCCGCCGAAGTCCCACACGTTCAGTTTGACCCACTCCTGATCGATGTTAATGTACAAAGGAGTTATTTTAATGCCTTCAGTCTTACTCTCGTAGTTGTTGAAGCTATTTCTGGAAAGCCTCATGGCCAATGATGTTTTGCCGACGCTACTCTGTCCGACGATTAACACCTTGGCTTCATTCAAGGGCCGGTATTGTCCCGGCTTTTGACTTTGGAGGTAATGGCTGATGATACGCCTCGGGTCATCGACCGCCGACAGCACATCCGGCGTGATGGGCAGGGGGTTGTCGCGTAGGTCTAAGGTGGATAGATGTTGCAGTTCGAGGACTTCGGGCGGAATGCCCGTCAAGTTATTATTTCTGAGGTCTAATGTCTTGAGGTTGGTGAGTTGACGAATGTCGGCTGGCAGGGCCGTCAGTTGATTGTTCGCCAAGTTCAACTGCTTTAGGCCCTTCAACTGCCATAACACCGTCGGCAGGGAGTCTAATCGGTTATTAGAAATGTCCAAGTGAACGAGGTTTGTTAGATGGCCAAGTTGCGGAGGCAATACTGTGAGTTCCTGCCCGCTCAGGTTGAGCGTCCTACGCCCGTCGTCTGCGGCCTGCATGATGGCCGACCGCGCGTCGTTGAATAACGATAACGGCCCGCCGGGGCCGAAGACGCGCTGATAAATCGGATTCCTGTAAACATCTTCAGCAGCGGTTATTCCGATTATCCTTAGGTATTCCAGCTCGGCGGGCGTGACTGTGCCGCCGCTCGTGTAGGCCCGGAAGGCTTGTAGCATGTCGCGGCGGGCGGCGATGCCGGAATATATGTTTAAGAAGTGGACGTTGTCCGGGGCTTCCTTCACGACGGCGTCAACGATCTGCCCCACGTCCTCCACGCTGACGGCCTCCGCTTTGCGTTGCGCGCACAGCTCCCAGACACGCTCCAGCACTAACTGTGTGAGAAAGACTGAGCCACGCGTGTTCTGAAAGATCGCCGAACAAATCGCCTGCCCCGCGTCCACTCCTTCAGCCCGCAGGTAGCTGAGCATGTCATCAACCTGCGCCAGCCCGAGATCGTCCAGTTTGATTAATCTGCCGACGTTAAAGGGCGACTGGTTCTCTTTGGATATGAGTTGGGTAGGCGAGGCCGCACCTGCCAGGACGAACTGGATGTTTTTGAACTGTGGCTGCTGTGCTCGCTGGTTGAAGAAGTATCTTATTAGCCCGAAGAAAGAGTCCTTGAACTTCACGGGTAAGAGTTGATCGACCTCGTCCACGAAAATCAGGATGCGCTTCGGAGTGTTGTTCACCGCCGCTTCAATGACCCGCCGCAAATTACTGTCCAACTTTATCTCGTCGGCGGAAGCGATAGCCGCGAGCAGGTCGGCGTTGAAGGACAGCAGGAACTGGTCGTAGTTCTCCAAGGATTCGTGGGCCAACGTTGAGAGGTCGATGAAGACGCACCGGTACTCCCCTTCGAGCTTGTGGATCGTGTGGGCAATGAGGCTAGACTTTCCGCTTTGCCGCGGGGCCAAGAAATAAGGGTAGAACCGATTCTCCTGAATCTCTTTTACGAGATGCACGTCGGCCTCGCGCTCGACGTAGGAGACGCCAGCGTAAGTTCCAACCGAGCGGTACGGGTTATCTGCTTGCGCGATCATGGGGCGGTCTGTCACACCGTGTAGCTGTCCGCGTCATGGATGAGGCGCACCATGAGTGCCTCGTCCCCCCCACGCATCGCCTCGCGGAATAGCCTGTCACAGAGCCCTTGCAGGCGGATGGGTCGTCCGGATGACTTCTGCCAGATGGCCGACCTGTGTTGCATAACCGCCCTCGCGGCCACGGGAGGGAGCGGGTTGAAGATTGGCGTCATCTCCTCCTCCCTCTCCAACGGCTGGACGGCGATCGCGTGCCACGGCTTCGAGTATTTAGGGTTGCCATTGTACTGTTTCACAAACTGGCTCATGGGCGTCGGCAAACAGGCCACCACCCGCAGATTAGTGTAGTGTTCGTCGGCGAGCCACGTGATCTTGCTGATTACGGAAACGGCGTCTGGACCCATATCATCAAGCGCTCCGAACTCATCGAACAGGAGCATGAGCGGCTGTTCTTTTACGAACGCGGAGAGGCGCGCCCAAGAGTCCATGACCCCTATCTCGGCGGACAGCGCCTCGAAGAACTCATGTATGAATGCCTGCAAACTATCCGTGCGCATTCCCTGCATATCAAAACGGCAAAGGTGCCAGCCGGGCCTTGGTATGACGCCAATCCGATTGAACAAGCTTGATTTACCAATCTGGTACTCTCCGCCGATGGCGATTAACGGCTCGCGCTCCAAGGCGCCTTCGAGCAGTACATCACATTTGCGTCTGAGATAAGTCGCGGCATCGGGCGCCAAGGGGCCTACCAGGGTGTAGGGGTCTTCCACGGCCACCGCCGCGGGTATCTCAGCGCTTAACGTCGTAACGGGCTTCTGGCGCGCCTGCCGGGAATGAGGGGTGATCTCGCTCTCCGCGCGTGCGTCATGAGGTTGCGAATCAGCCGTCGTTTCCGGCCGAACCACCGAGCCGCTTGAAGGTATGGGATCAAAGAACGTACGGTAGATGGGAAAGCGCGTTTGGTCGAGCATGCTGCGCGCCTTGAGCGGCGCGCAACTCTCCCAGACGACATGAAAAGACTCCTTTAGCGCCGCCTCCGGGCCATGACGGATGATGATTTCATCGAAGACTTCGACCGTGCCGTCCGCGAAGGTCACTTTAAAACGGTCGTCCTCGTGGGGCGCCCAGTTCCACGGGCCGCGCAAGTAATATAAGTCCGGCACCAGTGAGCAGAGGAGCCGGTTCAGAATGCTTGTGCGGAGGCTCAGAGGGTATTCGTCGTGGCCGGTGAGAACTGCCTGCGTGTCCGTGCGGAGGCCGACCTGACTGGCGAAGTCGAATTTCTGCCTAAGCTCTTCGCCGAGTTTCTGATACTCCTCGTTCAGACGAGCTTCGTAGGGTCTTTGTTGAGCGAGGGCTCGCTCGGCATCATCCTCGATCTCCCGGAGACGGTTGGTTAACCAGTCCAGAGTGGGTTGATCCAGCATCCCGCCGGTCAGACGCTCGACCACCTCATGGTGGGAAAAGAATGTGAATCGAATGCGGAGTAAGTCTATCAGCCCCCCGTCGCCCGTGCCCGAAACGAGGATGCGTTTGACGCGGCCGCCCAGGCTCACGTCCTCTTCGTCCAGCCTATCACTCGACCAGTAGGAGAGAAACGGCAACCCGGGCACCCTCCGCTCTACCCCAAAGCCAACGGCGAGAATCACGACATCACACTGCCTAGTGTAGTTCCGCTTGGCTCCGTTCGGGTAAGTCTTATCGACGGGCTCCGACCATGTCAGGCTAAAGTTATGATCACTGCCTCGCAAGATGTTGACATTTGCGACGTGCACCCTCAGGTCGATGTTGAACTTCTTCTCATACTCTTTATACTGTTCCAGCAGCCGCTTCCGCACTTGCTCGACGGTGCCCGCCTCCCAGTTTAACAATGGGAGTCCCGCGTTGCTGTCGAGCGGATGCGGCAGAGTGTCGTCCTCGCGCGGCCATTCGTAGATGTGAGGGTGCAGCCAACGCCTGCTCCCGCGACCGAACAGTGCTAAGGGTTCCGAAAGTTGTTCCAGCACTGTCACCTGCGCGCCACAACACTCCGCCGCGGCAGCCACCCCCGCCGTTAATCCCGCCACACCGCCCCCCACCACCGTTACCTTCGTCCCCCACTTAATGATCTGGCCTCGCACGAGTGAGTAGATGAGGTTCAAGGCGCGGACTTGTTGGGAGTAGACAGTGACCCTTGTATCGAAGGCCCCGAGCACGTAAAGTCCGTGTCTGTCAGGCACCTGCATGTGCATCAAGATGTCTCTCGGCCTGATATCCATATGTCACACTGTGACCGCGCTGCTAGGAGTGTTTTGAGTATGGTGAGAGGCGTCCAGAGCTAGACATTCGCCTCGGGATATTCGCGCTGCTGTCTTAGTAGATTGTTATAGACTGCGGCACCTCCGTCAATTCTTTTTTTTAGCATCATTACAGTGTTATCGCGATCACCGCCTTTTCATTCCTCATCATATCGGAGGAAATTGACGGCATTCTGATCCAGATTTTCTCTGCCGTGGTCGTAGCGCATGACGGTCTTCGGGTCCCTGTGCTTCGACATCATCTGCACCTGCCGGTAGGTGAGCCCCGACTCCAGCGCCCGCGTGATGGCCGTCCGCCGCAGGTCGTGCGGAGAGAGGTCGCCAAGCCTCGAGTAATCCGCCCACTTCTTAACTACCTTCTGCACCATCCTTGTCGAGAGCGCCTTGTCGAAGTCCAACGTCCTGTAGTTCGTGTGCGGCTGGAAGAGGTGCGCATGCCCACCGCCGGAGTGAGCAATCTCCCTCCGCTTTCGGTCCAGCCGCAGGTAGCTGTCGATCGCTTCCTTCACGTCCTTCGGCAGCGGCCAGACCTCCTCCCTGCCCCCCTTGACCTTACACCGCAACGTCCACCGCCCGTGGCTCCACTTCACCGATGAGGCCCGGAGAGAACAAACCTCTGATACGCGCAGGGAGAGCCGCAGCATGACGAGCATCAGCGCGTAGTCCCTCGCCCCCTCCGCCTTCTCCCTGTCCGGCCCCGACAGCAGGTAGCGCACCTCCTTCACAGAGAGCGCCCTCCCGGCGGGCTCCGATGGCAACTCGGGCGGCGAGACCAGTTTGGTCGAGGCTGGGTTGAGCGGTACGACCCCTGCGGCCTTCAGGTATTCAAAGAATGAGCGAACGACTGACAGCTTGAAGGCGACTGTGGCGGCGCTCTTCCTCTGCGAGCGCATCTTGTCCCGCCAGAGTACTACATCATCAGGCACGACGTCGGTGGGGTGCTTCATGCCGGCTGACTGGAAGAACTCCCGTAAGGTACGACCGTAGGCGCGCCGCGTGGCTTCGGAGACCGACTTGTTAATGAAGGGAGAGGCGGATCGAGGGTCAAACCTCTTGGTGGAGACCTCCCCGCCGCGAATAATCTCGGAAGTCAGAGCTTCGGTGGGCAAGGCGTTAGAGCTTCAGACAGCGGATTTAAGGCCAAAAACGGGAGCATCATGACTCGTTCGGCTTTAGATGTCAAGAGTAACTATTCAGCTATCCCTAGCGTTTTCCTACACTTAGCGGCGTTCCCC
>JBEVJD010000390.1:0-11984 GCA_040510435.1 Pyrinomonadaceae bacterium | reverse complement strand
CCCGCCTCTAAACGCTCACCCTCAACCGCCAACCGCTATAAAGAAGTAACCACCGCGGACACGAAGACGCGGCCTGTTGACTTTACTCAACAGGCCGCGTCTCTCTGTCTGCGGTGGTTACTTGTTCTCTTACGTCCCTGAGCTTCAACGCGTCTCGAAGCGCCGCCGGTATTCGACGGAGTCGAGGAACGCCTTGACCATCTCGGCGCGGATGAAGTCGCCGCCGAAGCCTTCGAGCTTCGAGAGCCAGAAGCCGTAGCCCTCCGCGTCGGGGTCGCGTCGCAGGTAGCCGTAGTACTGCATCAGCACGAACGCGCGGCTCGTCTCCTTCTGCTTCAACTCGGCGTCGTCGGCCACCCGCAGCAGCACCTCGGCGCGCGACGTGCCGGCCTTGAGCGCCGCGACGAGCGGCTCGGCGCGCGAGGCGTCGAGCTTCGCGTTCGAGAGCAGCGCCGAGACGTATTGCTCGTCCGTCATCGCGCCGTATCTCGCGCGGAACTCGGCGCGGGCGACCCACGCGTCGGCGAACGCGCGACGATTCCCGGCGAGCTTCGCCTCCCACTCGTCCTGCCCGACCTGCACGCCCGTGGCTAGCGAGCGCGAGTCCGACATCAGGCGGCGGTAGCGCGGCGCCTCGCCGTAGGAGGCGAGCCCCATGCGGTAGACGAGGTAGCCCGTATTCTGGAACTCGATGGAGAGGAAGAAGGCCGCCGAGACGTTAATCCTCTTCACCTCGCGGCACGCCGCGTCGGCGCCGCAGTTGTCCAACTCCGACCTCCAGAACTTCAGACCCGAGGTGTCGGGCCCGCGCCCGAGGAAGTCGAGGTAGTGGTAGGCGACGAAGTAGGCGCTCCGGTCGATCATGTTGCCGGCCGCGGCGAGTGCGGGTTCGCAGCCGCCGCCCTCGCACGAGTCGCCGGGCATCTCGACGTAGCCGATGACGGGCTCGGGCGTGGGCATCCCGTCCGAGTCGGGCGCGGCCTCGAAGTCGGCCGCCTTGTCCGAGCGGCATTCGAGGTAGGTGCGCGAGGAGGGCGAGGCCGACCAGCCCGGCTCGGTCAACATCACCGTGTAGGCGCCGCCCGCGGGCAGGTTCGGGAACGAGTAGCGCCCCTCGGCGTCGGTCTGCGCCGTGGCGGTCGCGTCGCCCGAGAGCGTGACGGTCAGCCCCGGCGCGCCCGCGTTCGCCGTCCTGTCCAGCACGCGCCCCGCGACCCTCACCGTGCCCGGCACGGGCGTCGGCGTCGGCACGGGCGTCGCGGCCGGGGTCGGCGTCGCAACAGGCGTCGGCGTGGGTGTCGGGCTAGGCGTCGGCGTCGGGTTAGGTGTCGGCGTCGGCGTTGGAATCGGAGTCGGCGTCGGTGTCGGAGTCGGAGTCGGGATTGGCGTAGGAGTCGGCGTCGGCGTCGATACCGGCGTCGGTGTCGGTGTCGGGGTGGACACCGGTGTCGGCGTCGGTGTCGGCGTGGACGCGGGCGTCGGTGTCGGCGTCGATATCGACACGGGTGTCGGGGTCGGGGTCGGTATCGCCTCCGGAGTGGGTGTTGGCGTCGGCGTCGCGACGGGCGTCGGCGTGGGCATCGGCTCCGCGTCGGTGAACGTGACGATCACGGTCGCGGAGGTGCGCGTGGCGCCGTTGTTGTCCGTGGCCGTGGCGCTGACGGCGTGCGTGCCGAGCGCGGCGTTGTCCCACTGGAAGGCGTAGGGCGCCGCGGCCGTCGTCCCCAACAGCACGCCGTTGGCGTAGAAGGAGACCGACGCGACCGTGCCGTCGGAGTCGCTCGCGCTGGCCGTGAGCGCGATGCTGCGCCCGGCGATGGTCGGCCCCGAGGGCTCGCCCACCGTGTCGGAGTCGCCGGCTCCGCCGTCTTCGAACGTCCCGGGGTTGCCCGCGATGGTCGGGCCGATGATGACCGACACGTCGGGCGGATTGTTGAGCTGCGCCGTCGAGGCCGCGAGCTTCACCGTCACGAGGTCGGCCGTCACCTGACCCGTCGTGCCCGTCAGCGCCGACTGCCCCGCGAGGTACAGGTTGCCCGACGCGTCCGAGGCCATGTCGCGCAGAGAGTCGTGCGTGTGCTCGGGGTTGTCGTAGCGGTAGACCCACTGCTCCGTCCCGTCGGGCTTGTACTTGATGACGACCGTGTCGCCGTTGATGAACCCTTCGGAGTAGCCGCCGACGTAGACGTTGCCCGCCTGGTCGAGCGCCAGCTCGCGCCCGCCGTCGATCATGCCGGGGAAGCCGCGGTAGAGCCGCGCCCACTGGAGCGTGCCCGCGCCGTCGAACTTGACGGTCGCCGCGTCCCACGTGTTCGCAGAGGTCGCCTGCGCGTAGTCGCCGTCCCAGCTCTCGCCGGTGAGATAGACGCTGCCCGCGGAGTCGATGACCATGTCGCGCGGGTAGTCGTTCGACTCGCCCGACCAGTTGCGCGCCCAAAGAAGCGCGCCCGTCGCCGGGTTGTACTTCAGGAGCAGGTAGTCGGTCTCGGTCGTCCCGGCCTTGTTCGCGCCGAAGACGTAGACGTTCCCCGAGGGGTCGAGCCCGATGCCGCCCGCCTGGTTCGAGACGGGTTCGAGCGGCTGCGGCCCCGGCCCGCCGGGCACGCCCGTGAACCGCGACGCCCACTGCTTCACGCCCGCCGAGTCGTACTTGACCGTGATGATGTCGCGCGAGGTCGCGCCGTTCGTGCTCGCGTAGCCCGTGCCGCCGACGTAGACGTTGTTCGACGCGTCCACAACGAGGCTGTAGGCTTCGTCGCCGATCTGCTGCGTCGAATGCCGACGCGCCCAGAGCTGGTTGCCCGCCGGGTCGTACTTGACGGTGACGAACTCGTCGAAGAGGCGCTCGGTCGTGCTTCCCTGCGACGAGCCGGCGACGACGGCGTTGCCGGCCGAGTCAATCGCCAGCGCATTGGCGATGTCCCAGTGGCCGATGGGGCTGTTGTAGATGCGCGCCCACTGGCGCTGACCCGCCGCGTTGTACTTGAGGACGACGATGTCGTACTCGGAGCCGGGGAAGGCCGCCTCCCAGGAGGTGCCCGCGACGTAGACGTTGCCGGCCGCGTCGGTCTTCACGTCGCTGGCCCAGTCCTTGTAGTTGCCCTCGCCGACGTAAGCGGCCGCCCAGAGCTGCTCGCCCGCGGGCGAGTACTTGACGAGCGTGATGTCCGTGTCGCCGCCGCTGGGCGCGTTCGAGGTCGCGGCGACGAAGGTGTTGCCCTGCGCGTCCACCGCGACGCGCGGGTCGATGTCGCCCGTGTGCTGCGGGTTGTCGTAGAACTTCTCCCACGCGACGGCGCCCGTGTTGGGCGTCGGCGTCGGCGTCGCGCCGGGCGGGAGCGGCCCCGCGGCCGTGAAGTCCCACGTCTGGCTCTGGGTCAGCCCGTTGAAGTGGACGGACGGCGGGAAGAACTGGTAGCCCGGCTCCGCGGGCTTGATGGCGTAGTCGCCGCCGCGCCCGAGGCCGTTGAAGTTGTAACGGCCGCCCGAGTCGGTGCGCACCTGCGCGATGACGCGCGTGTCGTTCTGGAGCAGTTGGACGAGCGCGTTCGTCAGGAAGATTTCGCGGCCGGGCGCGCTCTGGTTGTGGCGTATGACGCCGGAGAGCGAAAGGTTGCCGTTCGGGTCAACGAAGTTGACGACGACGACCGGCGACGAGGCGAGCACGGCGCCGGTCGCGTCGCGCGCCACCGCCCGCAGCTCGTAGAAGGTGACGCCGCCGCTGACGGTCGCGGTGTACGGCGGGTTGAAATCCGTTTTGAGGAAGCCCGCGCCCGCGGCCGTGTAGAAGTCCACCTGCCTGACGAGCTGCTGCGGGTCGTTGACCTCGGCCGTGACGTTGACGGTCGTATCGTTGGGGTGCGTTGAGCCGTCGGCCGGGCTCGTGATGGCGATGCTCACGGGCGCGGGCGTCGGGGTCGGCGTCGGGGTCGGCGTCGGCGACGCGACCGGCGTGGGCGTCGCGGCAGGCGTCGGCGTGGGCGTCGGCGCGGCCGTGACGTTGACGCTGACGGTGTTGCCCGAGCGGTTGCCCTGGTTGTCCGTGGCCCACGCCGTCAGGCTCATCAGCCCCGCGGCCGGCGGGTTGTTCCAGACGAACGTGTAGTTGCCTTCGGCGTCCGGCGCGTTGGTCTCGCCGATCTTGCCGCTGTAGCTGTTGTAGAACTCGACGAGCGTGACCGTGCCGTCGCGGTCGGTGGCCGTCACCTTGAGCGTGATGCTCGCGGGGGCGTTGAACTGCTGCCCCGTAGTCGGGGTGACGAAGCGCACCACGGGGGCCGCGACGTTGACGAAGACGGACGTGATGGACGAGTCGCCGCGCAAGCCCCCCTCGTCGTAGGCGACGGCGAAGATGCCGTAGGCGCCGAACTTGTCGGCGACGAACTGCGTGCGGTAGACGCCCGCGGAGTCGGGCTCCGTGACGGCCGCCAGCTTCGTCGTCGTGCCGTTGTGGTTGTAGTAGAACTCGACGCGCGCGACCTGGTCGTCGTTCTCGACCGTGGCCGCGACCTCGACCGTGGTGCCGCTGGCGACGTTCGAGTGCGGCAGCGGGCTCACTATTGTCGGCCGGGGCGGCTGGTTGATGGCGACGTTGTCCTTCGTCGTGTTGAGCGCGTAGAAGTAGCCGTAGCGCGTCAACTGGTAGCGCGAGTCGCCGTCGCCGAGGATGTCGCCGGCCGTGTACCCGGTCGCGCCGTCGGTGGTGAAGGCGAACTTGCCGAACGGCTGGATGTGGCCGTAGGGGTCGAAGCCGGGCTCGGTCGGGAGCGACTGCCGCCACGCCTGCTGCCCCGTCGCGGGGTCGACGCCGACGAAGAAGCCCGACTGGCCGAAGGCGCCGCCGCCGCCCATCACGACGAAGCTGTTCGAGGGCGAGACGTTCGGGTCGGAGAGCGACACGGCGTCGCTGTAGCGCCACCTCTCACTCCCGTCCGCGTTGGCCGCCACCAGACGGATGGAGTTCATGAGGAAGTAGTGCGTGTTGTCGGGGCCGGCGTCGGCCGGCCAGCCGATGGCGCCGTTCTCCGTCGGGAAGGTGTAGATGCGGGTCGAGCCGTCGGCGGCGCTGATGTTCTGGTTGCGCACGCGCAGGTTCCCGTCGGCCGGGATGGCCGGGCGGTCGGCCGTGCTGTTGTTGTTCACAGACCAGACGAGGGTGCCCGCGAGGTCGTAAGCGTAGCTCGGCGTGCCCGCGTTGAAGTAGAGCCTCTGCCGCGCGGCGTCGAAGGCGATCTCGCGCACTGCGCCGGTCGAGATGGAGCCCGGCAGAGAGTTGTTGCGCGTCCACGCGAGCGTGCCGTCGAGGTTGAAGGCCGCGGCGTTGAAGCCGCCCGGCTTGAAGACGACGTAGACCTTGCCGTCGGGCCCGACGTTCGGCCCGGCGTAAATCTGGTTCGACGCGTCAACGTGGCGCCACTTGACGCCGCCGTCCTTCGGGTTCAGAGCCATCAGCGCGACGTTGTAAGGCTGGCCGACGACGGGCTGCTCGATGTCGCCGACGTAGACCGTGCCGTCGGCGCCCACGGTGATCTGCCCCGCGCCGCCGCCGCGCTTCACCCACTTCAGCTCGCCCGTCGGCGACCAGGCGTAGATGAGCCCGTTGATCTGCGCGTAGACGCTCCCAGCCTCCGGCGAGCCGGCGGGCGCCACCGCCGGGCGGAAGCTCATGTAGTCGCCGAGGTATTTCGTCTGCCAGCGGATGCGGCCGTTCGACTTGCGCTCGGTGACGTTGAGCTTGACGGGGTTGCTCGTCCCCGTCGGGTTCGAGACGACGACATCCACTTCGCCCAGCGCCGCGCCCTCGGGCACGTAGCCGACGATTTCGGTCGGCGACCACTGGACGACAATCGCGTTGAGCTTATCGACGAGCACGCGGCTCGCGCCCTGCGACGCGCCGAAGTTGGTGCCCTTGAGTGTGAACCAGCCGCTGCGTTCGGCCGTCTGCGGCGCGACGGCCGTCAGGTTGGCGGGCGTCGTCGCCGTGCCGTAGAGCTGCATGACGGCGTCGGCGTTGACCGCACCTGCGCCCTGCGTGACGGGGCCCCATGCGGGCGCGGCCGCGTAGTTGTCCCTCACCCTGACGGGCGAGTTCTGCGGCGAGCCCGTGCGGCAACTGTACCAGTACCAGTAAGAGTTGTAGCCCTCGACGACGAGCTGCACCGAGACGAAGTGCTTGCCCGTGGCGCGGAACGAGTGGGGCAGGCGCACGTCCACGGTCGAGACGGTCGCCGGGTCGAAGACGAGCGCGGGGTCGCCGGCCGCGAGGTACTGCTCGTCCTGCAACGCGCCGGGGCTCCCGTTCTGCCACGCGTAGAAGCGCACGTGGGCGCCGCTCACCACGGGATTGGCGGCCGCGCTGAAGCCGCGGCCGCCGCCCACGACGATGCGGTCGATGTCGCCGACGAGGTCGAAGTCGTCGGCCAGCTCCTGGTCGATGGGCGCGCCCTGCCGCGTCATGACGCTCGGGCCGAACTGCGACTGGCCGTCCCACTGAGTCGAGGTGAGCTGCGGGCCCGCGGTGCGCTCGACGGTGATGCGCGCGGGCGTCGAGGCGGTCGAGCCGCCGCGGTTGTCGAAGGCGACGGCCGTGATGTCGTGCGTGCCGCCGGGGAGGTTGAGCTGCGCCGCGTAGGGCTCGGCGGTGTCAACCTCGACGGTGCGGCCGTTGGCGCGGAACTCGACGCGCTCGACGGTGCCGTCCGCGTCGGTCGCGGTGGCCGAGGCGTTGACGGTCGCGCCCGCGGCGAAGTTCGTGAGCGGCAGAGGCGAGGTGAGCACGACGACCGGCTTGATGTTGAGGTCGGGCTCGGGCTCCGCCTCGGGCGTGACGACGATGACGGCGGGGAGGCTGACCGTCGTCTGACCCCAGTTGCTCGTCGCGTGCGCCGTGACGGTGTGCGTGCCGGGCGTCGCGCCCTCCCAGACGAAGCTCCAAGGAGCCTGCCACTGGGTGTTGGCGCCGCGGCCGATCCAGCGCGCGCCGTCATAGAAGTCTATGCGCTCGATGTATTCGTCGCTGCGGTTGTTGTTCGTCGTCGCCGTCGCCGCGAGCGTGACGGGCGCGGGCTGCTGGAAGACGGCGCCGCCCAGGGGGCTCGTGAGGACGACGGAGGGCGGCTGACGGACGAAGAGGGTTGACTCGTAAGTCGTCGTCGAGTTGCCCGCCGTGTCGGTCACGCGCGCGGTCAGGTGGTAGTAGCCCGCGGGCGGCAGCACCCAGTCGAAGTGATACTGGCCGCCCGTGCCGGCCGTGGTCGCCACGCCGATGAGGAGGGGCGGGTCGGCCGTCGAGCCGTTGAGGTGGTCGCGGCTGGAATAGAACTCGACGAGCGCGACGCCCTCCGCGTCCGTCGCGCTGACGGAGATGCGGACGTTGCTCCCCGAGGGGACGATGCCGCCCGCCCCGCCGACGCTCGTGATAGACGCCACGGGCGGCGTCGCGACGTTCGAGTAGGCAGAGTCGCCCGCGGCGTTGTAGGCGCGGACGCGGAACCCGTTCGCCGTGTTCGCGCCGACCGAGATGCCGGCGGTCGTGTTCGTGTCCGCGCCGAGCAGTCTGATCTGGCTGAAGGCGGCGGTCGTCGCCGTCTCGACCTTGAAGCCGGTCTCGTTGGTGCTCGCGTCCGTCCAGCGGAGGCTGACCGAGCCGGTGCCGGGGCCGTTGTTGACCTGCTCGGCGACGAGCGCGGAGGGCGCGTTCGGGAGCCCGGGGCTCGTCGGCGGCTCGAAGCGCGCCGTGCGCAGCGTCACGCGGTGCGAGGCGTAGTCGGGGATGCCCGCGTCGGTGCCGTCGTAGAACTTCGAGTAGGCGAAGACGGTCAGCCCGTTCGACGAGGTGACGAAGGGCGAGTCTTCGGGCAGGGGCGAGTCGGCGACGACGAACTCTTCGAGGAGGACGCCGTTCGGCGCGAGGCGCGCGCCGAAGATGTCGCCGCGCGGCTGCTGCGTGAACGGGTCTTTGCGGTGGTCAACCCACGTGGCGACGAACTGATGGCCGTCCCAGGTGACCGAGGGGTCGGCCTGCACCTCGGGCGCGGTGATGAGGGGCGTGCCGGCGTTGGTGGACGAGGCGGGCGCCGGGTCGTCGGCCTGTATGAGCCGGAAGGCGATGTCGCCGCGGGCGGCGACGTAGTCGCCAAAAGACCAGATGACGAGCGCCGACGCGCCGTTCGTGGTGAGCTGCGGGCGGTGCGCCCCGCCCACGCCGCCGCCCACGATGAAGGGCGTCGTGAAGGTGCCGTCCGTGCCGATGAACGACGCGCGCACCTGCCCGCCGTTCGAGGTGGAGCTGTTGCTGTGGTACTCCCAGACGGCGAGGTAGCGGTTGCCGAACGCGACGACGCGCGGCGCGAGGTTGTTATAGCCCGCGATGACGGTCGGCGTGCCCGTGGGGGTGCCCGCGCCGGAGACGCGGACGAACTGGGTGGCGCGATAATAGGCGTTGCTGCCGGTGGTGTTGGGAATAATATTGACGACGACGAACTGCCCGTTCATCCCCGCTGCGTCGGGCGAGTCGCCGTCCATCAGGAAGTTGGGCGTCCCCGTGAACGGCCCGGCCGACGGGATGATCGCGCCGTAAGTCTTCCGGAGGACGTTCGTCGGATTCCCCGAATCCCAGACGGCCAGGTATTGCACGCCGTCGAACGCGACCGAGGGGTTGTCGCTGCCGGGCTGGTCGGAGATGACGAAGGGCGCGGAGTCCGCCGGGCTGCCGTCGGCGTTCAGGCGCTGACCCATGACGCGCATCACGCCCGAAGTCTCGCTCAGGAAGACCGAGAGGAAGCCGTTGCCGTTCGACGCCAGCCGCGTCTTCGACTGGCGCGGGGCCGAGCGCGCGGCCGCCACGTCCGCCTGCACGGCGCCCTCGCGCGAGACGCGCGCCGCGCCCACGTCGAAGAGGCCGAAGTTGGTGACGTAAGGCGCATCGGCCCGACTCGTCCAAGCCACCTCGACGCCGCCGCCGAAGCCGGGTGCCATCACCGGATAGAGCTGGGATTTGGGTGCCTGTTTGACGGGGATGGCGGCGGGCGCAACGACCGCGCCCGCAGGCGTCACGCGCGTGACGTAGATGTCCTCAACGTTGGGGAAGGCGGCCGGCGCGGCGTAGGCGACGAACCAGTAGGCGCCGTCCCATGCGATGTCGGTCTGGGTCGTGTCGAGGTCGCCGCGGATGACGAAGCCGAGCCCGTCGAGCCCGTCGCCCTCGCGCGTGACGCGGTTGCCGTAGAGGAACTGGACGTTGCCGCTCGCGCCGGAGGTGAAGGAGACGAACCACGTGTTGCCGTCCGTGGCGAGCGAGTGGCTTTCGGGCGAGCCGCTGCCCAACTGCTCGGGCCCGTTGCGGAGTTGGTTGAAGTCGAGGTCGTAGGTGAGGCCGACGATGCTGCTCCCGGCCGCGAAGGTCATGAGGTAGCGGTCGCCCGCCCGCGCGATCTTCGCGTGGCTCATGTTCTGGCTGGAGTGTGTGTAGACGGCGCGCGTCCCCGGCGCGACGACCGAGCCGTCGCCCGCCACCTTCGTGGCGAAGACGCCGCGCGGGATGACCGAGCCCTGCTGCGGGAGGAAGTCGATCCAGAGGACGACCCAGTTGCCCGCGCCGTCGTCGGTGACCGCTTCCGGGTTGAAGGTCGTATTCCCGACGGGGGCGAGGACGATGGGCGTCGGGTCGAGCACTTGGCCGGCGGGCGAGACGCGTGCGGCCCTGATCTCGTAGGAGGTCGAAAACTCCGAAGGCTTCTCGGCCAACCAGACGACGAGCCAGTGGGTGCCGTTCCAGCCGACCTGCGGGGCCTTCTGCGCGTGCCCGCTCTGGTCGAGGATGAGGGGCGTCGTGTCGATGACCTGCCCGTCCGAGCCGACGCGCGCCGCGTAAACGTCTTGCAGCGTGCCGCCCCCGGGGCCGCGCCCCGAGGTCTGCCCCGTCCACTCGTTGAGCACCGTCCGGCTGTCCGTCCAGACGGTGAGGTAAGAGTCGGCTCCCTTCGAGATGCGCGGCTGCTCCTGCGTGCCCGGGGCCGGGGCCGGGGCCGCGTCGCCGGGGAGAACCTGCGGCGCCGACAGAGTGGTCTGCGCGCCAGCGCCGACGAAATCCTGTGCGAGCACGGCCGCGAAGGTGAGGAGCGCGGCGGCGACGACAACGAGCAGACTCTGGGCGCGCCTGCGTGAACGGGGCTTTCGAGACATTTTTTTTACGTTCCTCCCGGGGAGGCCGCCGCGCGTTTCGGGGCAAGAAGTCGCGTCGGCGGCGTTTCCGAGATAGTCAGGCGGGGCTGAGCGAGGGATGGCTCTTTCCCGTTTATCAGGTCGTTCGCGTTGGGGTTTAGCTTTAGGGGCAGTCTCCCACGCGGGGCATATTAACTCAAACTATGAAGCGAATCCGGAGAAGCGCGTCCCGCGCGGCACGCACGCCTACATTGCAGCAGCTTGGGCGCGGGTTCTTCTCCTACTAATGAAACGCGTATTCCGGCCGCAAACTCCCACACGCCCCTTTAAAAAGTTCACGTCCCGCGCAGACCCCGGCCGCTCATCCAAATCCGTGTACGCGCGGACAGGTCGGGAATCTAAGACAGTGCGTGCGGGTGCCGGAAAAATACGCCCCGGAGGGTCGGGTTGCCGGAGAAAAGCCAGGTTGGTTGCCGCCGCGAGGGGAAAAGATGTACCGGGGCGCTGAATTCCACCCGGCGCGCGAAAAATGTTAGTATCGGCTGCCACTCCCCAAGGCATATTTTCAGACCAGGCCCGGACACGTCGAAGGGACGGACGCTCCGGTCAATCTGTCCAGCGCCAGAACGGATGCACACGCCCCAGGCCGTAACCCAACTCCTTGAGAGGTGGAGCGGCGGAGACCGCGCCGCGCTCGACGAACTGATGCCGCTCGTCTACGACGAGCTGCGCCGGCTCGCGGGCAACTACCTGCGGCGCGAGCGACCCGACCACACGCTCCAACCCACGGCGCTCGTCAACGAGGCTTACATGCTCATGGTTGACCAGCGCCGCGCGCAGTGGCAGAGCCGCGCGCAGTTCGTCGGCGTCGCCGCGCAGATGATGAGGCGGATTCTGGTTGACCACGCGCGCGCCGTGCAGGCCGAGAAGCGCGGCGGCCGCCAGTTCGCCGTCTCGCTGACCGAGGCCGAGGGGTTCGGCGCGAGCCCCGACCTCGACCTGCTCCGCGTCAACGAGGCGCTCGAACGCCTCGCCGCGCTCGACCCCGATCAGGCGCGCGTCGTCGAGCTGCGCTTCTTCGGCGGGCTCACCATCGAGGAGGCGGCCGAGGCCATGCGCGTCAGCCACGCCACCGTCGAGCGCGACTGGAAGATGGCCCGCGCGTGGCTCCGCCGAGAGTTAGACGCTTGAGACGAGGCGCTTAAACGGAACCGCGAGCGGTAGCGAGCGGGTATGCGCTGCGATGTGCGGCCCGCCTGACAAAGCTCCGACCCGCTCGCTACCGCTCGCGGTTCTGTTCTTCTTATGACGCCGGAACGCTGGCAGCGGATCAAGGAGCTGTTCCACGCGGCGGCCGAGCTGGCGCCCGGAGCGCGCGGGGCGTTCCTCGACGCGAGCTGCGCGGGCGACCCCGAGGCGCGCGCCGAGGTCGAATCCCTCCTGGCGGCGCACGAGCGCGAGGGCGAGTTCCTGTACGAGACCCCGGCGCGCGTCGCAGCCGCGCTGCTCGACGGCGAGCGGCAGGCGCTTGAGCCGGGGAGCCGCGTCGGCTCGTTCCGCGTCGTCTCGACGCTCGGCGCGGGCGGGATGGGCAAGGTCTATCTCGCGCAGGACGAGCGGCTGGGCCGCCGCGTCGCCCTGAAGCTGCTGCCCGCCTCGTTCACGCGCGACCGCGAGCGCGTCCGTCGCTTCGAGCAGGAGGCGCGCGCCGCCTCCGCCCTCAACCACCCGAACATCCTCACCGTCTACGACATCGGCCAGGACGAAGACGCGCGCTTCATCGCGACCGAGTACGTCGAGGGCGCGACCCTGCGCGAGCACGC
>JBEVJD010000389.1:0-13934 GCA_040510435.1 Pyrinomonadaceae bacterium | reverse complement strand
CCCGGCGTCCGCGCGCTCCACGCCGTCAACAACGCGGGCACCATCACCTCGACGAGCGGCGTCGTCGTGACGACGGGCGCCGCCGCCGCCGTCGAGATCGCGGGCACGTCCGCCGCCGCGCGCTCGCCGCTCAACGTCCAGTTGACGAGCGTCTCCGCGAGCGGCGCCCCCTCGGGCATCGTGCTCCTGAACACCTCCGCCGCGGGCAGCCCCGGCGGCTTCCGCGTCGCGGGCGCGGGCGGCAACTGCACGACCGCCGACCCGACCTGCACGGGCGGAACCATTCAGACTTCGACCGGCCACGGCGTCGATCTCAACACCGCCGACAACGTCGCGCTCAACTCGATTCACGTCACGACGAGCGGCGACTCCGGCATCAACGGCTCGGCCGTCAACGGCTTCGTGCTCAACAACGCGCTCGTCGACTCGAACGGCAACGACGCCGTGGCCGACGACTCCGGCGTCGAGTTCACCGGGCTGACCGGCACGGGCTCCGGCGGCTCGAACCCGACGAGCATCACCAACAGCACCATCAGAAACAACTTCGAGTTTCAGATGCTGGTGACCAACACGGCGGGCACGCTGACGAGCCTGGACATGTCGGGCAACGCCATTTCCGACGACGGCACCACGGGGGTGACGGCAGACCTTCTCAGCTTCATCGCGCCGGCCGGCTCCACGGCCACGATGAGGCTCAACGTGACGAGCGGCAGTTTCACCGGCGCGGCGCCCAACACCGGCGCGGGACTGAACTGCGACCACTCCGGCACCGCCGGCACGCTGACCTGTAACGCCTCCGGCGCGACCTTCACCAACAACAACATCGCCCTCTCGGCCTCGCAGGCCAACGGCGGTAACCTGGCCTTCGACATCTCGAACAACGTGGCGACCGGCACCCGTTCGCACGCACTGAACCTGTTCCTCAACGGCAACAGCAGCGGCACCAGCAACGGTCAGTTCGTCAACAACACCGTCGGCACGGTCGGCGTCACCAACTCCGGCTCGGCCCTCGGCATCGGCATCCGCATCCAGAACGAGTCCGGGGCGGCCGGCGCCCCGCCGCTCAACGTTCTCATCAGCGGCAACACCGTGCAGGAGATCGCGGCCTCCCCCGCCGTCAACGTCATCCAGGGCTTGACCGGCCAGACGGCGAGCCGCTCGACCCAACTCACCATCACCAACAACATACTGCGAAGGATTAACGGCAACCGCGCGATAGTCATCCAGCAGAACAACGTCTCGGCTTCGCCCGCGGGCGCCGCCGGCACGACCTGCGCCGACATCTCCGGCAACGAGATGAACAACATCTTCGGCTCGGGCGGCGACGGCTCCAAGCTCCGCCTCGTGCAGCGCCCGACCGGCACCTTCAACATCAGGCAGACGAGCCTCGCCGACCTCGCCGCCGCCAACAGCCCGCCGAACGGCGTGGCAACGACGACCACGACCACGGCGCAGATCAACTTCGTCGGGACGCTCACCTTCAACGGCGGGCAGTGCACGCAGCCTTCGCTGCCGCTGGTTTCAATGTCTGACGAGGGCAGCTCGCAGCAGTTCCTCGCCGCGAAGGAGACGCCTTCGCAGTGGGGGACGCCCGAAGGCTTCTCGGCGGGCGGCGCGGTCGAAGACTCGCTGCGTAAGGTTCGCCGCGGCCTCGCCAACTCCGAGCGCGGTCAGGTGCTCGGCGCGGGCAGCGAAACGTCGAAGACCGTCCGCACCGCAGCGCCTCTGGCGGCGCTCGCGGGCGAGACCATCAGCATCCCCATCGGCACGCTCAAGGCGGGCGACTCGGTCACCATCACCTTCCAGGTGACGGTCGCCAACCCGTTCCCGGCGAGCGTCCAGCCGCCGCAGGTCTCGAATCAGGGCATGGTGACGGCCGACGGCGGCGTCAGCGTCCTGACCGACGACCCGTCCGAGGCCGGCGCCAGCAACCCGACGGTGACGCCCATCCTGACGCCGCCGACGATCAACATCAACGACGCCACGGTCGCCGAGCCCGCCTCGGGTTCGACGAACATGCTCTTCACCGTGACCCTGTCGAACACGTACACGCAGACCGTGACGGTCAACTACCAGACCGCCAACGGCGGCGCCAACCCGGCCACCGCCGGCACGGACTACACCACGTCGAGCGGCACCGTCACCTTCGCGGCGGGCGAGACCGTCAAGACCGTCGCGGTGCCCGTCCTCGCCGACGGCACGCCGGCCGAGGGCAGCGAGACCTTCCTCGTCAACCTCTCGTCGCCGTCGAACTCGATCATCGGCGACGGCCAGGCCACCGGCACCATCACCGACGAGTCGGCCGCCAGCCCGGTCATTATCTCCGAGCTGCGCGAGAACGGCCCGAACGGCGCGAACGACGAGTTCGTCGAGCTGCTCAACACGACTGACACCGACATCACGGTCACCGCTTCTGACGCTTCCGGCTCCGGCTGGGCACTCGTCAAGCGCGGCGCCGACTGCGACGCGACGCCGGTCATCGTCGGCGTCATCCCCGAGGGCACGGTCATCCCGGCCCGCGGCAACTACCTGTTCACGGGCTCGGCCTACAGCCTCGGCGCTTACGCCACCGGCGACGCGGCGCTCTCCGCCGACATCGAGCTCAACAGCAACGTCGGTCTCTTCACGGTGGCGAATCTCGCCAACATCTCGTCCGTGAACCGGCTCGACGCCGTCGGCTTCGGCGCGAACACGGGCGGCAACTGCGACCTGCTGCGCGAGGGCAACAATCTCCCGCAGCTCGTCGGCTTCAGCGTCGATTACAGCTTCGTCCGCAAGGTGACGAAGGGTCTGACCGTGGACACGAACGACAACGCTTCGGACTTCATCTTCGTGGACACGAACGGCACGAGCATGGGCGCGGGTCAGCGGCTCGGCGCGCCCGGGCCGGAAGGCTTGAACAGCCCGCGCGGGCCGGTGCCCTGCTCCGCTCAGACGGGCGCGGCCAAGTTCGCCCGCGGGCTGATCGACCCGACGGTCAGCGCCGCGGCCGCGCCGAACGTCGTCCGCGACAACACGTCGAACCCGGCACAGAACTCGACGTTCGGCACGCTCGACTTCCGCCGGACGTGGACGAACAACACCGGGGCGGCGGTCACGCGACTCCGTTTCCGCATCACTAACCTCTCGACCTTCCCCGAACCGTCGGGGACGGCCGACCTCCGCGCACGCACTTCGTCCGCCATCGTGGTGACCACGGCCGGCGGTCCCCAGACGGTGCTCGGCACGACGCTGGAGCAGCCGCCCTTCCAGCCCAACGGCGGCGGCATCAACGCGTCGCTCTCGGCGGGCACGATCACGCTGGCGACGCCGCTCGCGAGCGGCGCGTCCGTCAACCTGCGGTTCCTCTTCGGCATCCAGCAGACGGGCGACTACGACATCGGCGTCGTGCTCGAATCCGCCCCGACCGCCTCGGGCAAGGACTTCTGGCGGCTGACCGGCCACACCGAGACGGGCGGCCACACCGACGCCGGCTGCAACCGGCCGCCGGTGGCCGACGCCGGTCAGGATCAGACGGTCGAGTGCTCGAACGGGCAGGCGTCCGTGACGCTCGACGGGTCGGGCTCGACCGACCCCGACGGCGACACGCCGCTCACCTACGAGTGGAAGGAAGGCGCAACGCTGCTGGGCACGGGACAGACCATCAACGTCTCGCTGCCCACGGGCTCGCACACCATCACGCTGACTGTGACCGACCCGTCCGGCGACTCGTCGCAGGACACGGTCACGATCAACGTCGTGGACACGACGGCGCCGCAGGTCACCGCGCCGCCGGACGTGACCGTCTACACCGGCCCCGGGGCCGGCTCGTGCAGCGCGACGGTCAGCGACGCGCAACTCGGGACGGCCACGGCCTCCGACTCCTGCCAGGGCGACCTGACGCCGCAGCGGACGGGCGTCCCCGCGGGGAACAACTTCCCGGTGGGCACGACCCAGGTCACCTACACGGCGACCGACGCGGCGGGCAACGTCGGCAGCGACGTGCAGAACGTGACGGTCATCGACAACACGCCGCCGGTCGTCACGCCGCCGGCCAACGTCGTCACCTCGGCGGACGCCGGCTCCTGCTCGGCGAACGTCGATCCGGGGCAGGCGACGGCGACCGACAACTGCTCCGTGCAGTCCGTCGTCGGCACGCGCAGCGACAACCAGCCGCTGAACGCGCCGTACCCGGTCGGCACGACGACCATCACCTGGACGGCGACCGACGCGTCAGGCAACCAGGCCACGGCGCAGCAGACCGTGACCGTGCAGGACAACCAGCCGCCGACGGTCTCGGCGTCCGTGACCGTCACGACGATGGGACCGCCGTTCAACCACGCGCTGATTAACGTCGGCCTCTCGGCGACGGCGTCCGACAACTGCGGGCCCGTCGGGCCGTTGCAGGTGAAGGTCTATTCCGACGAGGACGACGGGTCTGGGCCGCACTCGCCCGACGCGGCGGACATCGGCCTCGGCACGCTCAAGCTCCGCAGGGAGCGCGACGGCGGCGGTAACGGCCGCGTCTACCTGATCGTGGTCAAGGCGACGGACGCCTCGGGCAACACGGCCGTGAGCGTCGTCACCGTCACCGTGCCGTCGAGCAACAGCGCGGCGGCTCAGGCATCGGTCAACGCGCAGGCAGCGGCAGCCGCCGCCTACGCCTCGGCCAACGGCGGCGCCGCGCCCGCGGGCTACTTCGTGGTCGGCCCGTAAACCCAAAACCGACGCGGGGCGGACGAGAGTTTAGTCCGCCCCGTCAAGCCCGAGCAGGGGCCGCGGTACTGTAAAGTGCCGCGGCCCCCGCTCTTTTTACGCCGGCCGAGGCTGCGTTCGGGGGGCGCAGCAGTGAGGCTCCACCTGACAGTTCGGGCGGCGTTGTGAGAGACTTGAAAGTGTCACAAAAGGGGCTGGGCGGGGCGCGAAATCGCGGGAAAATTCCGCGAGACGCGCAGGCGCTCCGGCCTCCGAAGGCATCTAATTCCTGGGAAAATCGGCCGAATCGGAGGGGTTCTGAAGGGATGAACGTCACACACCTGGAGTGCGCCCTGTGCGGCGCGCGCTACGAGGCACGGCGGTTGCACAACCTCTGCACGGAGTGCGGCAGGCCGCTGCTCGTGCGGTACGACCTGGAGGCGGCGGCGCGCACTCTGACCCGTGAGAGTTTGAAGGGGAGAAGGGCCGACCTATGGCGTTACGCGGAAGTGCTGCCCGTCGAGCGCGCAGAAAATATCGTCTCGCTCGGAGAAGGCTGGACGCCGCTGCTCAGGGCCGAGCGCCTGGGCGCGTCTCTGGGGTTGCGGCACCTCTACATCAAGGACGAATCGCAGCAACCGACTCAGAGCTTCAAGGCGCGCGGGATGACGGCCGCCGTCTCGATGGCGAAGGAACTGGGCGTCGAGAAGTTGGCCGTCCCCTCGGCTGGGAACGCCGCGGGAGCGCTCGCCGCCTACGCCGCGCGCGCAGGGCTCGAAGCGCACATCTTCATGCCGAACGACACGCCGCGCGCTAACGTCGTCGAGTGCGAGCAGACGGGCGCCCGCGTCACGCTCATGGCAGGCTTGATAACCGACTGCGGCGCGGAGGTCGGCCGGCGCAAAGACCGGGAGGGCTGGTTCGACGTTTCGACTTTGAAAGAGCCGTACCGCGTCGAGGGCAAGAAGACGCTCGGCTACGAGCTGGCCGAGCAGTCGGGATGGGAACTGCCCGACGTGATCGTCTACCCGACGGGCGGCGGCACGGGTCTCGTCGGCATGTGGAAGGCGTTCGACGAGATGGAGGCGATGGGCTGGATTGGAAGTAAGAGGCCGCGCATGGTCTCGGTTCAGTCGGAAGGTTGCGCGCCGATTGTTCGGGCGTTCGACGAAGGGAAACGCTTCGCCGACGAATTTGAAAATGCCGCGACCGTCGCCTCTGGCCTGAGGGTGCCGAAGGCCGTGGGCGACTTTCTCATCCTCGACGCGCTGCGCGCTTCGGGGGGGACGGCCGTGGCGGTGAGCGACGCGGAACTGCTCGCGGCCGTCAAAGAGATAGGGGCGGCCGAGGGGCTGTTCGTCGCGCCCGAAGGCGCGGCCTGCCTGCCCGCCCTGCGGAAGTTGATTGAACGCGGTGAGGTCAAGGGGGACGAGCGCGTCGTGCTCTTCAATACGGGCGCGGGCGTGAAGTACCTTGAGAGTTTCGTTGACGGCTCGGGCTGAGCGGTCTGTTGCGTAGGTGGGAAGGGTTCTATGAAATTCAAAAAACTGTTTGCGACGATTCTGGTGACGGCGACGCTGACGACGGCCGCGCCCGCACAGGCGAAGAAGACGAAGGCGACAGGCGCGCCGCCCGCGGGCGCCGCCATCGAGACGACTGCGGCCGTCGCCTTCGACGAGAAGCGCTTCGACGCGCTGCGCACCGAGGGCTTCGACCTGCTCTACAACCTCGACTACGAGGGCGCGCGCCGCCGCTTCCGCGAGCTGACCACCGCGTTCCCGTCTCACCCCGCCGGCTACCAGCTCCTCGCCGCGAGCCTCTGGCTCAAGACGCTCAACGAGTCACGCCGGCTCCAGGCGTCGCTCTACAACAACGAGGGCTTCTACAAGGAGAAGGACGACAAGGTAGACCCCGAGGTGCAGGCCGTGTTCCGCGACCTGACCCGCAAGACGAAGGAGTTGTGCGAGGCGCGGCTGAAGGCCAACCCGAAAGACGCGGATGCGCTCTACTACCTCGGCGCGGTCGAGGGCTTGAAGGCCGCGTGGGGGAGCATGGTCGAGCGCAGCTTCATGTCGGCCATGTCGAACGGCAAGGACTCGGTCAGCCACCACCGCGAACTCCTCAAGCTCGACCCGAAGTACACCGACGCGAAGGTGACCATCGGGATGTACGACTACGTGGTCGGGGCGCTGCCGCCGCTCGTCAAACTGGGCGCGACCATGATCGGCTACCGTGGCTCGAAGAAGCGCGGGATCGCCACGCTCGAAGAGGTGGCGCGCGAGGGTCGCTACGCGCGCGACGACGCGAAGACGATGCTCGTCGCGCTCCTGAAGCGCGAGCGCCGCTACCGCGAGGCGTACACCTACGCCAACGAACTCGCCACGAAGTACCCACGCAACTACCTCCTGAAGATGGAGGCGGCCGACGCGCTCGTCTCGCAGGCCGAGGCCGAGCGCGCGACCAACCCCGAGGCGGCGAAGAAGACAGAGGCGGAGGCGTTCGCCGTCTTCGACTCGCTGCTCGCGCCCGCCGCGGGGCCGAACGCGCCGCGCGTGCCGCTCGACCTCGTCCACTTCAACTACGGCGACGCGCTGCTGGTCGCCGGCCACGCCGAGCGCGCGGCGAAGGAGTTGGCGGCCGCCGCCGCGGTGCCGGGCGCCGAAGCCTCGATGGTGACGCGCGCGCGTCTGCGCGGCGCGCAGGCGCTCGACCTCGCGGGCCGGCGCGAGGAGGCGGTCTCGCAGTACAAGGCCGTGCTCGCGCGCCCCAACGTCTACGACTCGCACGAGGACGCGAAGCGCGGCCTCAAAGAGCCCTTCAAGCTGACGCGCAAGGTCAGCGATAACGCCTCCGACGGCGAAGAGGCGTCCGAGGCGAAGGGCCAGCAGGCCAACTAGCATGAACGAGCGGGGGAGGGTTTCTTATGAGCGAAGTGTGTCCGTCGCACGACCCGACGCCTCTGTTGACTGCGCGCGAGGGTGAAGCGCAGACGAGGCCGACGTTGCGCGTCGTCAGGCCACAGGAGCGCCCGCGCCGTCTGCTGCTGTGCCTGGACGGCGTGCCGTTCGAGGTCGTGCGCGAGGCGAAGTCGCGCGGGATGTTCGAGAGCTTCAACGAACCGGCGCGGCTGCTTTCTCCCTTCCCAACGCTGACGAACGTCGCGCTGGCCGAGATGCTGGGGGCGACGCCGCCCAACGGTTACGAGAGTCTTTACTTCGACCGCGAGGCCAAAGAGTTGCGCGGCGGCGTGCGCAAGTACATCGGCCGGCGCACGCCCGACAAGGTGCCCTCGTCCTATATGGACGAGCTGGACTACCAGGAGCCTTTGGCCTTCGAGTTCCTCATCTACGTCGCGACCGACGCGGTCTGGCGCGCGGACATGCGCCGCTTCCGCGAGCGCTTCCTGTCGGCCCCGCCCTCGCGCGACTTCTTCGGCTTCCTCAAGGCGACCGACGGGCTGTTGCACATCGGCGGCCCCGCGCGCCTCGCCGTCGCGCTTCAGTCGCTCGATCAACTCCTGCGCGAGATACAGAGGGCGGCGGGCTCCGAGACGGAGGTCTTGCTCTTCTCCGACCACGGCATGAACCTGCTTGAGAACCGCCGGGTCAACCTTCAGTCGCACCTCGCGCGCAACGGCTACGAGGTCGTCAGCCACATGCGGCGGCCGCGCGGGCGTCGGCGTGTGTCGGCCCCGGCCTTCGGGCTGTGCGGCTACGCGGCGCTCTACTGCGGCGACGAGACCGACCGCGGGGAGTTGGCCGAGTCGCTGCGCGAACTCGAAGGCGTGGACTTCAGCGTCTACCGCGAGGAGCCGGGCGACGCCGCCGTCGTGAAGGGAGGCGCGGGGAGCGCGCGCATACACCGCGCGGAGAAGGAAGGCGAGACGTTTTACCGTTACGAGCAGTTGGACGGCGACCCGCTCGGGCTCGCCGCGGCGGTGCTCTCACTCGGGGTCGAGGGTCGTCTCGACGAGTCGGGTTTCGCGCGCGACGCGGACTGGCTGGCGCGCACGTGGGGGCATACGTACCCGGACGCGCTGGCGAACGTCTACGGCTCGGTCTTCACGCCGCGCGTGCGCCACACGGCGGACGTGCTCGTCTCACTGCTCGACGGCCACTACTACGGCGCGACCGCGTTTAGCCGCATGGTGCGCCTGCTCGCCACGCACGGCAACGCCCTGCGCTCAAGCTCGCACGCCTTCCTCATGAGCACGCACCGCACCTTCTCCACGCACGTCCGCTCGACCGAGGCGCGACCCGTCCTGCGCGGATAGCGCGGGAAGTAAGCAGTAGGCAGATGGCAGTAGGCAGTTGAAGGCCGGTTGAGGAGCCCCGGAGGGGCGGCATGTTTGAGGAGCCCTGGAGGGGCGGGATGTTTATAGCCCCGATGTTCTAAACAACCCCGAGCCCCGTCAGGGGCGACATGTGACATGCCGCTCCTCCGGAGCTTTGAAGCTTAATGCTCCGCATCGAGCTATAAACATGCCGCCCCTCCGGGGCTCTTAACTGCCTACTGCCTACTGCTTTTCAATCTTCCATCTAAATTTCGTGTTCGGCTTCGCGTTCGTCATCTGTGGGAAGTTCTCGGAGAAGTAGCGCCACCAGTGCGGGCGCGTGCCGTCGAGGTCGTCGAAGCCGTACTCGTCGGCGAGCGTCCAGGAGCCGTAGAGGCCGCCCGACTTCTCAAGCACCTTCGGGTCGGCGGCCAGTGCGGCGACGGCGCGGCCGACGAAGTAGGGCGACTCGGAGCCGGCCAGCCCGTAGCCGCGCGCGGCCGTGCTCTGCTCGGCCACCTCGCGCCAGTTCTCCTCGGTCGCCTTGAGCCGTTCGAGCACCAACTCTGTGCGCATGAAGCCGGGCGTGACGGCGAGCGCGGCGACGCCGTGCGGGCGCAACTCCTCGGCCCACGCGTAGGCGAGCCGCGCCACGTTGACCTTGACGAGGTCGTAGAAGAGGTTGCCGCGGTAGTAGAGCGCGTCGCCGTCGCCGATCCCGACGACGAGCCCGCCCTTCTGCTTGACCATGAGCGGCGCGGCGTGGCGCGTCGTGATGATGTGCGTGTCGATGCCCTGCCGCAGCGCGCCGAGTCCCCGTTCGAGCGAGAGTTTCCAGAAAGGCTTCCACTCGTGCTCGACGCCCTCCGAGATGTCGTTGACGAGTACGTCGAGCCGCCCCTGCTCCTTCGACACGCGTTTGAAGAGTGCCTCGACCTGACGCTCGTCCGAGTGATCGGTGCGCGCGGGGAGTCCCGTCCCGCCGCGCGCCGAGACCAACTCCGCTGTCTCCTCAATCGTCTCGGGCCGCCCCGCATAGAACCCTTCGGTGTTCGGCCGCTCGCGCGAGTTGCGCCCCGAGCAGTAGACGACGGCGCCCGCCTCGCCCAGCATGCACGCGATGCCGCGCCCCGCCCCGCGCGTCGCCCCCGCGACGACCGCCACTTTGCCTTCCAGGCTTTTCTTCATCATTCGCCTCCTCCGGAGTGATGAGTGATAAGTGATGAGTGATAAGTGAGAGCCTGTCTTAACTCTCATCACTTATCACTTATCACTCATCACTTGCTAAGATACCGACGGATTCCTGACATCCCTTGTCATATTCGGGCGGCTAAAATTTTTAGTCGGGGAGGTGGGGCGATGCGTGCCGACCGGCTGCTTTCGATCATGCTGCTCTTGCAGATTTACCGGCGGCTGACCGCGGGGGAACTGGCGCGGCGGCTGGAGGTGTCGGAGCGCACGATTCACCGCGACATGGAGGCGCTCTCGACGGCGGGCGTGCCCGTCACGGCCCTGCGCGGGGCGGGCGGAGGCTGGGCGCTCGTGGACGGCTACCGCACGAACCTGACGGGACTGAATGCGCCGGAGGTGCAGACGCTCTTCTCGGGGTTGCCCCCGAGCCTGCTCGCAGACTTGGGTCTTGCTCGCGACTCGGACGCGGCGCACGTCAAGCTGCTCGCGGCGCTGCCCGCGGCCTCGCGCGCAGACGCCGAGTACGCGCGTAGGCGGGTGCACGTGGACGTGGCCGGCTGGGGCGGCGCCGACGAACGGGTGCCGCACCTGCACACGGTTCAGGAGGCAGTCTGGCGCGGGCGGAGGCTCCTCTTCACGTACGGGAGCGATTGCGGCGAGGCGGCGGAGCGCGCGGCAGACCCGCTGGGCTTAGTGGCGAAGGGGGGAGTGTGGTACTTGGTGGCGCGCGCGGACGACGGCGAGGTTCGCAGCTACAGGGTCTCGCGCGTGGTGAGCGCGCGCGTGTCGGAGGAGCCGTGCGAGCGCCCTGAGGACTTCGACCTCGCGGCGTTCTGGGCCGGGTCGGTCGCGCGCTTCAAGTCGCACGCGCCGCACTTCCGCGCCACGTTCCGCGCGCACAAGTCCGTGCTCCACCTGATGCCATACGCGGGTCGCTTCTCGCGCGTCGAATCGCTTGGCGACGCGGACGCCGATGGGTGGGCGACCGTCCGGATGCGCTTTCAGTTCGAGGAGGACGCCGCGGGGCTCGCGCTCGGCTTCGGCACGAGGGTCGAAGTCCTGGAGCCTGAGAACTTGCGCGAGAAGATGCTCAAGATGGCCGAAGAGGTCGTCGCATTCTACAGAGGGCGAGGGGCACATGGTTGAAGAGGACGGGAATGGTGGGGCGGCGGTCGAGACAGAGGGGCTGGTGCGCCGGTTCGGCGACTTCACGGCCGTTGACGGCATAGACCTGCGCGTCGAGCGCGGCTCGTTCTTCGGCTTCCTGGGGCCTAACGGGGCGGGGAAGTCTACGACGATCAAGATGCTGACGGGGCTGCTCGCGCCGAGCGCGGGTCGTGCGCGCGTGCTGGGCCACGACATCGCGGCCCAGCCCCTTGAGGTGAAGCGGCGGATCGGCGTCGTGCCCGAAGACCTGAACCTGTTCGAGCGTCTGACGGGCGCGGAGATGCTCTCGTTCACGGGGCGCATGTATGGGCTCGGGCGCGAGGACACCGCGGCGCGCTCGCGCGAGCTGCTTGAGCTGATGGAACTGGACGCGGAGCCGCGCCGGCTGGTCGTCGAGTTCTCGCACGGGATGAAGAAGAAGCTCAGCTTAGCGTGCGCGCTCATCCACCGCCCCGAGATGCTCTTCCTCGACGAGCCGTTCGAGGGCGTGGACGCCGTCGCCTCGCGCACGCTCAAAGACCTGCTCTCGCGGCTCACCTCGCGCGGCCTGACGGTCTTCCTCACCTCGCACGTCCTTGAGATAGTCGAACGGCTCTGCACCGACATCGCCATCATCAGCGGCGGCCGGCTCGTCGCCGCCGGGCCGCTCGAAGAACTGCGGCGCGGCATCAGCGTCGGCGGCGGGGCGGAAGCGGAGGCGCTCTCGCTCGAAGACTACTTCATCAGCGTCGTCGGCGGCACGCGCGAGGCGGGCGCGGGCGCGCTCGGCTGGCTGGGCTAGGGAAGAGGAGGGTTGAAAGCGGAAGAGCCCGCCCCCCTTGAAAGGGAGGCGGGCTCTTTCGTTTAAGTCCCGGCGACGGTCGGCCGGGGAGGTTTACGGCAGCGCTTCGACGATGATCAGGAAGCGGAAGGTGCCGGTGGTCTGGATGCCGAGCAGGAAGTTCACGTTGAGCGACGCGTTGTTCGCCAGCGGCGTGGCGAGCGTGATCGTCCCGGCCGCGAGCGACGAGTTGTAGCCGCCGCCGTTGGGCTGCGCGGGCGGCTCCTCCAAGGTCGTCGCCTGCACCGCCACGTTGCACGGCGTCGGATTCGGCGAGCAGGTGGCCGGATCGTTGACCGGGCCGATTGAAGGCTCGATGACGCCCGTCCGCGCGCGCAGGTCGGCCTGGCCGCCGCCCGGGCTCGGGAAGGTCGTCAACTCGATGATGCGGAACCGCAGCCGCGTGACGTTCCCGCCCGTGTTGTTAACCACACGCCGCCGGATGGTCAGCGTGCCGAAGGTCGAGTTGTTGACCGGGTCGGACGTGAAGGCCCTGCTGCGGTTCGGCACGGCCGACGAGGGCTTCGCCCCGTCGAGGAGCGGGAGGCCGATGCCCGACGTGTCGCGCCGGATCGGCGAGGCGATGTTCTCGGGCCCCGGCGCGCCGAGCTTCTGCGGGATGCCGGAGATAAACGTCCCCTGCGTGTCGGCGAACATGAAGTCGGCCAGGTTGTCGTTGGTGTCCTTCGGGTTGCCGGGCACCGTGCAGCCCGTCCCCGTGACGAAGTCGCACTGTTTGCGGAAGAAGGCGTGCTGGGTCGAACTCCCCGCCCCCGTGATGGCCCCGAGGTTGTTGGCCTCGCGCAGCAGGTCGCAGACGGCGCCCGTGTTGCCGCCGAAGCCGACCGCGTCGAGCCGGTTGGCCGAGGAGATGAAGGCCACGTCGGAGGTCGAGAAGACGGCGACGTTATTGTCTTCGCCGAGGTCGGACGCGAACGTCGAGTTGCCCGCGGCCGCACCCGTCCCGCCGTAGTTGGCGAGCGAGTAGGCGGAGCCGACCGTCAGGTAGTGGCCGCGCGCCGGGATGACCGTCCCGTTCGGGATGGTGGTCAACAGCACCGGCGAGTCGGCGCAGGTCGCGCCCATCTTGAAGACGCCGTAGCCGGCCGACGCGTCCGAGGCCGCGACCGTCACCGGCGCGTCCCCGTTGTTGTAGAACTCGACGTAGTCGTCGCTCGTCCCGGCCGGGCCGGAAGTCCTCAACTCGCTGATGATGAACGTGCCGGGAGTCGTCCCCTGCGTGATGGTGCCCGTGGCCACGTTGTCTACGATGGCGCCCGAGGACGGGTTGGAGATGGTCACGGTGAGCGTCTCGCTCGACTCGGGCGAGTCGGTGTCGGCGCAGACCGTGACGGGTATCGTCCCCGTCTGCGAGCCGGCCGGGACGGACGCCGTGCCGCCGGTCACCGACACGTAGTCAACGCTGCCGCCGCACGACGCCCCGCCCGTGGCGGTGCCGTCGGCGGTGGTGTAGTTGACGGAGAGGCCGCCCACCGGCGCGGGCTGCGTCAGCGTCAGGGTGAAGAGCAACTGGGCGTTGCCCGTCGAGGGCTCGGCCACCGTGGCGTCGTTGACGCGGACGTTGGTGGCCAGGATCGGCGTCACCGTCGGGTTGGCCGCGCCGGGCTCGGACGGGTCGTCGGTCAGGACGCTGATGCCGCCGTCGGCCGTCACCGTGCCCTGGTTCGAGACCTGCGGCAGGCCGCCGGTGAACGGGCTATCCACCACCACCTGGAAGGTGATGGTGACGGTCGTCTGCGGCGGGAGCGTGCCGATGTTCCACGTCAACTGGTCGCCCACGATGACGGG
>JBEVJD010000388.1:0-47133 GCA_040510435.1 Pyrinomonadaceae bacterium | reverse complement strand
CGTTTTTGATAAGAACCCTTTCGATGTGATATCCGGCACAGACCGTCTACGAATCTCGATAGAGAGGGGAGACTCTTTAGAAGACTTGGAGCGCTCCTGGCGTGAAGAGCTGTTGGAGTTTGAGAGTACGCGCGGGAAATATCTACTTTATTAACGCGCCAAAACCAGAAAAAGGTAGAAAACAGGGCGTAAATTTGACGAAAAAGGACGGTTGTAGACCTCTTATCTCATACACGTAAATGTTCAACTGAAATCTCAGATTTGTCGCCCCGCCGACACTTAAAGAAGAACGTGAAAAGTGAATTGTGAACTCGTCTATAAGGGAGCGTGAAAGCGAGATGAAGGCCGATTATTTGGCGGATATGGATGGTTTGATCGCCGAATGCAGGGGCCTTCACGGTCATATTTGCCCGGGGCAAATCCTTGGTATAAGGATGTCGATGCTCGGGTGTCATCTGACGGGGATTGGAGACCCGCGTGGCACAGACCGAAAAAAACTTATTGTCTGGGTAGAGGTCGACCGATGCGTTACGGATGCCATCAGCGCGGTGACGGGTGTAAGACTTGGGAAGAGAAGTCTTAAGTATCAGGATTACGGTAAGGTGGCGGCGACCTTTCTGAACATTTCCGAGAATAGAGCCTTCAGGGTGGTGGCGAAAGAAGAATCAAGGGAACTGGCCGACGCGCTCTACCCCTCAATTGAGGGTAAAAAAGAGCGGCAGATGTTAACCTACAGGGAGGCCGACCCGTCCGTGCTTTTCAAGGTCGAGCCAGTGCGACCCGTGCTCGATGACTTTGAAATGCCCGGAAGACCCCGCAGGCGTATAATCTGCGCGGATTGTGGCGAGGGCGTCAATGACGGGCGGGAGCTTGTAGACGCACGGAATCGTAGAGTCTGTAGATACTGCGCCTTTGGTGGATATTATCAGGTAATTCATTGAAAAACATGATTACGCGTCCGATAACGCCGTTGGATACTGTCTCTCTTAAGTATTTTGATGAAATGAAGAGAAACGCACTTTAAGTCAGATCAGAGAGGAGTGGACGTTTTTACATTATGAGCCCTTGGCTGATTGGTTTTCTGGCTTGGCTGGTTCCAGGACTCGGCCATCTCATACAAGGCCGTGTTTTAAGAGGAATTGTCAGCTCTCTGACTATCCTCTTAATGTTCGTCCTGGGCGTCTCCATCGGTGGACACATCTATGGCGTGAGTGAGACGGGGGAGGGGCTGCTTTCCAGCCTTTTCGGCCTCTGTGACATGGGCTCGGGGATTCTGTACCTTCTGTCGAGATTCGCGGGGCTGGCCGTCAACGAGCGCCCCGAACAGGCCACTTCCGAATACGGCAGCGTCTTTCTGATGGTCTCGGGTCTGCTCAACCTCATACTGGCCCTCGACGCTTTCGACATAAGGGCGGGGAGGAAGGCTTGATACACTTCACACTGATGGTGCTTTTCGCGCTCCTCGTCGCGGTCGTCTTCGGGGTCGTCGGCCGTGAGGGTGAGCAAGGCCGCTTTCGTTACGGCCTGAAGATTTTCCTCGAATTCGTCTGCGTCGGCTTCGCGCTGGCCTGGCTGCTCTACTGGGTGCCCTGGTAAGTTCTTCCGTACGGCTCGAACAAGGTAATGGGTTTAGTCGAAACTCAGGCCATCGTCCTGCAGACGTATAAACTGGCCGACGCGGACAAAATCGTCCTCTGCATGACGGAGAAGGCGGGGCTCGTGCGCGGCGTCGCGCGGGGCGCGAGGCGCTTGAAGAGTAAGTTCGGGGCCAGCCTTGAGCCCTTCACGCTCATACAGTTGACCTTCTTCGAGAAGGAGACGCGCGAGCTGGTCACAATCAAGGACGCGGAGATCATTAAATCCTACTTCCACACCTCCGTGAGTCAGGAAGCCTTCGAAGGGCTCGTCTACATCCTCGAACTCGTGAAGGAGTTCGCCCCACCACACCACGCCGACGAAAAGCTCTTCAAAATGTTACGCGCGTGCGTAGATTTCCTGGCGGGCGCGCCCGAGCGTGTGGTCGCGGCCTCGGCCTATACGGAGCTTTGGACTTTGAAACTGACCGGATTTCTGCCGGAGTTCAAGACCTGCGGGGATTGTGGTACCCCTCTGGGCGAATCCTTCCGTGGACAGCGTTACATCTCACACGAGGGCGTTCTATGGTGCCAGAATTGCCGGAGGGGCGGCGCACAGCCCCTCGGCCAGGAGGCTTACAGACTGCTCTCCTCGACGCGCAATAGAGGCCCTGCTGCCTGGTCTGAGAGCTTTGCGGGTGCTTTGGAGGAGAGTCGGCACGTCGTGTCTGAGACGGCGCGCAGGCTTGTCAGAAGGGCTCTGGAGAGGGAGCCGCGTGCGGGGAAGGCTTCCGCCTCTAACCTTTAGAGTCGGCCGCGGGACGCTTCGGGCGGGAGTGTAAGTTTGAGCAGACCCTGGAGAGCCATCGACGGATACCTCGTCAGCGCAGCTTTGCCGTACGTGCTGCTGTCGCTCACGATCCTCTCTGCAATCCTCCTGATTCAGCAGACGGCCAAATTCGCGGAGGTGCTCGGCTCGACCGAGACGCCCATGCACCTGACGTTGCAGGTCGCCGCGAACATTCTGCCGAGCATACTCATCTTTACGCTCCCGACCTCCGTCCTAGTGGGGACGGCCACGGGTTTCGGGCAGTTGGGGCAGGACAGCGAGTTGGTCGCGATCCGCGCGGCAGGGGTCGGAACCCTTCGCATCATCGCCCCGCTCATGTTTATGGGGGCGCTGCTGAGCCTTCTCAACTTCTACGTGGCCTTCGCCGTCTCGCCAGCCTCGGCGCAGAATCTGAGGGACATAGGGCTCCAGGCGGCTCTCTACAGGCTGGAGTCTCCCGTAGAGCCCAGGAGCTTCTACACGGGGATGCCCGGCAAGGTCGTATACGTGCGCGAGGGCGATCAAGAGAAGGGGCTGTGGGGGAAGCTCTTCATACAGTGGGAGGAGTCTGGCGGGCTCGTGCACCTCGTGACGGCGAGGAGTGGCAGGCTCGATTTCTCGGGTGAGCAGGCAGAGCTGGTCTTGGAGGACGCGCTCCTGACGACGCTGCCGCCGGGGGGCTTCGAAGCCTTCGCGAAAGGCGCGCACGTCAAGATAGAGCGCTCTGCGAACATGCGCCTGCGTGACGAGCGGCTCGACCTTGGGAGGAGTTCGCTCACGAGGCGCATGCGCGAGCGTGAACCGGAACTGGACGAACTGGGATGGGACGGCCTTCTGGAGAGGATACGGAACGCGAAAACCCCTCCGGCCGGCAGGGAAGCGTCCATCGTTCTGCACAGGAAGTTGACCCTGGCGCTCTCCCCGATCATCTTCGCCTTTTTCGGCGCGGGGCTCGGGCTGAAGGTCGTCCGCGGTGGGCGCTCGAAAGGCGTCCTGCTCTCCCTGACGGCGATGCTGCTCTACTATCTGCTCTCGATCGCGGGCGAGCAACTGGGGCGCGCGGGGACTGTTCCGCCCATTCTGGGCTCCTGGCTCGCCTTCGTCACAGCCGTGTGTGCGGGGCTCCTGCTCCTCTTCACAAGGCGCTGGTCATTCACATTCCCCATCTATAAGCCCGCGGGCAAGATTCAAAGAGCCCGGGACGGAGGCGTTGGCGCTACGGACGACGCGCGCTACGTCACGCTCCTCGGCCTGCTCGACAAGAGCATCTTCAAGTCTCTGGCGGCCAACTTTTTGCTGATAGTCTCGGCGTTGGTCTCGATCTTCCTGATTTTTACACTATTCGAGCTGATCAGATTTATCGCCGCCAACGGCATTGCGCCGGCCTTGGTTGTGCGCTACCTGCTCTATCTGTTGCCGTTCGCTTGTATCGCCGTGACGCCGGCGGGGGCGCTTTTGTCTTCGCTCGTCACGTTCGCTTTGATGTTGAGGAGGAACGAGTCGGTCGCATGGTGGTCGAGCGGGCAGAGCGTCTACAGGTTCTTGCTGCCCTGTGTGTTCTTCGCGACACTCCTCGGCGCGTGTGTCTGGCTGATACAGGATAGGGTCATGCCGGAGGCCAACCGCAGGCAGAACGCTCTGCGCGGGGTGATACGGAGCGGGGGGGCGCAGGCGGAAGCACAGAAGGGGCGCCGGTGGGTCTCGAGCGCCGATTCCAGGCGTATCTACAACTACAGCCCTTCGGGGCCGGGCGGGGAACTGGCCGACCTTGTGGTCTTTAATTTCGACCGAGAGGCACTCCACCTGGAGAGAATATACCTTGCGCCCTCGGCCGCGCCTACAGACGGCATGGCGCTGGAGATGCGCGAGGCGGAGTTGATCGATTTAACCAGGGGTGGGGTTACCTACGCGCACCAGTCTCGGGTGTCGGTCGAGGCCGAGGCGTTTGAGGCTTTCAACTCGGGGCTCAACCGCCCTATGGAGTTCAGCTTTGAGGAATTAAGCGCTTACATAAAAGCGCTTAAGGAGCGAGGCGTCAACGTGCAGCCGCTCACGGTCGCGCTCCAGCGGAGACTGGTCGAGCCCATCCTCCCCCTCGTCATGATTCTGGTCGGCGCGCCCCTCGCCTTCGTCTTCGGCAGGCGAGGGACGCTGCTCGCCCTCTGCTTCGGGATAGGGGTGGGACTTCTCTTTCTGGGACTGATGAGTGTCGCTCAGCAGGTCGGGTCGAACGGCCTCATCTCTACGCATATCGCCGCGTGGGCACCGCCGGCGCTCTTCTCCGCGGCCGGCCTCTACATGCTCTCACGGACGCGAACGTGAAGGCTCTTCGAAACTATCCCCGCCGCAGCCGGCCCTAAGTTCCCGTCTCCCAGCTGGAAAGGTACTCGATCTGCTCGGGCGTGAGCGTGTCGATGCTGATGCCGAGCGCCTTCAGCTTGAGGCCAGCTATCTCAGTGTCAACCTCCTCTGGGAGCGTGTGCACGCCGGGTTTGAGCTCACCCCTGTGCTTCACAATATACTCTGCGGAGAGTGCCTGGTTCGCGAAGCTCATATCCATGACGCTGGCCGGGTGTCCCTCTGCCGCCGCGAGGTTGATGAGACGGCCTTCCCCGAGAACCATGACCCGATGACCGCTCTCGTTGACGGTAAACTCCTCGACGAATGGGCGCAGATTGACTGCGGGCTTCGACATCTCGCGCAGTGCGACTAAATTCAACTCCAGGTCGAAGTGGCCGCTGTTGCAGACGATGGCTCCGTCCTTCATTCTGGCGAAATGCGTGCCGTCGATGACGTGCCTGTTCCCCGTGACGGTGATGAAGATATCTCCGATGGCGCTGGCTTCGGTCATGGGCATTACGCGGAATCCGTCCATCACGGCCTCGATGGCCTTGATCGGGTTGATCTCGGTGACGATCACGTTGGAACCCAGACCCCGCGCGCGCATCGCGACGCCCTTGCCGCACCAACCATAGCCGACGACCACGACGTTCCTGCCGGCCAGGAGGATATTCGTCGCGCGTATGATGCCGTCGATGGTGGACTGGCCTGTGCCGTATCGGTTGTCGAAGAAGTGCTTGGTCTGTGCGTTGTTCACGGCGATGGAGGGGAAGGGGAGGACGCCCGCCTGCTCCATCGCCTGCAGGCGCACGATGCCGGTCGTCGTCTCCTCGGTCGTCCCGATAATCTCGTGCTTCTGCTCGCCGCGCTCCTTGAGGAGTGTGGCGACGACATCGGAGCCGTCGTCGATGATGATTTGGGGGCGTGAGTCGAGCGCAGTTCGCACGTGCCTGTTGTAGGTCTCCGTGGATTCCCCTTTAATCGCAAAGACGGGCACGCCCCAGTCCGCCACGAGCGAGGCCGCGACATCGTCCTGTGTGGAGAGAGGGTTCGAAGCGATCAGGATTGACTCGGCGCCTCCTGCCTGAAAGGTTCTCACGAGGTTCGCCGTCTCGGTCGTCACGTGCGCGCAAGCGACCACGCGTATGCCCTCCAGAGGCTTCTCTACGGCGAATTTCTCACGGATTAAGCGCAGAACGGGCATTTCGCGTTCAGACCATTCAATGCGCTTCTTGCCCTCTGCGGCCAGACCTATGTCCTTGATGTCAAACTCTGCGACGCTTTTTGTGCTCATGTTTTTGCCTCTGAAGAATCAGGGGAATATTTCAAGGGTTAGATTTTTGCGGCTTCACGTAGTTCCTGAGCGCGATCTGTAAGCTCCCAGTTGAAGCCTTCCTCGTCACGACCAAAATGCCCGTAAGCCGCAGTCTGTCTATAAATTGGCCGCCGTAGCTTGAGGGTTTCGATGATGCCGTGCGGCGTCAAGCTGAAGTGCTCACGAACCAGATTGGCGAGGTCGGACTCGCTTATGCGCCCTGTGCCGCCCGTGTCTACGAGCACGGAGACGGGTTCCGCGACGCCTATGGCGTAGGCCAACTGCACAAGGCAGCGTTCGGCCAACCCGGCGCCCACGATGTTTTTGGCAATATAACGCGCCATGTAGGCCGCGGAACGGTCTACCTTGGTCGGGTCTTTACCGGAGAAAGCCCCACCGCCGTGCGGTGCATAGCCTCCGTAGGTGTCGACGATGATCTTTCTACCGGTCAGCCCCGCGTCACCCTGTGGGCCGCCGACGACAAAGCGCCCTGTGGGATTTATGTGATATTTCGTCGTTTTGTCGAGAAGTTCGCCGGGGACGGTCACACGTATAACCTGTTCCTCGATCTCCTCGCGCAGCTGCTCGTTCGAAACCTCCGGGGAGTGCTGCGTCGAGATGACGACGGCGTCGATGCGGAAGGGGCGTCCGTCTCTATACTCGACTGTCACCTGGGATTTGCCGTCAGGGCGCAGGTACGGGAGTGCTTCCGAGCGCCTGACCTCGGCCAGCCTGCGCGAGAGTTTGTGTGCCAACTGGATCGGGAGGGGCATTAACTCCGCGGTCTCGTTGCAGGCGAAACCGAACATTAGACCCTGATCGCCGGCGCCGCCCGTGTCGACGCCCATGGCGATATCCGGCGACTGCTTATCGACCGCCGTCAGGACTGAACAAGTGTCGCAATCGAAACCGTATTTGGCGCGCGTATAACCTATTTCTCTAACGGTTTCACGTGCCACTTGCGAGAAATCTATCTGTGCGTTCGTCGTGATCTCGCCCGCAATTACGACCAGACCCGTCGTGACGAGCGTCTCGCATGCGACACGTCCCGTACTATCCTCTGAGAGGACTGCGTCGAGGACTGCGTCGGAGATTTGGTCGGCTATTTTATCTGGATGGCCTTCGGTGACGGATTCAGACGTGAAGAGATAACTGCCGGAGTTGCTCAATTGCTAAATGCCTCCTGTGGTCTGTTTGGAAAAAGTAGCTCAAGACAAAAGAACGCGTAATGTAGCAATACGCGTCGAACAATGTCAAGGAACCGGGGCTTTTAAATGGCGGTTGCTTGGTCGGACAGAGGTGTACAAGGTCTATTGTGGGCTATTAGAAATCCCAAGCCAGTTGACATAAGATTCATTATCGGACTCCGCGTTTATAGTCGGAGCTTCTCAAATATCTGCCTCCCTCACTTGCTTCTATGCGTCGCTTGCAAAATTATCGATTCTTCTTTACAACTTGAACGAACTCTCTATACGGATGTTTTACTCATGGTCAATAAAATCGAGAACAGTTCCAGCCGTCAGAAATTACCTTCCGGGACGGAAGCCAACATTAAAAAAATTCTGTCCACACTTCCCAAAGAACACCTGAGGGGGCTCGAACGCCTGCGCCTTGTCGATTCGATCTCAGACCCCAGGCTTCGTAATACACAGAAGAATCTCTCTCAACTACCGGGTCTCTATCACCCACGTCAGGGCTCACAGCCGGCCTGGATTGAGGTCGCACTCGACGTACTCCTCCCGAAAGACGCACCTCTTCACAAGAGGCTTATCCCGAGGCTCTCCTTCAAAGCAAACATGGCCGCCGTGGTCTTCTCGCTCGTAGGTCAGCACCACTACCTGACACTCCGGCACTCCGTGAAGAAGGGACAACTTGAGTCTTCCATCAGAACCTATACCGAGAGACATCTGAAGAAATGGAATGAAAAGGAGCACACACTTCGCGCACGTATCTTCAAACCGCTTCAGCCGACTTTCGAACGTTGGGCGCAGAGTCTACAGAGGCGGGCGAAAAAGGGCGGGCGAACTTCTTAGTCCTAGATAATGCAGATAAGGCTTGGAGAATTAATAAACACCACTTCGCCTCTATGAATTTTCCAGTTCTCTTAAAAGCGATTTCAGTGCCTCTATAACCTCCCCCTTTTCCACTTCAGATTTCTGGAATCTTACCTCAACCTTTACGTTAGGCGACGGCAGGTGATATTTGAAAGTAAAAGGCTTTGTAACTTCGGCGTTCCCTTCCTTGAGCTTACGTTCTCTAATC
This sequence comes from Pyrinomonadaceae bacterium, assembly GCA_040510435.1. Classification (GTDB taxonomy): domain Bacteria; phylum Acidobacteriota; class Blastocatellia; order Pyrinomonadales; family Pyrinomonadaceae; genus QHXN01. The sequence continues at coordinate 38,813 of JBEVJD010000388.1, read as the reverse complement.
AACGCACGCGCTTCGTCTCGCGTATAATCTCTGTTGGCAAGGGTTTTGATCGTCTCACGCATTGTATCCGTGTCGGGCTGCCTGACGATCTGTAAGAGTAGAGACTTGACGTTGATGTCGGCGCGCCGACATTCTTCACGTATCTCCTCAGGTATTGCGGCCAGCGTGATTGCCTCCGTAACGGTTGTCCGACTCTTCCCGACCTTCTTGGACACATCCTCATGCGTGTAACCGTAACGTTGACAAAGCGCCGCCAGCCCGTCCGCCTCCTCCCAGGGGGTCAAATCCTTCCGCTGCATATTTTCGATGAGCGCGATCTCGGCGACTGCCGCCTCGTCCACGTCCATCTCGATGCATGGAACTTCCCTGAGTCCCGCCGCGCAGGCAGCGCGCCACCTGCGCTCCCCGGCGATAATCATCCAGCGCCCCTTCTGTTGCGTGGGCTTGACCAGGAGCGGCTCTAAAACGCCCTTCTCCTTGACGGATGTCGTCAACTCCGTCAAGTCCCCTATCTCGACGCGCGGCTGTTCCGGATTCGGGTCTAGAGCCTCGACCGCAATCAGACGGCCGATGGCCGTCGGGCTCTGGCTCGACAACTCTTCGACGTAATGCGCATCGTGCCTCATACGTATTCCCGCGGGGAGTCCTCTTCTAGACACGTTGCATCACCTCTTCACAAAGTTTTGAATATTCGCTGGCGCCGGTCGATTGCGGGGCAAATGTGAAGATCGACTCCTTATACGCAGGTGCCTCTTCGAGACGTACGCTCTTGGTTATCACCGTCTCGAAGACCTGTTGTCCGAAGACACTTTTGATCTGTTCGTACACTTCCCTCGCCAGGGTCGTCCGCTTGTCAAAAAGAGTCACGAGCACCCCCAACACACGCAGATCCGGGTTCGGCCGTGCTTTAACTTTCTCGATAGTCTCGAGAAGATCGTCTGTACCTTCGAGAGCGTAAAATGAAGACTGTATGGGAATTAAAACATGCGTGGCGGCAACCAAGGCATTTACGGTTATCAGACCCAAGGTTGGTGGTGTGTCGATAAAGATGGTATCATAACGCCCTGCGACACGCTCCAGACGATCCTTCAGGCGAAAGGGGGCGTCGAAGTCGCCCACCAGCTTAGATTCCAGTTTCGCCAGACTGATCCTCGCAGGAATAATATCCAGCCCACCGACGGCCGTCTGGTATGTGTAAGCAGATAAGTCTTCCTGCCCGTCCACCATCAGCTCGAAAGCCGAAGCCCCTATCGAACGCGGGTCCAGGAAGGAGATGGAGCTGTTGCCCTGCGGATCCAGGTCTAGCAAGAGGACGCGTTTTCCGCGTTGCGCGAAGGCTGCGGCGAGATTGATCGTGGTCGTGGTCTTTCCGACCCCGCCCTTCTGATTTGCTATTGCGATGACAGTGCTCAAAGAAGATTGTCCCGGTCAGAAGCTTTTAAGAACTACATCGGCAGGTCACCGGCCTCGCCGATTACGTCGGGCCACTCCTCTTCGGAGCCCGAAACGCTCTCCTCTTCCCCGCTCGCAACAGTATTCCGTGAGGCTTTTATCACCTCTTCGTTCACAAAAATCGGGCAATCGACACGCAAGGCCAACGCGATGGCGTCAGAAGGTCTCGCGTCGATCATGACCGGGTCGCCCCCACGGTCTTTCATGTTTATCGTGGCGAAGAACGTATTGTCGCGCAGTTCCGTGACGACAACGCGCTCGACACTCGCGCCCATCTCTAAAATAACGTTGCGCAGAAGGTCGTGCGTCATCGGCCTCTGCGGAGATATCTTCTCTATTTCCAGCGCGATGGCGTTCGCCTCGTAGGCGCCGACCCAAATGGGTAGCATAGTCTCACTGTTGATGTCTTTCAGGATGATGATAGGCGTCCCGCTGCTCGGGTCCATCATTAAACCTCTTATTTTAACTTCGATCTCCATAGAACCCTCTACCAATGTCTAAATCTGCTTCAGAAGTTGCCCGAAAAGGCTGTGCGCCTTCGCCTCAGTCACACGAACTTTAACGACCTTCCCTATGAACTCCGCGCCGGCACTGAAATTCACGACCTTATTGCATGTCGTGTGCCCAGTCAGGTCGCTCTCAGACCTTGCGCTGAATCCTTCGACCAAGACCTCAACGACTTTGCCAACATAGCCTCGGTAAATCTCACTTTGCATTGACATTTGCAAACTTTCAAGCGTAAGGAAACGTCGGGTCTTCTCTTCCGTCGAAACGTTGTCAGTTAATTTGGCAGCGGGTGTGCCGCGCCTTTGAGAATATTTAAAGATGTAGAGACCGTGAAACCCGCACTTTTCGACCAACCTTAGAGTGTCTTCGAATTCGTCGTCTGTCTCGCCTGGAAACCCGACGATAATGTCACTCGTGAGTGAGATTTGCCTCCGCGAGTTTTTGACGGCCGCAACTTTCTCCAGATATTCCTCGACCTTATGCCCCCTGCGCATAGCCCTCAAGACACGATTGTTCCCCGACTGGACGGGCAGGTGCACCCAGTTACAAAGGTTTTCGAACTCCTCAATCGCCTTCACAATGTCTGCGTGAAAATCCCTCGGGAAAGAGGTTGTAAATTTCACGCGCGGCATGCCGGTCGAGGCGACTGCACGCAGGAGTCTCGAAAAAGGCGTGGCACCCGAAAACCCTTCAAGTCCGCTCTCGCTCTTAGGGCGGTAACTGTTGACGTTCTGACCTATGAGCTGGACTTCCTGGAAACCTTCGGCGCCGAGCCTCTTAACTTCTTGGACAATCTCGAAAGCCGTGCGGCTTCGTTCGCGCCCTCTCGAATACGGTACAATACAATAGGTGCAGAATTTATTACACCCCTCGATAATTGGTACGAAGGCGACATGTCTGGAATGACGGTCTGTCGGCGAGACTTCAAAATCCGTATTCTCTCCACGTCCTTCCAGATCGATTACACGCTCTTCGCCCCGCTTCACACGATCCAAAAGACCTGGGATTCTGTCTGTGGCGCCGGTGCCGGCTACTAGCCGAACGGAAGGCGCGTTGGTGAAGATTGCCTCCCCTTCGAGCTGTGCGACGCACCCCAACACACCTACCAGAGGTTGCCTTCCGCCCCGCTCACGTTTGATCTCATTCACCCTCCGAAATACTTTCTGTTCAGCCTTTTCTCGTATGGAACAGGTATTAAGGAGAATGACGTCGGCGGAGTCTGCTTCCTCTGATAATTCGAACCCTTCCGCGCGGAGTTTCGTGGCCACGCGCTCAGAATCAGCCACATTCATCTGGCAGCCGAATGTCTCTATGTGGACGCTCAACTTACTCATTTGCAAACCTCGGGCGGCAGTTTATCAGAATTAATAACGGCAAGCTGATAAAGTTCCGTTGGAGATTTCCCGGTATTGAAAAAACATCTGAGCTTAACAGCTTAAGCCCTTTCTTAAATAAGAAAGGGCTTAAGCTGTTAAGCTCAGTCACTTTTATTCCCATTCAATCGTACTGGGCGGCTTCGAACTCACGTCGAAAACCACCCGATTAATGCCTCGAACCTCGGAGATGAGACGCGTGGAGATGCGTCCCAGAACGTCATGCGGAAGCCGCGCCCAATCGGCCGTCATCCCGTCGACGCTCGTCACCGCGCGAACCGCCAGCACACGTTCATAAGTCCTGAAATCGCCCATCACTCCCACCGTCGAAACCGGTAAAAGCACAGGGAAAGCCTGCCAGACGCTGTCGTACAGTTGTGCCAGTTTCAGCTCCTCTTCGATTATTAAATCGGCGGCACGGAGCAGCTTCAGATGTTCTTCAGTCACCTCGCCCAGTATCCTGACCGCGAAACCGGGACCCGGGAAAGGATGCCTTCCGAGGAGATCTTCCGGTATGCCCAAGTCGCGACCTATCGTCCGAACCTCGTCCTTGAAAAGCTCTCTGAGCGGCTCAATCAGAGTCAGATTCATACGCTCGGGCAACCCGCCCACGTTATGGTGGCTTTTGATAACGGCCGAAGGCCCCCTCACAGAGATGGATTCGATTACGTCAGGGTACAAAGTACCCTGGACTAAATATTTAACCCCGCCCAGCCTTTTAGCCTCCCGCTCGAAAATCTCAATAAAAACCCTGCCGATAATCCTTCTTTTCTCCTCGGGGTCTATGACGCCTTTCAGTGCGCCGAGGAACTCTTTAGCAGCCTTCACGCCGACAACATTTAGACTCATCTTTTGATCGAACAGGGCGCACGTAGTCTCAAACTCTCCCTCCTTGAGAAGACCCGTGTCCACGAAGATACATGTCTGTTGATCGCCAATCGCCTCGTGCACGAGCGCCGCCGCAACCGTAGAATCCACACCACCCGAGAGCCCACATATAACGTTCTCCGTACCGACCCGGCTGCGAATTTTAGCCACCTGCTCCCCGATGATTGATTGCGGTGACCAGTCGGCCGTCGCCTTGCAAACTTCGAAGACAAAGTTTTGTAGAATCTCTTTTCCGAAAGGCGTGTGAGCGACCTCAGGGTGAAACTGGACTCCGAATATGCGACCGCTTAACCCCTCAAATGCATTAAGCGCATCGGCCGTACGTGCCGTGACATGAATGCCTTCGGGGACGCTGATGAGATGATCGCCGTGGCTCATCCAAACGTCCAACTCGGCGGGCAACCCCTTGAAAATAGGACTATTCTGATCCGTAACGACCAGTCGCGCGTAACCGTATTCTCTGTTCGCAGAGGGGCGTACCTCCCCGCCCATCTCCGACGCAATCAACTGTAAGCCGTAGCAGATACCCAAGACCGGACATCGAAACGCGTCGAGTAGATTATAGGAAAGTTTTGGGGCGTCTGCGTCGTAGACTGAGGCGGGACCTCCTGAGAGGATAATTCCCTTCGGGTTCCGGGCGGCCACAGCCTCTTTCGGAGTGTCGAAAGGTAAAATCTCGCAGTAGACGTTTGACTCCCTCACCCGCCTGGCGATTAATTGTGTGTATTGAGAACCGAAGTCTAAGATCAGGATGGTGTCGTGTTGCCCGGGTTGCTTGCTCAAAAGCCGGCCTCCTCCGTAGACTAGCGCCTACTGTGCGTGTGGCTCCGTGTTTCGCGCGTGATTATAGTTTGTCGAATTATTATTAGCCAAGCATACTGGAAATTCTTTCATCAAAAACATGAGATTACAGACAGCCTCAAGACATGTCCGAGTCACCTTGATATTTTTTCTCTTAACGCTACTCTCCTCGACTTTCTTATCAGACCCGTCGGCGGGCCAGAGTTTTGCTGATCTAACCCGACCCGTCTACGTCCGTTGGCAATTCAAGACGGAGGGTGCAACTAATTTCACGCCGGCAGCCGATAACGAGCGCGTCTACTTGCCGCAGAGTAATGGGTCTCTCGTCTCCTTGCGTCTGTCCGATGGGGCTCTCATCTGGAGGAGTGATATCGGTGGGACGTTGTCGGCTTCGCCCGCGGCAGACGACAGGAATGTGTTTGTCGCCTCAGAGAGCCTTCCGACTCCCAGGTCAGTCTACCCACAGGCCACGGGTGTCCTAAGAGCTTTGAGCCCGCAGAGCGGTCTGACCTCTTGGATGCGCACGTTGCCCTCCCCCGTCAGGGGGGGCATTAATTTGAATACCCAGAGCCTTTTCGTCACCTCTTCTGATGGACGACTCTATGCCATCCGGAAGGAGACCGGTGAGATCAGATGGATTAAATACAACTCGTCTTCGTTTAATGCTCTAAACCTGCTTCACGGTGAGACGCTCTACGCCAGCGACACCTTCGGGGACATCATCTCGATTGAATTAGAGAACGGAAGAACACTCTGGCGTTATCGGACACGAAAATCGCTGCGCGCGCCGGTAGCCGTGTATGGGAATATGGTTTACGCGGGCACCGCGGACGGATTCGTCTATGCGATTGACAGGACGACCGGCCGGCTCAGGTGGCGCGTGCGGACGGGGGCGGCCATACAAGCCGTTTTGGCAGGTGAGAAGTGGGTACTCGCCACCTCTTTAGATAATTTCGTCTACTGCCTCTCGCCGCAGAACGGGGCGAAAGTCTGGAAAAGGCAGTTGGCGGGCAGGGTCACGGCCCCGCCCCTCGTGCTCAACAATCACGTCGTGCTCGCGCCTCTGGTCGGCGACGAATGTGTGGTGGTCAATCTTGAGGACGGGAAGAAGGTCAACAGCATCTACGTCGGCGAGGATAACAATACGGAGGCCGCCCCTCTACTGACAAAGGAAGCCCTTTTACTGACAACCCGTGAGGGCTTGCTGGCGCTGACGAATACTTCACAAACGCCGAACCCGCCATAAAAGCCTACCCTCAAAAGCCTACCCTCTCCGCGCAAGTCCTCAATCTTCAACCGGCCTTGAACGGAAGAGTGCGAAGAAGCGGAAGACGAGTCCGTGCAGAACGTACACGAGGACTAACGTCAGGAGCACGTAACGCGAGTAGAGCCAGACGAGCATGCCCACGGCGGCGATGAGCGGCATGACCTTGATTGTGCTGCGCTTCCCCGCCCCGAGGGTTTTGAAGCTGGAGTAACGTATGGTGCTGACCATCAGTACGCCAAGGACTGCGACCAGAACCATCAGAAGGCCGCCGTACAGGGTCGAATAGTCGCCGCCGTACGTGACGAGCGGGCGCGGCGCGAAATGCACGAACGCGGCGAGCAGCCCCGCCGCGGCGGGGATCGGGAGCCCCACAAAATTCTTCTTATCGACCTTCGCACTCCCCTCCGCAAGCGTCCGCGGCCTCGTGGCCTGCACGTTGAACCTCGCGAGCCTGAGCGCACCGAAGATGAGGAACATGAAGGAGAGGAACCAGCCGAGCTTGTGGAGTTGGCTGCCGTCGGGGAACGTCGAGCCGTACCCCCATGCGTAGACGAGCACGGCGGGCGCGATGCCGAAGGTGAGCACGTCCGCGATTGAATCGAACTGGATGCCGATCTCCGTCGTCGTCTTCGTGAGCCGCGCGATACGGCCGTCGAGCGTGTCGAACAGGATCGCCCAGCCGATGGCGCGCGCGGCGTGATCGAAATGCATCGTGGCGGCCGCGATCTTCTGCGCCGCCACGCCTTCCAGCGGCTGGTCTAAGGTCACCCCGTCCAGCATCTGAAAGCCGCGCATCGCCGCCATGACCGCGAAGTAGCCCATGCCGATGTTGGCGGCCGTGAAGGCGGAGGGCAGCAGGTACAACCCCTTCTTAATCCCGCGCCGCTCCCTGACCTCTTCGGACGGAGTTTCCAACGTCTCCTGCGACTCATTCGCCATCGAGGTACCTCCCGATAATCGTCACGCCGCCGCTCACGCGCTCGCCAACCCTGACGAGGACTTCGACCCCGCCGGGCAGCACCAGGTCCGTGCGCGAACCGAACTTGATGAGGCCGAAACGCTCGCCCAGCTCCAGGCTGTCGCCCGGGCGCTTCCAGCAGACGATCCTGCGCGCCAGCACACCCGCGATCTGTTTGCAGACCACGGTCATCTTCTCGCCCTTGATGGTGAGCGCGTTCTGCTCGTTCACGAGGCTCGCGTTGTCGCTCGTGGCGGCGATGAACCGCCCCTTCGTGTAGGTCACGTCGACGACCGTGCCCGCGATGGGCGCGCGGTTGACGTGCACGTCGAAGGGGGAGAGGAAGATGCTGACGACGGTCGGCGAATCGGGCTCATCCCCCGAAAGCTTCTCGACCCTCGTCACCTTGCCGTCCGCGGGCGAGATGACGAGCCCGGACTCCGAGGGCACGGCGCGCTGCGGGTCGCGGAAGAAGTAGGCCATGAAGGCCGCGATTAGCAGCAGCACGAAGGCGAGCGCCAGCAGCGGCAGCGCGGCCCAGAACAGATAGAGCAGCCCCGCCGCCAACCCGGCCGCGAGCGGGACGAGAACCCATAGGTAGCCGTCTTTGACCATCTCTCACCCTGACGTGTGACGCGCCCACCGCCGCGCGCCTCGGGATTATTTCCGCCTAAAGGGAACGGGGGCGCCCAAGAATCTTTGAAGCGTCCCCCGTCCCTCGAATGCTTTGGGAGTGCCCGCGGGTGTCCGAGAGTCCCCGCCGCCGAGGCGCCCTTAGTGCGCCGTACTCTCCGCGTTCTGGTGTTTTAAAATAATTGCCTGCATCTGATCCTTCACGGCCAGCTTCTTCTTCTTGAGCGTGACCTCTTCGAGCTGTTCCTCGTCGCTCGGGTACTGTAGCGACGACAGCTCGCTCAGCCGTTGTTCGTAGCGCCCGTGCTCGCGCGCCAGCTCACGGAACTCCGCGTCAACCGCGATCAACTGCTCCTTCAGGCCGTCCGTGTTGGTCGTTTCCATAGTGGAAAGTTCTCCTTTCAGATGCGTGGAGTGGTGTGTTCGAGCGGCTGTGCGCCGACCCACGTGTCTGTCTACGCGCGGCCGTTCCATTAAGAAAATGTTAGCCCAATTCCCAAACCGTATCAAGCGGCTGGTGCCAGACGCCTCGTCATTATTTTCGCGTCCTCGGCCGGCGCCCTGTAATAGTTCTTGCGCACGCCGACGACGGCGAAGCCGAAGCGCTCGTACATCCTCTGCGCCGCCACGTTGCTCGCGCGGACTTCCAGCACGGCCTCGAACGCGCCGCGCCGCGCCGCCGCATCGAGCGCCGCCCCGAGCAGAGCCCCGCCGACGCCTTGCCGGCGCGACTCAGGCCAGACGCCGATGTTGTTGACGTGCAGCTCGTCCGCGTTGATGCGCGCGGCGATGTAGCCGCTCAGGCTCCGCCCCGTGAGCGAGTCTCGGTAGTTGCGCCTGGCCACGAGCATGACGGACTCGTGCTTCTCAAGCTCCGAGCGGTACGCCTCCCAGCCCCACTGGCTGAGCCCGGTCGTCTCCTCTATCTCGACGACTTCCAGCAGGTCGTGCTCCGTCATCGGGACGATGACGCACCCGGCCTCGTCCAGCTCAACCCTCATCAGTTCTGCGCGTGACATAGCCCCTTCAGCTCCGCGTCCGACGGCCTCACGTAGACTGCGGTCAGCCCCTCCGCTCCCGCCCCCGAGGCGTGCGCCGAAAGAGCCATCTCCGCGATGCTCTTCGCGAGCGCCTCTTCCGCGTGCGAGACCACCCAGCCGTCTTTCTCTGCGACGCCGGACGCGCCAGGCCCCTCGAACTCGATTCCCGCCGCCGACGCCTGCTCCCGAATCAGCTCAAGGAATTTAAGTGCGCCGCCGCCCGTCCACTTCAGCCCGCCGCCGAGCGTTGCCATCCTCTCCGACAGTTGTGCCGGCGGCATGTGCGTCGGCTCCTCCAACTCAGTCACGACGCCCTCGGCTGACACGGACAGCAGTTGCGCGAAGACTTCGCCGCGCCCGGCGGGGATGAGGGCCACGACGCGGGGCGCAGGCCGCACGCAGTAGGCCAGCGCGTGGAGCGTCTGCACTCCGACCGCGGGCTTCCCCGTCGTCAGCGCGAGCCCCTTGATTGTCGCGAGCCCCGAGCGCAGCCCGGTGAAACTCCCGGGCCCCACGGCCGCCGCGTACAGCCCGACCTCACTCAGCTTAATGCCGGCCGACCCGAGCGCGCGGTCGATGTCCGCAAGGAGGTTGGCCGAGCCGCCCTCGCGCAGGCCGCTCGAAGACTCCGCGAGCACACGCCCCTCCCGGACGAGCGCGACGCTCCGCCGCTCCGTCGAAGTATCCACGCCGAGCGTCAGCAAACTCTTCTCCAAAAGCCCTCCGTACACGCCTGCGCCGAACGGCGCCCGAACGCGTTGTTGAAATTGGTGTTGTTTGACATGCCGCGATTTATCGCGAGATTATAGGCGTGGTCAGCAAACCAAATCAATTCATTCGTCTCGAACAGAGGGTTCCAGGGGTATTCTGATGGGTCTACGCGTAGGGATTCTGACGGGCGGCGGCGACGCGCCGGGGCTGAACGCGGTCATACGCGCCGTCGTGCGCCGCTCGATGCACGTCGAGGGGGCCGAAATCCTCGGCGTGATGAACGGCTGGCGCGGCCTCATCGAGGACGACGTGCGGCCGCTCACGCGCAACTCCGTGACGGGCATCCTCCCGCGCGGCGGCACCATCCTCGGCACCTCGCGCACCAACCCGCAGGACGGCACAGACTACCCGCAGCGCATACGCGCCACCTGGGAGCGGCACGGGCTCGACGGCCTCATCGTCGTCGGCGGCGAAGGGACGCTGCGCGCCGCGCGCGACATGTGGCACGAGCACAAGCTACCGCTCGTCGGCATCCCGAAGACCATCGACAACGACCTCGACGGCACGGACTTCCCTTTCGGCTTCGACACCGCAGTCAACACCGTGATGGAGGCCGTCGACCGCCTGCACTCGACGGCCGAGTCGCACCACCGCGTGATGGTCATCGAGGTGATGGGGCGGCATGCGGGCTGGATCGCGGCCTACGGCGGGATTGCCGGCGGCGCCGACGTTATCCTCGTCCCCGAGCACCCCTTCCGCCTCACGCGCATCTGCGAGCTGCTCCGCCACCGCGAGATGCAGGGCTCCGCGTTCTCCATCATCGTCGTCGCGGAGGACGCGCACCCACACCCGGACGAAGACTTTCTCGACGAGGCGGCGCGCGACCAGATATATCGCAAGGGGCGGCTCGGCGGCATCGGCTTCCACCTCGCCGTCGAGATCGAGCGCCACACTGGGATCGAGACGCGCCAGACCATCCTCGGCTACGTCCAGCGCGGCGGCTCGCCCTCCGCCTTCGACCGCGTGCTCGCCACGCGCTTCGGCGTCAGGGCTTTCGAGATGGTTCTTGAAAAGCAGTGGGGCCAGATGGCCGCCCTCCGCTGCAACAAGGTCATCAGCGTCCCCCTCGACGACGCCGTCCGCCGCATCAAGCAGCTCGACGAAGAGGTCTACCACGTCGCCGAAATCTTCTTCGGTTAGCCAAAGCCGTCAACCGTCAGCCGTGACGAGATAAGAACTGTTTTTTAGAACTGTCTTCTACTTGTGACGGTTCACGGTTCACGGCTTTCATCACTTTTCACTTTCTCAGCGATCTTCTCTTTGATGGTCGTCTCGATCTTCTCGCTCTTGATGTCGAGGCGGAGGCGATTGTAGAAACTCATGTACTGGTTGGCGACCCAGACGAGCGCGAAGCCGCCGATGAGGTAGCCGCGCCAGTCGTCGTAGAGCAGTCGGTAGCGCGTGACGAAGAGGAAGAAGATCGTGACGTAGTGGCTGAAGCAGTACTCGCAGGTGAAGAGGTAGAAGAACTTCCTTTGATACCAGCTCCGGCACGACTTGCTCCTCTCCGCGCAGAACTCCCGCGGCTCGCGGAAGACCTCCTCGTGCGTCACCGTCCAGGCGACGCAGGCGATGGGGATCGCGAGCAGGAAGAGCACGGCGACCTGTAGCCCTAAGCTCATCGGCGAACAAACTCTCTGCCTTATCGGACTCCGAACTCTCCCGCAACGCTGTCACGGTTTTATCCCGAACAGGTGAGGATTTTAAATCGCGGGTTTGAGCGCGCGCGGGCCCCACCGCGCGGCGTTCGTGCATGTGCGAACCGTCTGTGGTAGTTTTGTCGCACGAACCTGCGGTCGTTGAAATCCGCCCTTCACGCAGGCACTTTTCGACGTAATGACGACGACGAACTCAGCGCTGACGCCCATGCTGCGGCAGTATCAGGAGCTTAAGCGGCAGCACCCGGGCGCGCTCCTCTTCTTCCGCCTCGGCGACTTCTACGAGCTGTTCTTCGAGGACGCTATCACGGGCGCGCGCGAGCTTGAGATCACGCTCACCGCGCGGCACAAGGAGCGCGGCCAGCCCATCCCGATGTGCGGCGTCCCGCACCACGCCGTCGCCAACCACGTCGCGCGACTCATACGCAAGGGCTACCGCGTCGCCATCTGCGAGCAGACCGAAGACCCTTCCAAGGCGAAGAAGCTCGTCCGCCGCGAGGTCGTGCGCGTCATCACGCCCGGCACGGCCATCGACCCGCACCTCGTCGAGGCAAAGGAATGCGTCTACCTCGCCGCGCTCTGCGGCGCGGGCGACACCTACGGCGCGGCCTTCCTCGACCTCTCGACCGGAGACTTCCGCGCGACCGAAGTCACAGGCCCGGACGCCTGGGCGCGCATTCGTTCGGACATCGAGTCCTACGCGCCCCGCGAGCTGCTCTTCCCGCGCTCGCTCGCGCCGCTCGTCAGAGAGGCTTACACAGGCGCACACGCGCACACCACGCCGCTCCCGCTCGACATCGAGATTCAAGACGAGGACGAGGGCGAAGACGCGCCCGTCGCGCGCATCATGCCGGCCGAGCACGCCGTGGCGTCGGGCGAGGGGCTGCCGCTCACGCCGCTCGAAGACTGGCTCTGGGAGCCGACCTCCTGCGCCTCCATGCTCCTCGAACAGTTCGGCGCGCGCACGCTGGAGGGCTACGGCCTCGCGGGCAAAATCGCCGCCGTCGCCGCCGCGGGCGCGTGCCTGCGCTACGCGCGCGAGACGCAGCGCGCCGCCGCCGCGCATATCACTGACATCAGCTTCTTCGAGACGCACGACCATCTCGTCATAGACGCCGTCACCTGCCGCAACCTCGAACTTGTCGAGTCGCAGGGCGGCGGCGGGCGCGGCGCTTCCCTGCTCGCCGTGCTCGACGCGACGGTCACGGGCATGGGCGCGCGCCTCCTGCGCTCCTGGATGCTCCGCCCTTCGGTTCGACGCGGCGAGATCGAGGCGCGGCTCGCGGCCGTCGAAGACCTGCACCGCTCGCAGATGCGCCGCGACCGCACGCGCACGCTCCTCAAAGATGTCTCCGACCTCGAACGCCTCGTCGGCCGCATCAACATGGGGACGGCCACGCCGCGCGACCTCGTCGCCCTCCGCCGCTCCCTCAATCAAGTCCCGGCCATCCGCACGGCCTTATCGGACGCTCAGGCGTCTCTGCTTCAGGTCGTCGTCGAGAACACAGACGAGTTGAACGATGTGCGCGAACTCATCGGCCGCGCACTGAGCGACGACCCGCCCGTCAACTTCAACGAAGGCGGAATCGTCCGCGAGAACTTCGACGCGGAGTTGGACGAGCTGCGCTCCATCAGCCGCGACGCCAAGCAGACCATCGCCACCATCGAGTCGCGCGAGCGCGCACGCTCGGGCATCAACAGTCTGCGCGTCCGCTTCAACAACGTCTTCGGCTACTTCATCGAGGTCTCAAAATCCGTCGCCGCGCGCGTGCCCGCGGACTACGAGCGGCGACAGACACTCGCCAACGCCGAGCGTTACACGACGCCCGAGCTGAAGGAGTGGGAGCAGAAGGTTCTCGGCGCGGAGGGGCGCATCCTCGAAATCGAGACGCGCATCTTCGGCGAGGTGCGCGCGCAGGTCGCGCAGGAGACGCGCAGGCTTCAGACGACGGCGCGCGCGCTCTCCATCCTCGACGTGCTCGCCTCGCTCGCCGAGATCGCCGCCCGCCGACGCTACCATAGGCCCACGCTCCACGACGGCGACGAGCTTGAGATTAAGGCCGCACGCCATCCAGTCATCGAGGCCATCGGCGACACGCCCTTCGTCCCCAACGACCTCTACATGAACGGCTCGACGGAGCGTCTGCTCATCATCACGGGCCCCAACATGGGCGGCAAGAGCACGCTCCTACGGCAGACGGCGCTCATCTGCCTGCTCGCGCAGATGGGCTCGTTCGTGCCCGCCGAGAGCGCACGCCTGCCCGTCCTCGACCGCATCTGGACGCGCGTCGGCGCCTCCGACGACCTCGCACGGGGACGCTCGACCTTCATGGTCGAGATGACCGAGACGGCCGCCATCCTCCACAACGCCACGCCGCGCTCGCTCGTGATTCTTGATGAGATCGGGCGCGGCACCGCGACCTTCGACGGGCTCTCCATCGCCTGGGCCGTCGCAGAGCACCTGCACGACTCGCCCGAGCACTGTGCCAAGACGCTCTTCGCCACGCACTACCACGAGCTGACCGAGTTGGCCGAGCGTCTGCCCGGCGCGCAGAATTACCAGATACGCGTGGCCGAGCGCGAGGGCGAAGTCATCTTCCTCTACAAGATCGAGCGCGGCCGCGCCTCGAAGTCCTACGGCATCGAGGTCGCGCGCCTCGCGGGGCTCCCGCCCGCCGTGCTCGCGCGCGCGAGAGAGGTGCTGACGAGGCTCGAACGTTACGAGCTGGACGTGTTCGCCGAAGAGGGCGGCGCGGCCTCCACGGCGGCGATAGCCACACCCTCGACGGTCGAGAACGGGGCGAACGGCGAAGACGCGCTCGGCCGCGCGGCGACGCGCGTGGGGCGTCGCGCGCTGGCGGCCCAGATTACCCTTTTCGATACGGTCAACCAGAGCCTCCTTGACGAGCTTCGCGGCGTTGATGTAGAAACCCTCACAGAGGACGAGGCGCGCCAACTCCTACTCGGTTTGAAGAACAGAATCGTTTAATTCATGACCGACTTCCAAACCCTTCAGTCGCTCCCGCTCGAACACCAAATCGGACAACTGCTCTTCATAGGTCTTCCGAGCACGGAACTCGACGCAGATGCGCGCGCGCTCCTCGACGAGGTCAAGCCCGGCGGCGTCATCATCTTCGGACGCAACGTCGCCACGCCCGAGCAACTGCGCGGCCTGCTCGACGGCGTCCGCACCTCCCTGCGCGTAGACCCTCTGCTCGGCATCGACCAGGAGGGCGGGCTCGTTGACCGCCTCCGCAAAATCTGCACGCCGATGCCCGCCGCGCGCGTCATACGCCAGCACGGCGACCTCGCCGCGGCGCGCACGCACGGCCGTCTGACGGGAGAAATCCTGCGACTGCTCGGCTTCAACCTCAACTTCGCGCCCGTCATGTCCATCATGACGGACGACCGCGACCTGCTCTCCAACGGACTCTACTCGCGCTCGTTCGGCCGCTCGCCCGGCGAAGTCCTGGGCTACACGATGGTCTACATGCGCGGGTTGCAGGGGACGGGGATGCTCGGCTGCACCAAGCACTTCCCCGGCATCGGCGCGGGCGAGGTGGACACGCACGAGGAGATGGCCGTCATCCACCTCACCCACGACGACCTCATCGCGCAAGACCTCGCCCCCTACATCGAACTCTTCCAGCGCGAGGACAACATGGTGCGCGCCGTCATGGTCAGCCACGGCGGCTTCCCGAACATAGACATCCACCGCGGCACCGCGGGCGGCCGGCTCGTCCCCGCCTCCATCAACCCCAGCATCGTCCGCGACCTTCTGCGCGATGAGCTGGGCTACGACGGCCTCGTCGTCACAGACGACCTTGAGATGGGGGCCATCGCCAAGCACTGCGAGATTGAGGAAGCGAGTTTGCGCGCCGTGCTCGCGGGCGAGGACATGCTCTTGGTGTGCGCGCGCCCCGACCTCATCCGCCGCTCGTACCACTCGCTCCTCGACGCCGCCCGCCGCGGCGAGCTGTCGCGCGGGCGCATACAGGCTTCGCTCCGGCGCATCGCCGCCTTCAAGTCGCTGACCAAGCCTCCCCTCCAGTTCGACCCCAAACGCTTCCAGGAGCTTTCGGCCGAAGTGGCCGAGCTGAACCGCAAGCTGAACTACGTTTACGGAGGTAAGATTTGATAATGAGGCGCCGTCCACAGATCACCGTCTACGCCCTGCTCGTCCTCCTCGGGACGCTCGCCGCCGCGTGCGGCAGCGGGACTCGCGGCACACAGGCCATGCGCTTCAAGCAGCCGATCTTCCTCAAGATCAACGCCTCCAGCGCGCCGACGCGCCAGTACGCCTCCGTCATCCAGAACCAGCTCAAGCAGGTCGGCATCCCCTGCGAGATTGACCAGGTCGAGTTCAACACGATGCTCGAACAGCAGCGCAAGGGTCAGTTCCAACTGACCACGGGGCGCTGGGTCGGCGGCAACCAGGACCCGATCTACCTCTTCGACCTCTTCCACACCGGCGCCTACCAGAACCGGGGCCGCTACGGCAACCCCGAGGTGGACAAGCTTCTCGAAGAGGCCATCGCCACCTTCGACCGCGCGCAGGCCAAGGAGCTGTACACACGCGCGTGGGACGCGATCAGCCGCGAGGTGCCGCAGCTCCCGCTCTGGTACGTCGATCAGGTGGTCGTCGCGCGCAGGAACGTGCAGAACCTGAAAGTCCCCGTGGACGGCGATTGGCGCTACCTCCGCGACGTGACCGTGGACGGCGGCAAGCAAGGCCCGTTCGTCGTCGTGCTCGAATCGAGCCCCGAGACGCTCGACCAGCTTCGCGGCACAGACGCTTCGAGCGAGCGTTTGCGCCAGCTCGTCTTCAACTCGCTCGTCCGCAAGAACGAGAGCTTCGACTACGTCGGCGACCTCGCCTCCGAGATACAGCCCAGCCCCGACGGCCTCGTCTACACCTTCCGCTTGCGCGACGGCGTGAAGTTCCACAACGGGAAGGCGTTCACCTCGGCCGACGCCAGGTACACGCTCGAAACCCTCCTCGCCTCCGACTCGCGCAAGGCCAACGACTTCTTCGAGGGCGCGGGCGCCGAGCGCAAGTCGCTCGTCAAGTCGATTGCCACGCCCGACCCGCGCACTCTCGTCGTCACCCTGACGAAGGCGTCGAACAAATTCCTGTCGAGCCTCGTCCCCGTCGGCATGATGCCGCAGGGCTACACGACCGACCAGCAGAAGCAGACGCCCGTCGGCACCGGCGCCTTCAAGTTCGTCCGCCACGACGAGTCGCAGCAGGTCGTTGACCTCGCCGCGCACGAAGACTACTGGGGCGGCGCGCCCGCCCTCAAGCAACTGCGCGTGCGCACCATCCTCGACGCGAACACGCTCCAGGCGGAGCTGCGCAGCGGCGGCGTTGACCTCGCCGCGGTCGCCAATCTACAGCCCGACGCCTATCAAGCGCTCGGGCAGGACGCGAGCCTGAAGGTCGCGCAGTTCCCCGGCGTCAACGTCGTCTACCTCAACTTCAACACCACCGACGAAGTGCTCAAAGACCCGCGCGTGCGCCAGGCCATCGCCTACGCCATCGACCGCCCGGCCATCGTCAAGGAGCTTCTGCTCGACCAGGCGCGCGTCGCACACTCTATCCTGCCCGAGCAGTCCTGGGCCTACTCGCCCGGTCAGGTCTACAACTTCGACCCCGAGCGCGCCAAACAGATTCTCGACGAGGCGGGTTACAAGGCGGGGCAGTAGCTTCAGAATTCAATCCCAGAGGCGCGCAAAATCTCTTCAAGCTCCGCGCGCGTGACGACGCCTTCGCGTATGAGGCGCGGGCGCGTGCCGGTCACTCCGACGACAGTCGAGGGCAGCTCCGTGCGCGTCGCACCGCCGTCGATGACGAGGCCGAGCCCTTCGGGGAAATAGGCCGCGACCTCCGCGGCCGTCCGCGCGGGCGGACGACCTTCCGGGTTCGCGCTCGTGGCCGTGAGCAGTCCGCCGCAGGCGCGGACGATGGCCCGGCACTCTTCGTCTGCGGGGAGCCGCACGCCGACCGTGGCCGTGCCCGCCGTCAGAAGCTCCGGCGCCTCCGGGCGCGCGGCCGCGACGAGCGTGAGCGCGCCGGGCCACAGGCGCGAGGCCAGAAGCTCGAAGGTTCGAGTCTTCTCCGCGACGAGGCGTTCCGCGTCCGCGGTGTCGGCGGCGAGGACGAGGATGGGCTTGCCGTCACGCCCCTTGAGCGCGTTGATGAGTTCGAGCGCCGCGGGGTTGAAGGGGTCTGCGCCGACGCCGTAGAAGGTGTCGGTGCGGAAAGCGACGAGGCCGCCGCCCTTCACGACGCGCGCCGCGCGCTCGCGCGACTCCCGGTTGTCGGGGTAAATTAACAAGGCTCGAAGCTCCCGCGCGATGTTAACAGAGGCGCGGGATTTTTTCTCCGGCACCCGAAGACCCATGCCCGCACTCGCGCCACGACTCAAGGCTTACGCCGCGCTCCCGACGCGCGCCGCGCGGCTCGTACTGTCCGAGCCGGGCTCGGCGCTGCTCGCGGCGCGCATGGGCGCGTGGGTGGTCGCGCTCTCGCTGCTGATCAAGCTCATGCCGCTGCCGCGCGCGATAGCGCTCGTCTCACCGCGCCGCGCCGCGCGTGACGCCCCGGCCGACGCCGCGCTCGTGCAGGCGAGGCTCGCGCGACTGCTCGACTCCGTGCTCGCGGCCGACTTCTGGGTCTTCACGCCGACCTGCTGGAAACGCGCGCCCGTGCTCCACCGCTACCTCGCGCTGAGCGGCATCGCCACCCGCGTCCTCTTCGGCGTCCGCCGCGAAGGCACCAACGCACTCAACGGCCACGCCTGGCTCGAAGCCGCGGGCCAACCCATCCTCGAAAAGACCCCGCCCGACTACAAAGTTACTTACAGCTTCCCGGCATAGAAAAGCAGTAGTCAGTAGTCAGTAGTCAGTAGGTCTACACGAGCGGCGTCGGCGCTGGGAAAGATTTTCCGCTTAAACCGCGACTCCGGGCTCAACCTTATGCCCGCGCGCGACGAATCGCGAGACGAGCCCGCGGAGCTTTCGCACGACCCAGGGCCAGTCCACGAACACGAGGTACATCGCGAGGTGGTAGGGGAAAAAGATGTTCATGAAGACGAGCGTGCCGAGGTGGAAGAGGACGCCGGACGCCAGTATGACGACGCGCGCACGCGGGAACCAGACGGCCAACGGAAAGAGCAGTTCCCACAGCACCGCCAGCGCGACGAAGGGCGGCGTGTACTCTCGATAAGCGGGCAGCCACAGCCCCGCGCGGAACTGCGTGTCGTGCATGTTGTCGAGCGAGTTGGAGACGGCCAGCGCGGGCAGGTTGTCAGGACTGAAATATCCGAGCCCCGCGACGCGCAGCTTGATGAGCCCCGAGGTGAAGTACGACCACGCGAGCAGCAGCCGCATCAACAGAATCGGGTAGCCGTAAACCCACGACCCGCCCGGCAGAGCGCGCCGCCAACCGCGCAGAGCGTCCACGGAGAAGGCGTCGCCGCACGGCGTGAACGCCAGCACGAAGAGGATGTAAGCGGCCGGCATCTCGTCGTGGTTGAAGTGTGTGAAGCTGCGGAGGAGCCCTTGATAAAATAGGAATAGCACGGCCGCGGTCTTCGTCGAAACTGACGTGAGCGCGCCCGCCGCCGCCGCGAGCAGCGCGGCCACGAAGAGCCACTTGAACGCTGCCATTGAGGAGGGCGTCAGCAGGCGTTCGTAGAAGCCCCACGGCAGAAGACGCATCGCGCCCGTCGGCCGCAACACGGTCACGGGCAGACGCCCCAAGTCTGCGAAGGATGTGAGCAGGACTTCGCAGAGGACGAAGCCGCACGCGCCCGCGCGTATCATCCCGAGCGCCTCGGCGGTGTCCGGCACGCCGCGCATCAAAGCTCCGCCCTCCAGGACTCGACGAAGCGCTCGTAGTCGCCGTACGTCCCGCCCTCCCACCTGTACACGTCGAGCCTCACCGCGCGCAGACGCCGCGGCGAGCCCTCCGGCAGACGCGAGTTGTAGATGGCGCCCCACGCGCGAAGCAGCTCGGGCAGACGCGCCGCGCGCGGGAGTTTTTCCGCGCCGCCCGCCGAGTCCGCGAGCGCCGCGTTCGAAGGGTGCGGCTTGTAGATTGAGAAGACTTTGTTCTCGACCGTCGCTCCGGCGAGCGACCAGTGGCGCCAGCTCAGCGCGTTGGTGAGTTCCGCGGGCGGGAGGTCAACTGTCTCGCCGCCCGCGGTCTCGCCGCGCATGCGGAAGTAGTTCGCGCCGCGGTTGAGGTCGCCGCCGGCCATCATCATCGTCGAGGCCGCGAAGGGGTAGACGTTTCGGACGGCGAAGAAGCAGTAGATGAGCGGCGCGAAGAGCGCGGCCGTCAAAAGCGCGTAGCGGACTTTGATGCGCAGCGCCGCGTTTTGGCGCGTGCCGCTGGCGTGTGTGGGCTCCCGGATGTCTCCGGTCATCTTCTCGTCAGGCCGGGCGGACGAGCTTGAAGGCGCGCAGGTTGTCGAGGAGTTTCCGCACGCTCTCGGAGGCGTGCTCGGGCGTCACGTCGTAGGCGGCCGTGATTTCGCCGACAATCTCTTCGAGCGTCTGGTTCTTCTCAAGCCCGCGCCAGATGATGGTGCCCGTCTCGTTCAACTGGAAATACTTCTTCGTGTTGAGATCGACGAGGATGCCCTCGCCCGCGTCGAACTCTGTGAAAACAACGTGCTCGTGCGGCAGCAGGCCGGTCGTGCTCATCAAGTAAATGATTCCCTTCCGAAGTTATGACAAAGTCGTTGCCGCGCCGACTGAAGATAAACCACGCGCACTCGCTACACGGCCTGTAAGACCGGCAGAGAGAGCGTCGAGGCGTTCGCCTGCCAGGGTATCTTGCCGAAGCTGCGCAGGCAGAACAGGCACGGCGAGCCGAGGTAGATGTCGGGCTTGATGCCGGCGCTCGCCGCGTCCGCCAGCGCCTCGCGCCTGCGCGCCAGTTGCGCCGACGCCACGTCTTGCAGCCGCGCGAAAGCCCCGGCGAAGCCCTCCTCGTTTAAGTCTGCGACCACGTCCGACTCGCCTCCCGCGCCGCGGTAGCCCGAGAGGTTGCAGCAGAGCGAGAGGCGCCCGCGGTAGTCCACGTTGCAGCTCACGCCCGCCAGCGCCGAGCAGGGCGGCTCGGGGTCGAGATTGTTGTAGCCGACCTCAAGCGTCACGCGCATCTTCAGGATGCGCGCGAGCACGGCTATCTCCTGCTCGGCCGCGGTGCGGTCTTCTGGACTGAGCGCCAGCTCGTCCTCGGCCGCGCCCGAGGTCGGCAGGTTGTGGCCGAAACTCAGAGAGGCGGCGCCCATGCGCGCGGCGAAGAGCGCCGTCTGTTCCAGGAGCGGGAGCGTGTCGCGGCGCAGCCCCAGCTTGACGATGAACGGGAGCCCCGCGGCCTGGCACCGCGCGAAGGCGCGCACGAGCCTGACGAAAGAGCCCTCGCCGCGCCAGCGGTCGTGCGTCTCGCGCGTCGGCCCGTCGAGGCTGAAGGAGACGTGCGTGACCGTCGCGCGGTTGGCCGCAATTGCGGGCCAGACGCGCTCGAAGTGCCAGCCGTTGGAGACGAAGCTGCACGTCAGCCCCTCGGCGCCGACGGCCTCGATCACCTCGCGGAAGCGCGGGTGCAGGGTCGTCTCGCCGCCCGTGAACATAACCGCGCGCGCGCCTATCGACTCGCGCGCCTCGCGCACGACGCGGCTGAGAAGTTCCACTGGGAAGAAGTTCGCCTTGGTGTGGTAGAGGGCGTCCTCGTCGCGCAGACAGTATGAGCAGTGGAGGTTGCAGACGTTCGTCAGCTCGACGATGAGGCGCGGCGGCCCGTATTCGCGCACGCGCGACGGGACCTTCCCTTCGTCTGCAAACAGGTTGTTCAAACTCCCCTCCCGACAAGCTCGCTCAAGTAGCGCGCAGAGTATTCGGCGTCGCCCAGCAGGTCTCTGCCCGCGCGCAGGTCGAACCCAGCGGCCTGGCGCGCGAGCCGCGCGAGCAGACCCAGGTGCGTGGCGGCCGCGGGCCGGTCGTAGCAGGCCCAGGGGCACATGCGCAGGAGCCCGCGCATCGTCTCGGCCTGCGTGAGCCGGCGCGCGCTGCTCGCGGGCTCGTTGGTGATGACCGGGAAGAAGATGGCGCGGGGCTTGCAGGACTCTGCGAAGCCTTCGGGGAAGATCGCGTGGGGCTTGAAGCGGCGCTTGAGCGGGTCGAAGGGCACCGCCTCTCTGAGCAAGTCCTCGAAGCCTTCGAGGACGCCCGCGGCGACCGTCTGCTCCGTGACGGCGAACTCGCGGCGCAGGGCGCACGCCTCGACCAGTTCCGCCCCCACTCGCAGCAAAAGCGCGTCGTCCGAGAGGTAGCGCCAGCCCGCGGAGGCGAGTTGCGTCGCCAGTGTGGACTTGCCGCTGCCCGAGGGGCCGACGACGAGAAAGCCGCCGCCCGCACGGGGCTCGACCACGCCGGCCGCGTGCAGCTCGAAGAGGCCGCAGCGGCGCAGCGCCACCATCGTCGATTCGAAGACCAGGCGCGCCAGCGACGAACGCTCGCGCGAGGCGGCTCCCTGCCCCACCCAGACCTCCACGCCGCGCCGGCCGCCGACGGCGCGCACGGCCGAGCCGTCCCTCTCGAAGATGTACGTGCGGCCGTCCGTGCGGCAGACACCGCCCCCGGCCGTCTCGAAAGCCTCAAGGCCGGCGGGCGGCGGCGGCGGCGCGCCCTGGCGGACGTGGATGGTCGCGTCCGGCGCGGGCGCTTCCGCGTCTTCGAGGCGCGCGAAGTGCCAGCCGGCGAAGAAACGCCGGAAGAGTTCCGCGGAGTCCGCGTCGCCGGCCTCAACGCAAACGAAACGACCGGCGACCGCGTAGAAATCCGCGAGAGCCGGCCGTCCTGAATTCGTTACGGCCCCGGGGTACGGGTCGGGGCTGATCACGTTCTCCATCGCGCCGCGAGTTGTCGTCCTTCGACAGCCTTATGTGGTCGAACCGCTGTCCGTCAGTTGGAAGAAGGTCGTGGCTTCGAGCACGTCGATGGGGAATGAGACAACGGGCTCGACAAACTGCTTCTTGTCGGTGGCTCGCTCGGCCTGCCGCGCGGTCTCCTCGTCGTTGACCTGGGAGAACTGCACGGGCATCAGATTCTCAGTCTTGGTGTTCAAGTGGTAGCCTCCTGTGGCTTTAACAAGATGAGGGTCGTTGATAAGAGCATGAGCGGCACAGGCGTCTAGTTAGTGGCTCCGCTCTCGGTGAATTGGAAGAAGGTCGTCGATTCGAGTACGTCAATCGGGAATGAGACTTCCGGTTCCACGAATACTTTTCTGGAAGTGTCGGCGCCCTCTGTCGAAGTACAGTCGTTTTCGTTGACGCGGGAAAGCTGCACGGGGATCAGATTCTCGGTCTTCGCTGACAATGTTTTATGCCTCCTCTGGCTGTGTTAAAGCACGGGGCGAGGCTCCCGGGCGCTGGGCGTCCTAGTTGGTGGCGCCGCTCTCGGTGAACTGGAAGAAGGTCGTCGACTCAAGCACGTCAATCGGGAACGAGACTTCCGGCTCGACGAACGCCCTCCGGGGGGCAGCCGCGACGGCATGCGAAATCTCGTCCGTCTCGTTGACTTCGGGAAGCCGCACAGGGTTCAGGTTCTCGGTCTTTGTGTTCAAGGCTCTCCACCTCACTTGTTCGTTGGTTTGACTTCCATCACGTCCTGGGCACGGCCGGCGGCAAGAGCGCGAGGCGGAGCGGCTGCACCTGGAACGTCTGTAAATCGACCCGGTAGTAAAACTTCACGCCGGGCGCGAGACTCCTGAACGCCTGGTCGAGCGAGTAGTTCTGGAACTCGACATCAATCAGCTCGGCCGACTCGTGACGCATCTCGAAGGGCACGCCCACCTCGCTCGCGATCTTGAAGAGCACGACCGAAAGCGGCTGCTTGCGCGCGCGGACGCTGAGCTTGTTGTTGACCCAGGTGACGCGCAGGGGGTCTTCCTCCTCGCGCTTGCGCTGGGCCTCGTTGTCCGTGCCCTCCTCCGTGTCGCCCTCGATGAGGATCGCCTCGGAGGTGCCGCGGACGGCGGCCGTGGTTGACGGCGGGCGCTCGTTGGCGCCCTGGAGGTAGAGGGCGAGAGGTTTTGGCTCGTCGCCGCCCTCGCCGCCCGCCACGTAGTCGATGAAACCCTGCGGCGCGAGCATGCGGAGCGTGGCCTCAAGGTTCAGCCCCGCGAAGTCGAGCGAAACCTTCTGCTTGGCCATGACGGGGCTCAGCGTGACGGACACCTTCGTCACCCGCGCCAGCTCCTCGGTGATCTCCGAGAGCGGCGTCTCCTTGGCCTTGACGGTGAAGGTGTGCGGGGCGGACTTGGTCATCCGGACGCTCCAACTCTTCGCCGGCGGCTTCGCCGGAGACTGCGGTGCGTCGGCGGGCTTCGGCGCGGCCCCAGCCTGCTGAGTTGCAAAGATCGTCGCGGGCGCCAGCGCCACAGCGAATGCGAAACCAACGGCCGTACATGTGTGCCGCCAGTTAAGAAGACTTTCCATCATAAAAACACAGAAGTCCCGGATCGGTAAAGCTCAGACCTCGACTGTCACTGGTCTCAAAAAAGAAAAGCCCTTCACGGTAGCTTGGGCAAAGAAGGCGCACCCCGTAACTTAGCGTACATTCGGGTAAGCGGAAACTAACATAAATGTACATCAAGGTCAACGGCGTGGAAAAATTTAACACGCGCGTTCACGTCGCCCCCGACGTTCCGACGATTCAGTGCCCGTCCTCCCTCTTCAACACGAGCCGCAGGGGCCGCAAAAGGTAGTACGCGAAAGACATTCCGGCCGGGAGCCGGACGGCCGCCAGGTCGCCGTCGGTCGGCGTGAGGATGAAGCGCAGGTAGTCGAGCCGCTCCCTCAGCCGGGCGCGTGCGCGCAGGTTGAACCCGACGTTCCTGGCGAAGCCGATGGGCACGTAGTCCGTGCCCGAGAACATGATTCGCGTCACTTCCGCCGACATCTCTGATAGAACTTTGTCGTCGGAACCGTCGAAAAGCCCCGCAGGCAGTTTCGCCCCGGCGAGTCCGCGCGCAAGCCGCAGCGCGAGGTGGAGCATGCGCTCGACGCGTGACTCGCGCGCGCGGCGCAGGACGAGCGGCCAGTCTAAATCCGCCTGCGAGTTCACCAGCGCGGCCACGTCGCAGACCCAAGCGACGCGCTCCCAGAGGTGTTTCGTTCCGTGCACGGCGAGCGCCAGCAGAAGGTCTTCGGGCGAAGGGCAACGCACCTCCGTCCCGAACAGCTTGACGGGAACGGCACGCTCCCAGACTCCCTCGCTGATGGCGACGGCCGCGAAGTGCGCGGGCGCCACCTCCCAGTGCAGCTCGACGATCATCAGCCCGCCGTCGCGCGTGTACGCGAGGTTGTGCTGACGCCGCAGTAAAAACTCTTCGTGCGACCGAGTCAGCCCCTCGGGCTTGAGGTATCCGAGCGACTGAAGCAGCTCGCCCGCGCGCTTCGCGTCGCGCCGCCGGACGATTACGTCGAGGTCAACGTAGCGGCGCAGGGTGATGTCGCCGAAAGCCTGTTGCGCGAGCGCCGGGCCCTTGTACGCGAGCAGCGGCATGCCCTCCGCCTCGAACAGACGCGCGAGTCGAGCCATCTCGCCCGCGAGGAGCGTGTTGCGCGTCGCGTTCTTGCGAAACTCCTCCCGCAGCCTCGCGCGAAAGTCGGCGGGCAAACCTTCGACGCCTTCGAGCCCGCGGTACAGGAGCGGGAGCACGGAGTGTCGCCGCGCGAGCAGGAAGAGGTAGTCCCATTCAACACCAACGCGCGCGAGTTCGACGATGCGTTCGGGGGTGTTCGCGTCGCCGCCCCTGTGTGCACAGAGCAGCAGCAGCTCGTGCTCGGGGCGAGCCGCGGCGAGCCTGTGCAGTTCCGCGTCGGGAAAGAGTTCAGACATTCGACGCTTGATTCAGGAAGGGGTTAACCACAGAGACGCAGAGGCACAGCCTAAAGTTAATGGCTGTGCCTCTGCGTCGAAGGTTAAATTCCACTCGCGTCAAAGCGCAGGCTCAGGACAGCTTGACGGCGTAGCCGAGGCCGTCGCCCACGGGCAGCACGACCGCGAGCAGTTGCGGGTGGCGGACGAATATCTGGTTGAACTCGCGCAGCGCCTCGGTCGAGGCCGTCTGGTCCGGCGAGCGAATCTCGCCCGCCACCTGCCCGCCCCAGAGGAGGTTGTCCACGACGACCACGCCCCCCACGCGCAGCATCGGCAGCGAGAGTTCGAGGTACTGCGCGTACTCCTCCTTCAAGGCGTCGAGGAAGACCATGTCGAACGTCTCGGCCGCGAGCCGCGGGATGACTTCGAGCGCGAACCCGCGCTCGATTCTCAGGCGATCCCTCAACCCTGCGCGGCCGACGAAGTCCTCGCTGCGCGCGATCATCTCCTCGCTCGGCTCGATGGTGACGACTAAGCCTCCCTCGCCCATGCCGCGCGCGAGGTGGATGACCGAGTAGCCGATGGCCATGCCGACCTCCAGGACGAGGCGGGCGCCCGTCGAGCGGGCGGTGATCTCAAGGAACCGCGCCACCTCGCGGTCGGCGATGGGGACGCGGTGGGACTCTGCGTAATCCTCCATCTCGGCGAGCAGCCCCGTGTTGGCGGGGAGCAGCCGTTCGAGGTATTCGGCCTGTTCGAGCTTGACGATGGCATCGAGACGCGCCTTCATGCACTTGACTCCGCTCTACAATTTTTAAGGGCGGGCAAGTCTAGCGCTTCGGGGGCGGGGCAGGCAAATTCACTTTTCAGGTGTCGGAATTATCCTGCGCGTCGTCGGCCGCGTCGGACACCGTCACGTAGCGCCGAGCGAGACCCAGTTCGCGCAGTTTGTGTTGGAGCGACTGCCGGTGCATGCCGAGGATGGTCGCGGCGCGCGTCACGTTCCCGCCCGTCTCTTCGAGGCAGCGCGCGATGTAGCGGCGCTCGAACTCGCGCCTGTCCTCGCGGAAGTCGGACGTGAAGGGCACGGCCAGAGCGCCCGGCTCGACGACGGCCGCTGGCGCGCCCTGCTCCTTCGCGACTTTGCTGACCGCCCCTCCGATCTCTTCGGGCAAGTCCTTCGCCGTGACCTCTTCGCCCTCTGCGAGAATCATCGAGCGCTCGACGGCGTTGCGCAGCTCGCGCACGTTGCCCGGCCAGTGGTACTCGACGAGCCGGCGCAGGGACGAAGGCGCGAGCGAGCGCGGCGGGAGGCCGTAGCGCTCCGCGGCCTGTAGCGCGAAGGTGTCGGCGAGGACGGGGATGTCCTCGCGACGCTCGCGGAGCGCGGGTATCTCGATGGTAACGACCTGTAGGCGGTAGAAGAGGTCGGCGCGGAAACTTCCCTTCTCAATGTCCTGTTCGAGCGGGCGGTGCGTGGCGCTGACGATGCGCACGTCCACGGGGATGGAGTCGTTGCCGCCGAGCCGCTCGATGCGCCTCTCTTCGAGCGCGCGCAGGAGCTTGGCCTGCACGTTGGCGCTCATGTCGCCGATCTCGTCGAGGAAGAGCGTGCCGCCGTCCGCCTGCTCGAATTTCCCGCGCCGCCGCGCGGCCGCGCCCGTAAACGCGCCTTTTTCGTGGCCGAACAGCTCTGACTCGATCAGCTCAGAGGGGAGCGCCGCGCAGTTGACCGCGACGAAGGAGCCGCGACGGCGGTGCGAGCTGCGCTCGTGCAGTTCGCGTGCGACCAGCTCCTTGCCCGTGCCGGACTCGCCGCGGACGAGCACGGTCGCGTCCGTCTCGGCGACCTTCTCGATCATCGAGCGGACGCGCTGCATGGATTCGGAGTTGCCGATGAGCGCGCCGCGCTGCGCGCCTTCGAGCTGTATGCGCTGCTTGAGAACCTTGTTCTCGCGGCGCAGCCCCACCGTCTCCAGAGCGTTCTTGACGACGAGCCGCAGGTCGTCAATCTCGAAAGGCTTTGACAGGTAGTCGTAGGCTCCGGCCTTAATCGCCTCCACCGCCACGCGCTCCGAGCCGTAGGCCGTGACCATCACGACGAGCGGCGCACCCTCGCCTTCGGCGGCCAGCTCGCGCAGGTATTCGAGCCCGCTCACTCCCGGCAGATTCACGTCGAGCAGCAGCAGGTCAGGTCTGTGCGCGCCGACGAGTTTGCGCGCCTCCTCGACGCTCCCAGCCTCCTCGACCTCGTAATCGAACCCGCCGAGCGCCCGCCGCATCCCGTAGCGCGCCGCCTCCTCGTCGTCCACGACGAGCACGCGCCACCTCACTCTTTTCTCTGAAGTCATCTCGTTATCCATACTCGAACGAATTGCACGCACTGTGCCAAAGCCAGTAGGCAGATGGCAGTAGGCAGATGGCAGTAGGCAGTTGAAGACCGTTCGGAAGCCCCGGAGGGGCGTGATGTTTGTAGCCCCGGAGGGGCGTGATGTTTGTAGCCCCGGAGGGGCGACATGTTTATAGTCCCAATGTGCTAACTGAACCCCGAGCCCCGTCAGGGGCGACATGTGTCATGCCGCTCCTCCGGAGCTTAGCGATTTAATCCGGCTCTCAGCTATAAACATGCCGCCCCTCCGGGGCTTTCAACTGCCTACTGCTTACTGCCTACTGCTTCTGCCATCTGCCTACTACCTACTGCTTCAGCGGCAAAGTCAGTTCAAAACGAGCGCCTTCGCCGGGGCGGGAGGGGGCGAGGCGTGCCTGGCCGCCGACCTCCTCGATGCGCTTGCGGACGATGGCGAGGCCGAGGCCGGTGCCGCGCTGCTTGGTCGTGTAGAAAGGCTCCCAGATGCGTTCGCGCTGGTCGGGCGCGACGCCGGGGCCCGTGTCCGTGACCGTGGCCGTCAGACGGCCGCCCTCGATTGACGCCGAAAGACTCACCCTCCCGCCCGCGGGCGTCGCGTGGAGGGCGTTGATGAGAAGGTTCGTCAGGGCGTCCCTTAACGATGCCGCCGCCGCGCCGTCGAGTTCGTCGTCCGTCGCGCCGACATCGGCGCGGAGCGAGACGTTGCGCGCGGACGCCTCCTTCTGGAAGAGCAGTTGGATGGAGTCGAGCAGTTCGCCCGCGCGCCGCGGCTCGTCGGCCTGCGGAGCGCTACGCGCGAAGCTGAGCATCTGTGTGACGCTGCGCGAGAGGCGGTCTGTCTCGCCGACGATGAGTTCTAGGTCGCGCGCGTACTCGCGCTTGAGGTAGTCGTCCTCGCGCAAGACCTGCGCGATGGACTTGATGGCGGAGAGCGGATTCTTGACCTCGTGCGCGACGGTCGCGGCCATCCGCCCGAGCGCCGCCAGCCGCTCGCTCTGCGCGATGCGACGTTCGAGCCGCACATTCTCTTCGACCAGACGGCTGTCCTCGATGGCGATGGCGACCTGCCCCGCGAGCAGTTCGAGCGACGAGCGCACCTCGTAGGTCAGAGCCTCCGGCGCGGCGTCCACGAGCATGAGGCCGACGACGCGCTCCTCGCGCCTGAGCGGGTAGGCCACCTCCCACCCGCGCTCGCGCAGCAGCGGCTCGTCCTCTATCTGCGTCAGCCCCGACTCGGCTTCGAGCGTGAGCACGCGCGTGGCCCACTCGTCCTCTTCCGCCTGCGCGTGCGACTCCACATCCTCGACCGACTTCACCTCTTCCGCCAACGCCAGAGCCTTCGCCGACGCCGCACCGCCCGGATTCACAAAGCCCGGCACGTTGGCCTCATAATGCGACTGTAGATTCGGCCGCGCCGCCGCCGCTTTCACGTCGCCGTTCGGGCCGACATCTCCCGTGCCGACTGCCTCGCCCCTCTCCCCAGCCGGCACGGAATTAAAAGCCCTGCCCTTCCCGACTTCGTTATCGGATGCGGGCGCGGCCAGGATGTTCACGCGGCGCAGACCCAAACTCTCGGCCGCGCGCTCCTCGACGAAACGCAGGAACTCCGGCAGTTGTCCGTAACGTCCCGCGGACTTCCCGATGCGCTCCACGACCTCGCGGAACAGACCCGCCTCCTCTTCAAACAGACGCCGGAACCGCTTGTCGAGCCAGCGCCGCAGAGGCGCCGCCAGCAACACGAGCAGGAGTATCAAAAGCGACTCGACCGCGCCCGGCCGCAGCTCGAAACGCTCGGTCAGCCACAGCGCGATGGTGCGTATGCCGTAGAGGTACGAGACCAGCACGAACGAGGCGAACGAGGCGAGAATCAACGTCTCTTTGAAGATGAGCCCGAGGTAGCGATAGCGGTAGATGTGATATGCGAGCAGCGCCGTCGGCAGGAGCGACCCGAGGTTTGCGATGGTCTGTAAGTAGAGCCCGAGCGTCGTCCCCTGCCCCACGCCGAGCCCGTAGACCGCGAGGATGAGCCCCGCGATGCCGACGAAGGACGCGGCCAGCGTGTTCAGGAGTCTCCGCTCCCAACGCGACTTCGACAGGCGCGCGATGAAGAAGTCGGTGCCTGCCACCAGACAGAGCACGTACGCGGCCCACAGCGCGAACGGCACCAGCAGGTGCGAGAGCCGCTCGAACATCGGCGCGTACGCGCCCGTCCACAACTTAGGCGCGGCGTAGACGAGAAAGACCGCGGGCACGTAAGAGAGGTAGACGCGCGCACGCTCGCTCCAGGTCAAACCGCGGCCCCGCGCGTCCGCCCAAAGGTGCAGGTGAAGGTGAAGCAGTAAGGAGTAGGTCAGCGTCACGCTCGTCACCGCCAGCGTGTCGGCCAACCTCAGCAGAGGCGTCCAACGATCCTGCGAGAGCCCCAGCATCGAGTGGAGCACGACCAGCAGACTCGACGCGTGCCACACGCCGAGGGCGACGGCCAGCACCAGCAGCACACGCTCCAACCTGTTCAGCACGCGCCGGCTCCGCCCCAGCAGCGCCGCGATCCAGAAGTGCAGCGCCGCCGCCGTGCTGTACCCGATGAGCTGTAGGATTTCGAGCAGGGCCATCGCTAAAAGGGTGTTGGGTGTTGGGTGTTAGATTTTGGGTAAAGACGAGTCGCTTTTACCCAGCACCTAACACCCAACACCCAACACCCTTCCTTTACTGTTGTCCGTTTGAAGAGACCACGTCGCCCGCCGCGGGGGTGAGAATTATCTCGATGCGGCGGTTGCGCTGGCGGCCGGCGGGGGTCGTGTTGGCGGCGACGGGGTTGGAGCCGCCCATCCCGTTGGCCTGTATGCGCGCGCCATCCACGCCCGAGGAGACGAGGCGGCCGGCGAGCGCCTCGGCCCTGTCCTGCGAGAGCCGCTGCAATTCGGCAGCGTCGCCGCGCGCGTCAACGTGCGCCTCGATGCGCACGCGGAGTTCGGGGTTGTTGGCGAGGAGCGCGGCGAGCGGGTCGATGGTCGCCGCCAGAGCCTTCGGCGTCAACTCGACTGCGCGCGCGCCGGCCCAGACCGCGTCCGGCAGAACGAGGACGAGCCCCTGCGCCGTCTCGCGCACGGTGCCGAAGCGCGCGAGCGCAGACTTGAGACTGCTAAGCGACTCCTGCTGCTGCGCGGCGCGGCGCTCGGCCTCGGAGCGCGCCTGTTCGGCGGCGCGCTCGCCCTCCATGCGCGCGAGCTTGAGCCGCGCGGCGTCGCCCTCGGAGCGCACCGAAGACAGCTCGTCGCGCAGTCGCGCGTTCTCGTTGCGCAGCTCGCGCAACTGCTGGTTGGCGTTGGCGGCGTCGCGCTCGGCCATCTCGCGCGCAGACTCTTCGCGGCGCAGAGACTCGCGCAACTGCTGGTTGGTGCGCCCAGCCTCGGCGGCAGTCTCCTCCGCCTCGGTGATGGCGCGGTCGTTCGCGGCCTTCTCGTCGCGGCGCTTGCGCGCGGCGGCGCGCAGCTCGGCCGTCTCCTCCGCCTTCACGCCAAGGCTGATGGCGCGGCGCGCGAGCGTGTCCACCTCCGCTTCGGACTGGTTGAGACGCCAGGCGTTCTCGGCCTGGTCGAGCATCGTCTTCGCCTCGCGCAGCTCCTCGGCCGCGTCGCGCTCCGCCCCCGCGTAGCGCGCGAGGTTGAGCGCCTGCCGCGCGCCGAGCAGCGAGACGGGCGTCCTCAACATGTCGCGGTCGGCGATGTCGGGCACGCGCGAGTCGCGGAAGTAGTCGGAGGTGTTGCCGATGTACTGCACGGGCACGGTCGAGATTTGCGCGTCGCCGGGGTCGCGCGGCGGGAGGTTTTCGAGCACGACCATGCGCGAGGGGCTGCGGACTAAGTGATGCGGCTCGGCGGTGACGATGAGCGCGAAGGTTTCGAGCGGCGTCGTCACGTCGATCTTGGTGTCGATGAACTGGCTGCCGCTGCGCTTCAGCTCGCCGAGGTTGTCGGCGCGGCCTTCGGGCGAGATGGCCCACAGGACGTAGGTCGTATAAATGCCGCCGACCTCGTAGGCGCGCGGCAGGTTGTCTACGCTCAGCTCGACGCGCGTGTTGCGCCGCCCCGTGCGCCGCACCTTGGCCGAGCCCGAGAGGCGCGGGAGCCGCGTCGTGCCGCGGAACTTCACGCTCACGGTCTGTTCGAGCGGGTAGGAGACGGCCACGGTCTCGCGCCGGCTGTCGGCCTGCGCCAGCGCCGCGGGCGCGCATAAAAGGAGCGCGAACAGCAGCGCCGCCGCCACGCGGAAAGGAGAGCCGGATAATCTCATAAACACTTACTCCTTCTGTACGTGTGAAGTGGGCGCGCCCCGGGGAGTCTCAGCGAGAAGCGCGGAGAACAAAGTCTACAGGATGATTGATGCTTCTGCCTGCCCGCACCGTTGCAGGAAAACAGAACCGCGAGCGGTAGCGAGCGGGTCGGTGTTACTCAATGCGGCACAAACTCAAAGCACGTGTCCGCTTGCCACCGCCCGCGGTTCTGTTTTCAAGGTCGCGCAGCCCTTCTTTCGTGGACGAGTTGCACGACGCCGATGGCGACGGCGCAGAGCAGGAGGATGTGTATGAAGCCTTCCTTGCCCAGCACGAATTTTCCCACGAGCCACGCGGCGAAGAGCGACGCGACGAACAGACGGACGTACAAGTTAAACCAAACCCCTTCGCCTGATTTTCAACCCGAACTCGCCCATTGACTTCACTTCGAGGCGGTCTTCACCGAGCCCTTCGGCAGCTCGACCGCGCGCAGACCTGTCCCCGCCGGGTCGCCCCCGACGAGCCAGCCGCCGCCGCCGAGCGCGGGCGTCACGACGAGCGAGCGCGTCCGACTCAACTTCTGCTCCCCGGCCTTCCCGCTCTCCTCGACGCGCATCACGAGCGACCCGTCGCGCCCCGAGAAGCCGAGCGCGAAGGTCGTGCCCGCGCCGGGCACGATCACGTCGAGCACGTTGTCGCCGTTCACGTCGGCGAAGGCCGCGGAGGCGGCCGACTCGGCGCCCTCGGCGAACCAGAGGACTTCGCCGTTGAGCGTGCTCACCAGCGCGACGCGCCCGCGCCTCGTTATCATCACGATCTCCGCGCTGCCGTCGCCGTCAACGTCGGCCGACGCGAGCGCGCCGCGCACCGAGTCGTCCTCGGCGCGAATCGCGCCCAGCACCTTCAGCTCCGGCACGCTCAGAGCCCACAAGGCGCTGTTGCCCCCGACGGCCATGAAAGCCATCTCGCCGCGGCGCGTGACGAGCGGAGCCGTCGTCACGTCCTCGTCAATCTTGGCCTCGGCGATGACCTGCCCGTCCGCGCCGCGCAGCTCGACCAGCCCCTTCTTCAAACCGAGCAGCACGCCGCGCCTGCCGCCCGCGTCGAACGGGTGCGGCGGCCCCGCGACCTCGCCCGAAAGCTTCTGGCTCGCGATCACGCGCCCCGAGAGCGGGTTGATGACGTAGAACATCTCCGGCCCTTCGGTGACGACCGCCAGCTCCTGCTTGCCGTCGCCGTCGAGGTCGGCCGCGACGCCCGACACCGCCGTCCCTTCCAGACTGGCGCGCCACGTCTCGCGCCCCGTGTCGCCGAGCAGCGCGCGCAGGCCGCCCTGCGTCGCGACGACGACGTACGTGCCGCGCAGAGGGTCGCCGACGACGAGCGGCTCGAAGGTGACGGTCTTCGGCGCGGCCGTCTGCGCGCCCGCCGCGGTGTTGTAGCGCGAAGTCCAGAGCGAGATGCCGCTCGCGCCGTCAACGGCGAAGACGCGGCCGTCCGCGCCGAGGCCGACGAAGTCCACGACGCCGCCCGGCCGCAGGTTGGCCGGCGCGACCTTCGCGACCTCGCCCGTCGCCACGCGCCAGCCCGTCGCGTCCGCGGGCAACAAGACGCTCCCCGCCGCGACCTTCGGCTCGTTGCCGAGCGTGACCCGCTCGGGCTGCGTGTAAGAGACGCTGGTCTCGGCCGCCGCGGGCGCGACGCGCCAGAAGTAGTCGCCCGGCGGCAGGTCTTTGACGACGTACTGCCGCCCCTCGACCGCCCGGTCGAAGACTACGTCTTCGAACTTCTCGTCGGTCGCGAGCTGTAGGCGGTAGCGGTTGACGCCGGGCTTGCCCTGCCAGCGGACGAGGATGGACGGCGGCAACTGCGTCGCCACCGGTTTAGTTGCGTCGGGGGACTGGGGCGCGTCGGGCAGGAGGTTTTCGCCCGGCTTGACCTTCCCCGTTGACTTCTTCTGCGCGCCCTTCTTCTGCGACTGGTTCGCAGAGACGGCGGGCGCGGCGAAGAGGCACGAGGCGAGCGCGAGCGCGCTCAGGGTCAGGCGGCGAGGGGTGTCGGTTCGGTGAGTCATGGGGCCTCGTTCAGTTTGTAGCCTACCCCGCGCACCGTCAGGACGTACTGAGGGTTCTTCGGGTCGGGCTCGATCTTGCGGCGCAGGCGGTTGATGTGCGGGTCTACGTTGCGCTGGTACCCTTCGTACTCGGTGCTCCACACCTCGTCGAGCAGGTCGTTGCGCGACCACGCGCGGCCGGGCTCGCTCGCCAGCCGTTCGAGGATGTGAAACTCCAAAGGGGTCAGGTCGACGCGGCTGCCGCCGACGGTGACCTCGTGGCGGCGCTTGTCTATGACCAGCTCGCCGACCTCGATGCGATCCTGGCGCGCGTCGTCGGCCTTGGCCGCCCACTTGCCGGCGCGCCGCAGCAGCGCCTCGACCCTCACCTCAAGCTCGCGCGGGCTGAAGGGCTTGGCTAAATAATCGTCGGCCCCGGCCTGAAAACCCGCGACCTTGTCGTCCACGGCGTCGTGCGCCGTGAGGAACATGGCGGGCGTCTCGACGCCGCGGTCGCGCACGCGCTTCAGGAGTTCGAGCCCGCTCATGCCGGGCATCGACACGTCGAAGATGAAGCAGTCGAAGCGGCCCGAGACCGCGTGTTCGAGCGCCTCTTCGGCGCTCTCCTTCTCCTCGACCTCGAAGCCGAGGCGCCGGAAATATTCGGCCAGCAGCATCCGCATGCTGAGGTCGTCGTCCACAATGAGAATCCGAAGGCTCACACGTCCCACCTGTCGATTTGTCGTGGTAGAGCTTGGCGCAGCCAGTTCCGCGTGCCGGGATTATAACGCAAGAAGCGCGAAATGGCGCGCCCCACGCCCGTGCGTATTCCTTGACGCCCCGCGCCCCGCCTCCGTATAGTTTCGTTTTACCGAGAGGCGGCACGAATCTTCCCCTCCAAACTAGCAAAGACCGGGCGGGCTCGACGGGCGACTGTTTCATGCGCGACCTACGGCGACTCTTATTCTACCTCAAGCCACACTGGGGCAAGTTCGCGCTCGCGACGGTCGCGATGCTCTTCGTCGGGCTGCTTCAGAGCGCCATCGGCGCCCTCATCGTCCCCATCTTCGACCAGGTCTTCCGCCCGGACGCCGCCGGCGGCCAGCGCACCGAGACCCTTTTCGGCCTCCAGCGCATCATCCCCGACACGGGCTTCGAGGCGTGGCGCACCATCGCCGTCCTGCTCATCGCCTTCACCGTCGCGAAGGGCGTGGCCGAATACCTCTCAACCTACTTCATGGCGCGCGTCGGGCAGGAGTCTGTGCTGAGGCTGCGCTCCGACATGTACGCGCACCTCCACGCGCAGTCGGCCGACTTCTTCGAGCGCCATCGCACGAACTACCTCGTCTCGCGCCTCGTCGGGTCGGCCGCCGCCATCGAGACCGCCGTCTCGAACACGCTGCGCGACATGCTGCGCGAGGGGTTCACGCTCGCCTTCTTCCTGGCGGCCTCCTTCTACTACTCCTGGCGGCTCACGCTCGGCTCGCTCGCCATCGCGCCGCTCATCGGCTTCCTGACGGCGCGCTTCGGCCGCGCGCTCCGCAACCTCGCGCGCGAGTCTTACGAGGGCGGCCAGCGCCTCTCCGACACCGCGCAGGAGGCGCTCTCGAACCAGACCATCGTCAAAGCCTACGTGGCCGAGGAGCGCGAGCGCGGCCGTTTCGAGCGCGTCGCGCGCCAGATCATGCGCGCCAATCTGCGCACGGCCAAGATCAACGGCGTCGCGCCCAACGTCATCGAGCTGATCGGCGTCTTCGCCGTCGCCGCCCTGCTCTTCTTCGCGCAGCGCGAGATCATCGCCGAGCGGATGAACGCGGCGCTCTTCGTCACCTTCCTCTTCTTCCTCTTCTCCAGCTACGACCCGATGCGCAAGCTCTCGCGGCTGCACAACGGCATGGAGCAGGCGCTCGCCGCCGCGCGCCAAGTCTGGGAGGTGATGGACGAGCGCGCCGAGATGCCCGAGAAGTCCGACGCCGTCGTGCTGCGGCCGCTGCGCGAGGAGATCGAGTTCAGGAACGTCGTCTTCCGCTACGGCAACGAGGAGAGGCTCGTGCTGCGCGACATCTCCCTGCGCATCCCCGCGGGGCGCATGGTCGCGCTCGTCGGCGAGTCGGGCGGCGGCAAGTCCACGCTCACCAAACTCGTCCCGCGCTTCCACGACCCCGTCGAGGGCTCGGTGCTCTGGGACAAGACTGACCTGCGCGACGCGAAGGTCGCGAGCTTGCGCGCCAACACCGCGCTCGTCACGCAGGAGACCGTGCTCTTCAACGACACGGTTCGCTACAACATCTCCTACAGCCGCCCCGACGCCACCGAGGCTGAGATCGAGGCCGCCGCCCGCGCCGCGCACGCGCACGAGTTCATCAAGGAGATGCCGCACGGCTACGACACGGTCGTCGGCGAGCGCGGCATCTTTCTCTCGGGCGGACAGCGCCAGCGACTCGCCATCGCGCGCGCGGTGCTCGCCGACGCGGCGGTGCTCGTGCTGGACGAGGCGACTTCGGCGCTCGACGTCGAGTCGGAGCGACTCGTCCAGAAGGCGCTCGCCAACCTGACCCAGGGGCGCACGACCATCGTCATCGCGCACCGCCTCTCGACCGTCCGCCGCGCAGACCTCATCGTCGTCATCGAGCGCGGACGCATCGTCGAGACCGGCCGCCACGCCGAACTGCTCGCGCACGGCGGCGCGTACCGCAGGCTCTACGAACTGCAATTCGCAGACGAGGAGGAGGACGAGGAGGAAGTAGTCAGTAGACAGTAGTCAGTAGCGCTCCGCGTCACTCGTGCTAGCTGACTCGTCCGAACGGTCCGACGATTAATGTTCTTCTACTGTCTACTGACTACTGTCTACTGTCTACTTATGAAATCAATGACCGGGTTCGGGCGTGGCACGGCGCAGGGCGAGGGGTACGGCGTCGCCGTGGACTTGAAGACCGTCAACAACCGCTTCCTCGACGTGCACATCCGCGCGAGCGCGGAGCTGTCGCAGTTGGAGGCCGTCGTGCGTAAGCGCGTCGGCGAGCGCCTGTCGCGCGGCCGCGTGGATGTGAACATCTCGGTCGAGCGGACGAGCGAGATCAGCTACGAGCTGAACCGCCCGCTCATCGCCGGGTTCATCCAGGCCATG
Organism: Pyrinomonadaceae bacterium; assembly: GCA_040510435.1. Lineage (GTDB taxonomy): Bacteria > Acidobacteriota > Blastocatellia > Pyrinomonadales > Pyrinomonadaceae > QHXN01. The sequence continues at coordinate 1,745 of JBEVJD010000388.1, read as the reverse complement.
CGCGAGATGCAGAAGGAGTTCGGCCTCTCGGGCGAGCCCGACATCAACATCCTCGCGCGGCTCCCCGGCGCGATGCAGACGGCGCGCACGGGCGTCTCCGAGGAGGCGCTGAAGGGCGTGGAGCAGGCGCTCGCGCAGGCGCTCGACGAGCTTGAGGCGATGCGCGAGCGCGAGGGCGCGGCGCTCGCCGCCGAGATGTCCTCGCGCCTCGACGACATCGAGCGTCACCTCCCCGTCATCGAATCGCTCTCGGGCGAGCAGGTTGACAGCTACCGCGCGCGCGTCAACAAGCGCATCTCGGAACTGCTCGCGCGCGACGGCCTTGAGATCGTCGAGCTAGACCAGGGCCGTCTCTCGCAGGAGGTCGCGTACCTCGCCGACCGCAGCGACATCACGGAGGAGACGGCGCGCCTGCGCAGCCACGTCTCGCAGTTCCGCGCGGCGCTCTCGGAGACGGCCGACACGGGCAAGCGGCTCGACTTCCTCTTACAGGAGTTCAACCGCGAGGCCAACACAGTCCTCTCGAAATCCACCGACCTCGCCATCAAGGACGCGGCGCTCGCCATCAAGGCGGCGGTCGAAAAACTCCGCGAGCAGGTGCAGAACGTTGAGTGAGTCACGGGCCGACTCCGGCACGCCCCCCGCCTCCGGGAAGGAAGGCTACAAGGGGATTCTCCTCGTCATCAGCTCGCCCTCGGGCGGCGGCAAGGGCACGCTCATCAAACGTCTGCTCCAGACCGTGCCTGGCGTCGGCTACTCGGTCTCCTGGACGACGCGCGCGCCGCGACCCGGCGAGGTGGACGGCGTCAACTACCGCTTCGTCTCCGAAGAGGAGTTCGCCCGCAAGCGGCAGGCGAACGGCTTCCTCGAATGGGCGGTCGTCCACGGCAACCTCTACGGCACGGTGCGCGTCGCGGTCAGGGAGGAGATGGCGAGGGGGCGCGACATCATTCTGGAGATCGACGTGCAGGGTGCGCGCGCCGTCCGCAAGGCGATGAGGTCGGTCGTGTCGGTCTTCATCCTCCCCCCCTCCTTCGAAATCCTGCGCGAGCGGCTGACGGCGCGCATGACCGAGCGCCCGGAGGAGCTTGAGCTGCGACTCGCCAACGCGCGGGGCGAGGTCGAACAGTACAGGCACTTCGACTACATCATCCTGAACGACGAGGTGGAGCGCGCCGCCGCGCAACTCGCCTCCGTCGTGTGGGCGGAGAGGGCGTGGCGCAGACGGCAGGAGTGGCTCGCGCGCCGCGTGCTCGAAACGTTCCCCGCCGCGCCGCGCGTTGAATAAATGGCGCGGAAAAGTTATAAAAGAGTGTTCATCTAAACGCTGGATTTATGAGGAGGCCGGCCCTAGAGAACGAGAGCCGGCCGAAGAGAGATATGGCGAAATCCGCAGACGCGACGACGAAGACCGAAGAGCTGAACGAGCAGGAGCAGGAGCACGAGAACCCGACCCTCGACTCCAAATACCGCCTCATCCTGGTCGCGGCCCAGCGCAGCAAGCAGTTGCAGAAGGGCGCGCACCCGCGCGTCGAGATGGACTCACAAAGACACAAGCCAACCCGCATCGCCCTCGTAGAGGTGCAGCGCGGCGTGGTCAACTTCTCCATCATCGAGAAGGAGTAGCCGCGCCTCACGCGCACGCATCCCCTCCCTCAAGACTCTGTCCTGTGCCACGCGAGCATCTGCGCCGCGTAGGCGTCTTCGGCCGTGCGCGCCTCCCGCTCTTCTTCGATGGCGAGGTA
>JBEVJD010000387.1:0-14995 GCA_040510435.1 Pyrinomonadaceae bacterium | reverse complement strand
AAAGAGGCGAGCTTCCCGTTCCGGCGCGAAGACACGCCGACCGACTGCACCATCATCGGCATCGTGGATTCGGACGCGCACGTGTCGAACGGGAGGCATCCCAGATGATTCTGGCCCGCGTGCTCGGCAACGTCGTGGCGACGCAGAAGAACGAGCGCTACGCCAACGCGCGCGTAATGCTCTGCCAGCCCGTCACGCCCTCGGGCGAGGAGTTCGGCGCGACGCTGCTCGCGCTCGACTCGGTGGACGCGGGCGAGGGCGACACCGTCCTCATCGTGCAGGAGGGTTGGGGCGCCTCGACCGCCGCCACGGGCGAGCAGGGCGCGGCGATAGACTCGGCCATCGTCGGCGTCGTTGACCGCGTCGATTTGCTGGAAGACGAGGCTTAAGGGTTACGGATGAGCAGCAGCGAGCAGGACAGGGCGAGGGAGCTGGCCGAGCGCGTCGCGCGCCGGCTCGAAGGCGCGTCGCGCGAGCAGGGCGAAGGCTCCGGCCTGGGCGGGGGAGAACTCGCCTCCATGCGCGCCAGCCTCGCGGAGATTCAGCGGCGGCTCGCGCACATCGAGTCGCACATCACGCGCGGCGAAGAGTGCGAGCACGACGCGCGGCAGTCGGACAACGTTCGCTCGACGGCAACTTCGTCTTCAACCTCCCCGGCCCGGAGCCACGCGTCGCAGCCGCGCTCGACGTGGCTGAGCGGCACCTACGTCCCCGCCATCTCGCACCCGAGCCAGGAGCAGTTCGAGGGGCTGGGCGAGGCCGTCTCCGAACTCGTCGAATTCTTCGAGCGCGAGAAGACCTGCACGCTCGAACCCGGCGACAAGCCCTGCGACCACTGCGGCCAGTGCAGCGCCCGCGGCTTTTAAGCTCAAGCAGTAGCCCGACCGTCTTTAGTAAACAAAATTAAGGCGGGATGACGACAGGCAGCGTGCCCGTCGTCATCCCGCCTTCTACGTTTGACCGGAGCCCTCCCTGACGGTCGGGCCACTGCCACGCCTTACTTGTTCTGATTGCGGCGGAGCGATTCGGCGTCGAGCTTCGGCGCCTCGCGCGCGCCCGCCTCGGCCTGGAAGTACGGCTCCTCCTTGAACCCGTACAATTTCGCCCCGATGACCGTCGGGAACGAGCTGCGCGAGGTGTTGTAGTCCTTCACCGCCGCGTTGTAATCCTCGCGCGCGACGGAGATGCGATTCTCCGTCCCCTCCAGAACGTCCTGCACCTTCTTGAACGCCTCGGTCGAGCGCAACTCCGGGTACGCCTCGGCCAGCGAGAGCAGGCGGCCTATCGTCCCGCCGAAGCTGTTCGCCGCGTCGATGACGGCCTGCTTCTGCTCGGGCGTCTTGTCGCCGTCCTCACCCTTCGGCGCCTCGCGCGTGGCGTTGAGCAGGCGCGAGCGCGCCTCGGCGATCTGCCCGAAGACCTCCTGCTCCTGAATGCTCGACGCGCGCGCCGCCTCGAACGTGTTCGGGATGAGGTCGGCGCGGCGCTGTAACTGCGCCTCGATGTTGGCCCACTTCTCCTTGACGTTCTGGTGCTTCGCCGTGAGCGCGTTATATCCGCAGCCGCTCGACGCGAAGGCGGCGAAGGCGACGAGCGTTAGCAGCAATACCCTTCTTGTTTTCATCATACTCCTCCTCAAAATCTGACGATGCCCCGCGAGGATAGAACCCGCGTTCTAAAACTACCTCCCGTTTGATACGTGTAAGCGGTCAACGGCTTCGATGACCTGCTCTATCTGCCCCAGGTAGGACGCGAACAACTCGTTCGCCTCGCGCTCGCCCGCGAGCGCCGCGCCCTCTCGCAGCGCGAAGACGCGCTCGAAGACCGCGCCGTCGAGCCCCAACGCGCGGACGGCCGCGCCCACGATGTCGTGCTTGAGCACCGGCGCGTCATGCCCGTGCAGCAACAGGACGGGCGCGAACAGCGTGGCGAAGCTCGAAAGGCTGTCGACCATCAGGTCGCGCAGCTTCGTCGCAGAACCCGACGCCGGGATGTAGAGCCGGCGCAGTTGGATGAGCTTGCTGCGCAGCTCGTACTCAGTCTGGTGACGCAAATTCTCGTCCGAGATTTGGAAGCTCTCGAACGGGTCGCGGCCGTAGAGCACGACCCGCGACCGCTCCATCCGGTGGAACTCGATGGGGAAGACATCGGCCGCGTCGCGCAGCTCCGAGAAGGTGAAGTAGACGGGCAGAGGGTGGCCGAGCCTGCGCCACTCGCGCATCGGCGACTGCGCCACGCGCAAGTCCTCCGGCGCGATGCGGTGCAGCGCGATGAGAAGGTTGTAGTCCGACTCCGTCTGCACGAAATCGCCCGACGCCGCCGACCCGTAGAGGACGACCGACGCGAGGTTGTCGCCGTGCGTCGCCTTCAGGTCGCCGATCAGGTGGTTGAAAGCCTCCTGCGCAACTCTATTCGCCATCACACGCCCCCGGAAGCATGAAGGACGAAGGCGGAAGGATGAAGTTGAAACCCGCCATCCTTAGAGACTCGTTTCCAACACCATGACTTTCATCCTGCATCCTTCCGCCCTCATCCTTTCAATCTACCAGTCGCCGCCGGCCCCGCCGCCGCCGAAGTCTCCGCCGCCGCCGAAGCCGCCGAAGCCGCCGCCACCGCCGCCGCCACCCCCGCCCCAGCCCGAGCCGCCGCCGCCCCAGCCGCTCGAACTGCCCCGCCCGCTGTTAATCGCGCTGCCAATCGCGTTGGCGATGAGTATCGAGCTTAGCCAGCCGCCCCCGCCCCCGCCCCATCCGCCTCCGCCCCTGCCGCCGCGGCCTCCGCGCCCTTTGCCTGCCAGCGAGAGCAGGATGATGACGACGATGATGATCACGCAGCACGTGCCCAGTCCGATGCCGCTCGCCTCGCGCGCACGCGTCGGGCGCGTGCGCCGCACGGGCTCGCGGTAGGCATAACTCTGGTCGATGCCTTCGAGCTGGAAGCCGCGCTTCTCGGCCAGCGTCGCTATCGCGGCCTGCACGAAGTCGTTGATGCCCTGGGCGTAGTTGTTCTGCCGAAACTGCGGGACGAGCCGCTGCCGCGCGATCTCGCCCGCGAGCGCGTCGGGCAGGTCGCCTTCGAGGTGGCGACTCACCTCCACGCGCCACTTGCGGTCGTTGACCGCCACGACCAGCAGCAGCCCGTTCTTCTCGCCCTCATTCGACCCGATGCCCCACCCGCGCGCCAGCGAGAGCGAGTAGCCCAAGATGTCCTCGTTGCCCGTCGTCGGGACTGTGACGACGGCGAACTCTATGTCCGCGCGCTCCTTCAGACGGTTGAGGATCGTCGCCAGACGCTCCTTCGTCGCCGCGTCCAGGACGTTGGCGTTATCCGTGACGTACTTGTAGAACCCGTCGGGCTTCGGCAGCGGCGCCTCTGTGTACGCGCGCGCGTCCTGCCCCCGCGCCGCCCCCGCGAACGCGAAAATCCACGCCAGCGCCAGGCACGCCGCGAGCAGGGTCGAAAATCTGGTTCCGGGCAATTTCACCTTAGCTATTTACGTCTAACGGTATTACGAAAATCTCATCCCCTTGTTTTTTAACTGTACGCCCTCCGTTCAGCCCTCGATCAGCACGTGCAGCAGATAGAAGAGCGCGACGCCGCCGAAGACGACAAGCGAAACTAAAGGGTTCTTATGCTCCATGTGGTTGACCTCGGGGATGAGGTCGCTCGCCGCCACGTACAGCGTCACGCCGGCAGAGAAGGGGAGCGCATAGGCCACGGCCTCCGACACGCGCGCCTGCAAGACGGCCACGGTCAGCACCCCCAACAGCGTCGCCCCTCCGATAATCAGCGTCGCCGTCAGGGCCCTCCGCGCCGAACGCCCCGACGCCAGAATGATGGACGCGGCCGTAAACCCTTCAGGCACTTTATGTAACAGCACCGCCACGAAGACCAGCAGCCCGGCCTTCCTGTCCACCATGAACGCCGACGCGACCGACGCCCCGTCGAAAAACGTGTGAATCGAGAGCCCCCCGATGGCCGTGTATGCCGCCGAGGTGCGCACGACCGCCTCCGGGTGCGTCTCCTCGCCGAAGTGAAAGTGCGGGGCAATCGTGTGTTCAAAAAAATGGATGAGCAGGTATCCGGCCAAAAGGAGCGTCATCGCGCCCAGCACGCCGTGCTTCGCCTCCTCGCCTTCCGCCCCACTTTTTCCCCACAAAACGACCACTTCCGGGACGATTTCGATGAAAATCGCCGCCAGCATGAAGCCCGCGCCGAGCGCGACGAGGTAACTGAGGAAGTGCCGGCTGCGCTGAAAAGTGCCCGGGCGGGCCAGCAGAAGCCCGCCCCCGACGTTGGCCAGCGCCACGAGGCCGCCGTAGAAGAGAAGTTCGCCGAAGCTCATCCGAAGATTTCGAGACCGCCGCCCGCGCCTGTCCTTAATATTTATATCGTTGCGGGCCAATATACAGGATACGAGACGGGTTGGCTATGGGGAGCTTTAAGCCAAGTACACCAAATCGTGCTTAAAATTTTTGTTTTGACCTTGTTTTTGCTCTTGACAGGGGCTTAAGCACAGGCGTACTATTCGCCGCGGGTGGTCAAAAGTGGCTGAAAGTGGACTACAGAGAGCAGCTTGCCGCCGATGCTTAGAGTTTCACTTTAAGGTTTAAGCAGTACCCGCCTTGAGCCGGCGCCGGAAAGCCTTATGTTGCGAGGAAATTACACGGCGCGGGTTGATGAAAAGGGGCGACTCAAGATTCCGACGGCCTTCAGGCGCTACATTGAAGAGAAATATACCACCCCGGAAGTATATGTCACGAGCCTAAACGGCGACTGTGTACGGATTTACCCCTTGCCCGAATGGGAGTCCATCGAGCAGCGTCTGGCGCTCCTACCGTCGATGGATCCGGCGAGAAGAAAGTTCCTTGACAGGACGAACTATTACGGCCAGCAGGCGACTGTAGACGGACAGGGGCGCGTCCTCGTCCACCCTCTGCTGAGGAAGGCTTCGGGGGTCGTCGGCGACGTGGCCGTGCTGGGATATTTGACATACCTGGAAGTCTGGGAACTGGAGCGCTTTGAGCAGCGTCTCCTCTCCGAACCCTACACGGAGGAGGACGAGGCCGCGATAGCGCGACTAGGAATCTGAAAGGCCGCGGAAGAGTGGAAAGTGTTGAGGGATAAGGCAAAAGCAAGGTTTTTAACAGAGCCCGCGCTCGCCGCTGCGTCACTCGACACGCGAAATTCTTTACGGCTTTTCAAGACCACGGGGCGGTGGTAATGGCTGCGTCAGGAGGGGGGCCTGAAGCGCCCCATCGCCCCGTGTTGCTCTTTGAAGCGGTGGAACTGCTCGACCCCGTGCGCGGGGGGCTGTTCGTGGACGCTACGCTCGGTCTTGGCGGGCACAGCGAAGCGATCCTCACGGCCTCGCCCGACACGCGCGTGCTCGGGATCGACCGCGACCGCGAGGCAATCCGACTCGCCTCCGAGCGTCTGGCGCATTTCGGCACGCGTTTTCGCGCCGTCCACGGGAATTCTCGGGAAATATCCCGAATTTTGGACGAGGCAGGCGAAAAGGATGTGAGCGGCATCCTGGCAGACCTCGGCGTCTCTTCGCTCCAGTTCGACACGCCGGAGCGCGGCTTCAGCTTCCGACACGACGCGCCGCTAGACATGCGTATGGACGCGTCGGGCGGCGAAGAGACGGCCGCCGAACTCCTCGAACGTCTGCCAGAGGAGGAGATTGCGCGGGTCGTCTACGAGTACGGCGAGGAGCGCAAGTCGCGGCGCATCGCCCGCTGGATAGTCGAGCGGCGCGAGCGGGGCGAGCCCATCAGCACGACGGGCGAGCTGGCGGCGTTGGTCGCGAGGGCGGTCGGTTATAAGCGCGGCGACCGCGTCCACCCGGCGACCCGGACGTTCCAGGCGCTACGGATAGCCGTCAACGGCGAGCTTGAAGGGCTTGACGGGTTCGTCGAGACGGCGGTCGATCTTTTACAGACGCGGGGGCGGCTGGCCGTCATCAGTTTCCACTCGCTGGAAGACCGCGTCGTGAAGCGCGCGCTCCGGAGGCTTTCGGGGCAATGCGAGTGCGGACGGCGCGTCCCCGTCTGCGCGTGCGGCGCGCGGCGCGCGGTCGAAATTTTGACGCGGCGCCCGGTCGTACCGTCCGAGCCAGAGTTGGAAGATAACCCCCGCGCGCGGAGTGCCAAGCTGCGCGCCTGCTCGAAGCTATAAGAGGGCGCCGGGGAAGAGCCGAAGAGGCTGCAAGACCCTCACGCCCTGCCCGACGAATCACTGCAACTGACCCGAGCCAGAGAGGCCCGATAACCGATGAGACGATTGCCCCAGCAGTACCCCAACCCCCACGTGCGCCGTCTGCGTGACCCGCGCGCCGCGAGGCGTCAGGCGATCCTGCTCGTGGGCTGTCTGGTACTGGCGTGCGGCTTCATCTACGCCGTGCGCCAGCAGATTCTGGCCGTCGATTACGGCTACAAGACCGAAGCGCTCAGGCGCGAGCGCGAGGAGCTTTTGGACGAGCAGCGCAAACTGCTCCTGGCCGTCGAGGAGAGTTCGTCGCCGGCACGTCTGGAGGAGGCCGGTCGCGAACTGGGGATGCAGCCGGCGCGCGCCGCGCAGATCGAGGCCGCGGCCGCCCCGCGCGGGCAGAGCACGGGGGCCGGCGTCGCGGTGGGGACGGCGAGTGCGGGCGCGGTGCTGCGCCGTTAGACGAAGGAGGTTTGACGGGAATTTGCAGTCCGGCGCCGCGCGGCCTCTTCCCTGACAAGCCCGCGGGAGAATTTAGAGGAGCGACCGAACGGCGACGGCGCATGCCGCGGCCGTCGCTTCGAGATTCCGATGAGAAGGCCGCTGCCTGACATGTTAGACCGATACGGCTCGGAGCAAGCTCTGCGTCCCGACGTTTCACGGCGACGTGCTTTAGTGGTCGCCGTTTTTCTTTGTCTGTGGATGCTGCTCGTCGGGGCGCGGCTCGCCTACCTTCAGACCTCACAACACGAGTGGTTAAGCAGGCGCGCGCGCGTACAGCAGCTTGACGAGGAGCCGCTTCAGGCGCCGCGCGGCCTCATTCTCGACCGGCAGGGTCGGGAGCTTGCGCGCAGCATCGACGTGGACTCGTTCTACGCCGACCCGCGCGAAGTCGAGGACGTTGAAGCGGCTGCGGCCGCGCTCGGCCGCGTCCTTAATATTGATTCGGTCGGCCTCTCGACGCGCCTTAAAGAGGCGAAGTCGGCGCGGCGCGGCTTTCTGTGGCTGGCGCGCAGGGTCGAGGACGAGCAGGCGAGTGCGGTGAAGACGCTGAAGCTCAAGGGCGTCTACTCGACCGAGGAGCAGCGGCGGCGTTACCCGAACGGGGCTCTGGCGTCGCACGTGCTCGGCTTCGTGGGGCTGGACGCGAAGGGTTTGGCGGGCGTCGAGCAGGTCTACGACGCGGCGCTGACGGGCGAGGCGGGGCGGCTCGCGTTGGATACGGACGCGAAGCGCAGGCCGTTCGAGAGTCAGGGGCTCGACCCGCGCGACGGGCAGACGCTCGTGCTGACCATCGACCAGACGGTGCAGCACATCGTCGAGCGCGAACTGGCGGCCGCGATGGAGCGGACGAAGGCGAAGTCCGCGGCCGCGGTCGTGTTGGAGCCGCACACGGGCGAGGTGCTGGCGCTCGCCAACGCGCCGTCGTTCGACCCGAACGACCCGGGCTCCGTGAGCGTGGAGGCGCGGCGCAACGACGCGCTCCAGAACATCTACGAGCCGGGCTCGACCTTCAAGATCGTGCCGTTCACCGGCGCGCTCGAAGAGAAGCTCATCACGCCCGAGACGCGCATCGACTGCCCCGGCTCGATCTCCTTGCCGGGGCGCGTCGTGCACGACCACGCGACGGGGTCGCTGACCGCGACCGAGGCGCTGGCGAAGTCTTCGAACGTCGCCGCCATCAAGTTGGGTCAGAAGCTCGGCAACGAACGTCTCTACGAGTACATACGCCGGCTCGGCTTCGGCGCGAAGACGGGGGTGGAGTTGCCGGGCGAGACGGCCGGCCTCGTCCGCCCCGTGTCGAAGTGGCAGCCGGGCTCCATCGGCTCAATCCCCATCGGGCACGAAGTCGGCGTCACGCCCGTCCAGATGGCCGCGGCCTATGCGGCCGTCGCCAACGACGGCGTGCGCGTCGCGCCGCACCTCGTGCGCGAGGTGCGCGACGCGGAAGGGAAGACCATCAAGCGCGCCGAGCCCGAGTCGCACCGCGTCGTGAGCGCGGAGACGGCGCGGACGCTGCGCGGGATGATGGAGGAGGTGACGCTCAAAGGTACTGCGCGTGCCGCGCAGCTCGAAGGCTACACGGCGGCGGGCAAAACGGGCACGGCGCAGAAGATAGACCCGAAGACGCGCGCCTACTCGCACACGAAGTACGTGGCCTCGTTCGTCGGCTTCGCGCCGCTTGAGAACCCGGCGGTCGTCATCATCGTCGTCATCGACGAGGCCGTCGGCCTGCACCAGGGTGGGCAGGTGGCCGCGCCCGTCTTCAGGGAGATCGCCAACCAGGTGCTCCCGTACCTCGACGTGATGCCCGACCAGGAGCCCGAGGCGAAGGCGACCCCGGGGCAGCTCGCGGCTGCCACGGCGCCTGCGACCGTGCTGCCCACGGCGACTCGCGGGGGCGCGGCGGCGGAGCATGAGGGTGTTGCTGTCGGGGCGTCGAGCTTGCCCGTGGTCGCGGAGCGCGGGGCGGGTGAGATCGGCGAGGTCGTCTACGCGGCGGCGCGCGAGAAGGAGCTTTTGATGCCCGACCTGCGCGGCCGTAGCGTCCGCGACGTGGCGCGCATCTGCGAGCGGCTCGGGCTCGAACTCGAAGCGCGCGGCGAGGGTCGGGCGCTCCGCCAGAGCCCGGAGGTCGGCGAACCGCTCGCGCCCCGCCAGACCGTCCGCATCGAGTTCGGGCGGAGCGACTAGGGGAATTTTCGATTTTTGATTTTTGATTTGCGCTTTGAAAGCGGCCGGCTCCCCCAATCCAAAGTCGGACGCTTTACTGACCCGAAGGGCCCGAAGTTACCTCGGAAGGTGTGATGAGAAATCAGAGGATGCTGGCCGTTTCTTCGCCGTGCGAGGCGTATCAGGGGGCGGAGATGAGACGCAGAATTGACGGCTGCCGCGAGCGTTTGCGCCGCAACCGCGCCGCGCGCAGAATAACCGAACGCGCCACCCCATACACGTTCGAGACGGCGGAGGAGATGCCAGGGCTTGCACTCGCTTCGGCCGGGGCGGAGTTACCGGGGGAGGAGACTTAGAGGGCGGCCCGGCTCTCTCGAAGGCGCGGCGGGCTGATGCCAGGAACGCCAGCGTCCGGAGGTAGAGAACCGAGTGAAAGTCGTCGATGCGGCAAGTTTGATGCGCGCCTCTGCGGAGGCCGCGCGCGGGATCTTTGACAAGGAAATAAGTGGTTTTTCCATCGACTCGCGCGCCGTCCGCGCGGGCGAACTCTTCTTCGCGCTCTCGCCCGAAGACTATCGGCGCCACTGCTTCACGGCCACGTCGTTCGCCGACGCGCACCGCTTCATCCCCGACGCGCTCGGCGCGGGTGCGGTCGCGGCGGTCGCGCGCGCGGCGAGCGTGGAGGGCGACGAAGAGCTTCGCCCGTTCTTAGACAAACTGCTCCTCGTCGAAGATGTCATCGACGCCTTGCAGTCGGTCGCGCGCGGGACGATAGAGGCTTGGGGCCGTCCGGTCGTCGCCGTCACGGGGAGCGCGGGCAAGACGACGACGAAGGACTTGACGGCGCACGTCCTCGGCGCGACGGGGCGCAGGGTCTTGCGCAGCCGCAAGAACTACAACAACGAGCTGGGCGTCGCGCTCTCCGTCTTGCAGTTGGAGACGGACGGCGCGCGGCCCGAGGAGTTCGACGTGGCGGTGCTTGAGATGGGGATGTCGATGCCGGGCGAGATAGCGCGCCACTGCCTCGTGGCCCCGCCGGACGTGGCGGTGCTGACGCTGGTCGCGCCCGTGCACCTTGAGTTCATGGGCTCGGTCGAGGCCATCGCCAAGGGCAAGGCGCAACTCGTCGAGGGGATGAAGCCGGGCGGGACGGCCGTCCTCAACGCGGACGACGAGCGCGTGCTCGCGATGCGAGCGAAGGCGTCGCACGCCGGCCGCGTCATCACGTACGGCGTGGCGGAGGTGGCGGACGTGCGGGCGATAGGCGTCGAGACGGTCGGGGTCGGCGAGAGCCGGTTCTTATTAAGGACGCCCGAGGGCGAGGCCGAGGTCGTGCTCCCGATGCACGGTCGCCACAACGTCTCGAACGCGCTGGCGGCGGCGGCGGCGGCCGTGAGCTTCGGCGTCTCGGTGGAGGATATCGCGGCGGCCCTCTCGACGGCCGCGCCGTCGGAGATGCGCGGTGAGGTCTTGCGCTTCCGGGAGGGGTTCGCGGTCGTGGACGACTCGTACAACTCGAACCCGCGTTCGCTGCTGAGCATGGCCGAGGCGGTGGCCGGGGGGGGCGAGGGCGTCAGTCGGCGCGTCGTCGTCGCGGGCGAGATGCTGGAACTGGGCGAGGAGGGCGCGGCGCTCCACCGGGAGGCGGGGCGCGAGATCGCGGGGTTCGGCGTTGACGTGCTCTGGGGGGTGCGCGGGCTGGCGCAAGAGCTGGTCGAGGGCGCGCGCGCGGCGGGCATGGACGAGGGCGCGACGCGCTTCTTCGATACTTCGGAGGCGGCGGCCGAAGCGCTCGTCGAGTTCGTCCGGCCGGGCGACCTCGTCCTCGTCAAGGGCTCGCGCGGCGTCCACACCGAGAAAGTGGTCGTAGCCTTGAAGGAGCGGTACGAAAGGAGTGATAAGTGATGAGTGATAAGTGATAGGAAAGAGAAGGCGGGCCTTGTCCTTCTCTTATCACTTATCACTCATCACTCATCACTCACACAGATGATCTACCACATCTTCTACGAATGGCTCTTCAAGTCGCTCTCGGCCGGCGGGAGCGGCGAGTCGTACTTCGTGAAGGCGCTCAACGTCTTCCAGTACGTGACGTTCCGGACGGCGTACGCGGCGGTGACGGCGCTGCTCATCTCGCTCGTCTTCGGCGGGCGCGTCATCGAGGCGCTGCGCCGCCTGAAGGTCGGGCAGGAGATACGCGAGGAGGGGCCGCAGGCGCATCAGGCCAAGCGCGGCACGCCGACGATGGGCGGCGTGCTCATCATCGGCTCGGTGCTCATCTCGACGCTCCTGTGGGCGCGACTCTCCAGCCTCTACGTCTGGATTATCCTGGTCGCCACCGCGGGCTTCGCCACCATCGGCTTTCTGGACGACTACCTGAAGGTCGCGAAGCGGCAGAACCTTGGGCTGCAAGGGCGCTGGAAGCTGATCGGCCAGTTGGTCATCTCGCTGTTCGTGTGGGGGGCGCTCTTCTTCTTCACGTATCAGGGCTGGGCCGACTACTCGTGGAACCTGAGCCTGCCGTTCTTCAAGCAGACGGCGCTCTCGGCCATCACGAACATCGGGCCGGTGCTCTACCTGCCGTTCATCGCGATTGTGCTGCTCGGCTTCTCGAACGCGGTGAACCTGACGGACGGGCTCGACGGCCTCGCCATCAGCGTGACGGTCATCGCGATGGCGACGCTGACGGCCTTCACGTACGTGAGCGGCGACGCGCGCTGGGCCGCCTACCTCGGGCTCGAACACCAGAAGGAGATCGGCGAGCTGACGGTCTTCTGCGGGGCGATGGTCGGGGCGAGCCTCGGGTTCCTCTGGTACAACGCGCCGCCCGCCGAGGTCTTCATGGGCGACGTGGGGAGCCTCGCCATCGGCGGCGCCATCGGCACCATCGGCGTGCTGACGAAGCAGGAGTTGATTCTGGTTTTGATCGGCGGCGTCTACGTCGTCGAGGCGCTGTCGGTGACGCTGCAAGTCTCCTTCTTCAAGCTGACGAAGAGGAGATTGGGCACGGGCAAGCGGCTCTTTAAGATGACGCCGCTGCACCACCACTTCGAGATGACGGGCTGGAAGGAGCCGAAGATCGTCTTCCGCTTCCTCATCATCGCGATCCTGTTCGCGCTGCTGAGTCTTTCGACGTTGAAGCTGCGCTAGAGAGGAGGCGTTGGGTGTTGGGTTATGGGCGTTGGGTTTTGGTTTAAACCTAAAACCTAACACCCAACACCTAACACCCAGCACCCAGTCAGATGGAGCTTGACGGGAAAAAGGTTCTGGTCATAGGCGCGGGGCGCAGCGGCGTGGCGTCGGCGCGGTTCCTGGCCGCGCGCGGGGCGCTCGTCGTCCTGAACGACCGGAAGGAGTTCATTGACTGGACGAACGACGCGCTCGCTCTGAAGGGCGAGGGCGTCGTCAAGCTGCTCACGGGCGACGTGCCGTCGTGGCTCTTAGACCAGATTGAGTTGGTCGTTGTCAGTCCCGGCGTGCCGTCGAAGAGCATCCCGATTCGTTATGCCGAGCGCGCGGGCGCGGAGGTCATCGGCGAGATAGAGCTGGCGTGGCGCTTCCTGCGCGGGCGCGTCGTCGGCATCACGGGGACGAACGGGAAGACGACGACGACGACACTCGTCGGGGAACTGTTGAAGGACGCGGGGCTGCCCGTGCAGGTGGGCGGCAACATCGGGACACCGCTCGTCTCGCTGGTCGAGTCTTCGCGCGAGGACGGTTGGACGGTCGTCGAGCTTTCGAGCTACCAGCTCGAAACCATCAAGGAGTTCCGGCCGACGGTGGCGGTGGCCTTAAACCTGATGCCCGACCACATGGACAGGTACGAGACGCTCGCGGACTACGGCGCGGCCAAGCACCGCATCTTCCGCAACCAGACCTCGGCCGACGTGGCCGTGCTCAACGCGGACGACCCCGTGGTCTCTTCGTGGGCGTCGGGGCTCGAAGCGCACGTTACGATGTTCAGCACGGGGCGCGAGCTGGACGAGGGGCTGTTCCTGCGGGGGCGCGAGCTGGTCGCGCGGACGTGGTCGGGCGAGCGCGTGCTGATGACGCGCGACGAGATGCAGTTGAAGGGCGTGCACAACGTCCAGAACGTGCTGGCGGCGCTGGCCGCGGGGCTCGCGTGCGGCGCGGGACCCGACTCGATGCGCGAGACCGTCAGGCGTTTCGCGCCGGTCGAGCACAGACTCGAACGCGTGGCGGAGGTCGGCGGCGTCACCTTCTACAACGACTCGAAGGCGACGAACGTGGACGCGGCGGTCAAGGCCGTCGAGGCGCTGTCGGAAGAGCCGGGCCAACTCGTTCTCATCCTCGGCGGCCGCGGTAAGAACGCGCCCTACGCGCCGCTCGCGCCGCTGATGCGGAGGAAGGCGCGCGCCCTCGTCACCCTCGGCGAGGACGCCGAGCGCATCGAGGCGGAGTTGAAAGAGGCGGCGCCGACGCTACAGCGCGCCGACGACATGGCCGACGCCGTCCGCAAGGCTTACGAGGCGGCCGAGCCCGGCGACACAGTCCTGCTCGCCCCGGCGTGCGCGAGCTTCGACATGTTCACGAGTTACGAGCACCGCGGGCGCGTGTTCAAGGAAGAGGTGAAGGGGTTGATGAATTCAGAAGACAGGAGTCAGAAGTCGGAAGAGAAGCACGCGCTGCCCTCTTCATGCTGACTCCTGACTCCTGACTCCTGACTCCCTGTTTTTTATGGCCCGGAAGCTACAGGCAGACGAGTGGCTGTTCGCCGGCACGGTGGCGCTGGCGCTCTTCGGCGTCATCATGGTCTACAGCGCGTCGGCCGTGGTGGCGACGGCCGAGAACCACAGCCAGTACCACTACGTCGTCCGTCAGGGCGTGTGGACGCTCGCAGGGCTCGCGGCGATGTGGGCCGGGATGCGGTTCGACTACGGGCGCCTGCGCAACGGGAAGATCGCGTGGGGGCTGCTGTTGCTGACGGGGGTGTTGCTGGTCGCCGTCTTCGCCTTCCCGCCCATCAACGGCGCGCGGCGTTGGATAAGGTTCGCGGGCTTCTCCTTGCAGCCGTCGGAGATTTCGAAACTCGCGCTCGCCGTCTTCCTCGCGCGGTTCCTCGAAAGGCGCGCGGGGCGCGAGGGCGACTTCTGGGCGACGTTCGTGCCGGCCGTAACGTTGACGGGCGTGCTGGCCCTGCTCATCGTGGCCGAGCCCGACCTCGGGACTTCGATGATGCTCGCCGTCGCCTGCACGGCGATGCTGTTCACGGCGGGCGCGCGGCTCAAGCACATGGCGCTGGCCGCGGCCCCTGCGCTCGCGGGCGTGGCGGGACTGCTGCTCTTCGTGCCGTGGAGACTCAAGCGCGTGCTGGTCTTCCTCGACCCCTGGGCCGACCCGCAGGGCTCGGGCTATCAGGTCGTACAGTCGCTGCTGGCCGTCGGCTCGGGCGGCGTGCACGGGCTGGGGTTCACCGAGGGGAGGCAGAAGATGTTCTTCCTGCCCTTCGCGCACTCGGACTTCATCTTCGCCGTGGTGAGCGAGGAGTTGGGGCTGTTCGGCGCGCTGGCGGTGTTGGCGCTCTTCGGGCTCTTCCTGTGGCGCGGGATGCGCGCGGCGCTGCGCGCGCCCGACAGGTTCGGGATGCTGCTCGGCGTCGGCATCGTGACCGGCATCGTGGCGCAGGCGCTCTTCAACATGAGCGTCGTGCTCTCGATGCTGCCGACGAAGGGTATCCCGCTGCCGTTCATCTCGTACGGCGGCTCGTCGCTGGTGCCGACTCTGTTCTCGGTCGGCGTGCTCTTGAACATCTCGCAGCAGTCGAGCCCGGGCTACGGCGCCGCGCTCCGCGAGGGGGTGATGGGGAGAGTGAGGGACTGGGAGACGGGGCGACGGGGTACTGTACATGAGACGAGGACACCGAGTCCCGCTCCGGTGAAGACGAGAAGCAGAACTTCTCCTCGTCTCGCCGTCTCCCAGTCCCCCCGTCTCGGGTAATGCCGATGCGCGTGCTCATCGCCGCGGGCGGGACGGGCGGGCACATCTACCCGGGCATCGCCGTCGCGAAAGAGGTGATGCGGCGCGACCCGCAGTCGGCGGCGCGCTTCGTGGGCACCGCGAAGGGTTTGGAGAATCGGCTCGTGCCGCAGGCGGG
>JBEVJD010000386.1:0-11578 GCA_040510435.1 Pyrinomonadaceae bacterium | reverse complement strand
GAGCGAACTCATGAAGTCACCCGCACCCGCTCGCTCCCGCTCGCGGTTCTATTTTAAAGGCCGATGAGGTGGCGCGTGTCGTTGAAGGCTTTGATGCGGATGAGTCCGCCGTGCTCGATGGAGAAGCGCGTGACGCCGCAGTTGGAGGTGGAGAGCCAGACGGGTTTCAAGTGCGGCGCGTCGAGGGCGCCCATCAGGTGCAGCGCGAGGATGCAGATGGTGCCGGTGTGCGAGAAGAGGGCGACGGTGCCGCCGCGTTGGCGCTCGATGGCGCGGTCGAGTTCGGCGGCGGCGCGGTCGAGGAGTTGGCGGTAACTCTCGCCGCCCGCGAGCACGCGCTCGAAGTCTCGCCGGAGGAGCGCGGCGTACTCTTCGGGGTGCGCCGCGGCGGCTTCCTCGAAGGTGAGCCCTTCCATCAGGCCGACGCTGCGCTCGCGCAGCGCAGCCGTCCGCGTGATTTCGAGACCGGTCGCGCGCGCCAAAGGCTCGGCCGTCTGCACGGCGCGCAGCAGGTCGCTCGAATAGACGGCCGTCACACGTTCGTTCGCCAGCGCGCGCGCCGTCGCCTCGGCCTGCCTGTGCCCCAACTCGCTCAGGGGCGTCGGCGAGTGGCCGCCGAACCTGCGCTCGGCGTTGCCCTGCGACTCACCGTGCCGGACGAGGAGGACGCGCGTCGTTTCCATATCTTTAAAAAGTGATGAGTGATGAGTGATAAGTGATAAGAGGAAGACAAGTCCCGTCTTCTTCCTCTTATCACTTATCACTTATCACTCATCACTCATCACTGGTTCTATCTAGGCCGCGACCGTCTCGGCCTTGAGCTTCTCGGCCTGGTAGTGCGCGACGAGGGCGTTGATGAATTCGTCGAGGGCGCCCTCCATGACGAGGTCGAGCTGGTGGACGGTGAGCTGGATGCGGTGGTCGCTGACGCGGTTCTCCTTGAAGTTATAGGTACGAATCTTCTCGGAGCGGTCGCCGGAGCCGACCATCGAGCGGCGCTCGCTGGCCTGCGCCTCGTGCTGCTTCTGCTCTTCGAGCTCTTGCAGGCGCGCGCGCAGCACGCGCATCGCCTTCTCGCGGTTCTTGATCTGCGACTTCTCGTCCTGCATCGAGACGACGACGCCGGTCGGCGTGTGCGTGATGCGCACGGCCGAGTAGGTGGTGTTGACCGACTGGCCGCCCGGCCCCGACGAGCAGAAGGTGTCTATGCGGAGGTCGTTCTGGTTGATCTTAACGTCAACCTCTTCGGCCTCGGGCAGCACTGCGACGGTGACGGCGGAGGTGTGGATGCGCCCCGAAGTTTCGGTCTGCGGCACGCGCTGGACGCGGTGCACGCCCGACTCGTGTTTGAGCTTCGAGAAGACCTTATCGCCGGAGATTGAGGCGACGGCCTCCTTGAGGCCGCCGATGCCCGACTCGGACTGGTCGAGAATCTCCATCTTCCAGCCCTGGCGCTCGGCGTAGCGGCCGTACATCCGCAACATCTCGGCGGCGAAGAGCGTCGCCTCGTCGCCGCCCGTGCCGGCGCGGATTTCGAGAATGACGTTCTTCTCGTCGTTCGGGTCGCGCGGGAGCAGCAGGACGCGCAGTTCTTCCTCGACCTTCCCAAGTCGCTCTTCGAGTGCGGTCATCTCGGAGCGCGCCATCTCGCGCATCTCCTCGTCGTCCGAGAGGTCGAGGAGTTCCTTGGCGCCCGACAGCTCCGACTTGATCTGCTTCCACTCGCGGTACTTCGACACCATCTCGCCCATGCCGCGGTGCTGCTTGTTGAGCTTCGCGTAGTTCGCCGGGTCGGAATAGACCTCGGGCTGCGACAGCTCCTCGGCGAGTGCCTCGTAACGCGCTTCGATCTGTTCGAGTTTGTCTAGCATGGCTTGATTACGACAGCGGCGCGGGCGCGGGCTCCACGGGCTGCGGCTCCAACTTCAGAGATT
This sequence comes from Pyrinomonadaceae bacterium, assembly GCA_040510435.1. Classification (GTDB taxonomy): domain Bacteria; phylum Acidobacteriota; class Blastocatellia; order Pyrinomonadales; family Pyrinomonadaceae; genus QHXN01. The sequence continues at coordinate 9,644 of JBEVJD010000386.1, read as the reverse complement.
CTTTGAGCGCGACGATGGCGACTTCGAGCTGCTGGTCGTCGGGCTCCTTGGTCGTGATGTTCTGGAGCCAGACGCCGGGCAGCGTGATGAGCTTGAAGATGAAGCCGCCCTCCTTCTTCGCCGAGAGCCGGATGATCTCGTAGCTCAGGCCGGCGACGATGGGGATGAACGCGACGCGCACGGCGATGTTGTAGGCGAACGAACTGAAGGAGACGACCGAGAAGAGCACGATGGAGACGAGCATGACGACCATCAGGAAGCTCGTCCCGCAGCGCGGGTGCTGGCGCGGCTGGACGCGCGCGTTCTCGACCGAGAGCGGCAGCCCCGACTCCCAGTTGAAGACGGTCTTGTGCTCCGCGCCGTGATACTCGAAGACGCGCCGGATGTCTTTCGAGAGTGAGAAGCTGGTAATCATCAGGATGAAGATCGCCATCCGGATGAGGCCGTCGATGAGGTTGAAGGCGACGTTCGGCTTGACCGGCTTCAGGTAGCCGCGGGCGCCGTCGTAGGCGCGCGAGTACCAGGGCGCGTCCGCGCTCTGTGCGGCGGCCGCCTGCGTGCCGTCGGTCGCGGCGTCGGCCGTCTGCGCCTGCTCGGCGGCGGCGGGCGCAGGCGCGGCGGCCCTGTCGGCCCAGCCCATGCCGATGAAGAGGGCGTTGGTGAGCACGAGCGGCGCGACGACGAAGAGCAGGACGTTGAAGAGCAGCGCGAAGGCGATGGAGCCGAAGGCCGCGGCCGAGCCGCGCTTCAACTCGTCCTCGGGGCGCTTCTTCGTCGGGACGGGGAAGAGGCCGGGGACGCCGCCGGTGATGCCGGCGAAGTCGCCCTCGCCCTCGACGACCGCGGGCGTCAAGGCGACCTTGACCTCCTTCGCGGTCTCCTCCTCCTCCTGGAAGGCTTCGGCGGCGGAGTAGTTGAGCGCCTTGATGCCGAGCGCCATCGACTGCACGAGGACGGCCGCGCCGCGCAGGACGGGGAACTTGAGCGCGGGGTACTTGTCGCTCCACTTCGGCAGGCTCGCGCCCGTGTGCGTGATGGTGCCGTCGGGGCGGCGCACCGCGATGGCGTACGCGGAGGGCGTGCGCATCATCACGCCCTCGATGACGGCCTGGCCGCCGACAATCAGGTCTTTTTCGCTGGCGCTCAAGGGGAACTCCTTTCAGGGAGTCAGGAGCCGGGAGTCAGGAGTCAGAATTTAAAAGCGGTCTCTGCCTTTGATTCTGACTCCTGACTCCTGACTTCTGAATACTTCAAACAGAGACGCCGACCTTCGGTGCGGCTCTTCTTTCGTGTCCCCGGCGGGGAGAAAGAGGTTCGGCCGCGGGCGCGGAAGGTCGGCGTCCGGGTTCTGGGTAGCTAATACTGGCGGCGTCGGATCGGTGTCATACGCGCAGCCGGTGTGAATCTCAGGCGTTGGCGCCTTCGGTCGCGGCCGGCGCTTCGGTCTTCTTGCCGTAACGCTTGTTGAAGCGGTCGACGCGGCCGGCCGTGTCAATCAGCTTCTGCTTGCCCGTGAAGAACGGGTGGCACTCCGAGCAGATTTCGATGTGGAGGTCGTCCTTCTTCGTCGAGCGCGTCTTGAACTCGTTGCCGCAGGCGCAGTGGACGTTAATCTCGTGGTAGTCGGGATGAATTCCTTGCTTCATTTTTCTTTCCTCTCAGATAGCGGGCCCCGGGCGGCCTCGAACAAAGCCCCATCTTACCGACGCCCGCCGCGCATCGTCAAGTTGTGCAAGGACTTGGATGCGCGAGGCGGCGCGCGGATTGCCCGCGCCGGAGTGACGTTGAGGGCGGGCGACTAGTTTGTTGACACGCGTACAAATCGCGTGTTACAAACGCGCTGAACACACCTTCGAAGCTTTTCCGTAAGAGTACCTTGAAAGTTATACAAGCCGCACTCATGAGCGAGTAGGGACGTGAGTTGTTCCCGAGCTACGTCCTTACACGGGAGTCGAACCTTAGGACGCGATGACGGACGAACCCAAAAACCCTCCGGAATCCCCTGATACCTCACCGCCCGAAAGCGACGACCCACGCCGCGCGGCAGACACATTCCCGACAGCAGCGGAAGACAAAAAAGCCGCTGGCTCTCCGTCGGCCGCCGAACGCGCGGGTGAGCTTCCGCAGCCGCCCGACGCCGACCAGCCCCGGCCCACGCCCGAGAGCCAGGCGGCGCTGACCGGCAAAGCGCCCTCGGGCAGCTCGACCTCGGGCACGACCGTCCCGGCAGACTCGGGCGAGACCGCAAAGACCCCCGCCCCTTCACCCAGGCCCAAGCCGCCGGCCGCACCGCCCTCCGACGAGACCCCGGAAGAGAAGAAGGCACGCCTCGAACGCATCATCGCCGAGGCGAAGGCCAAGAAGGAGGCCGCCGCCGCTCAGGCAGAGGGAGGGGAAGCAGCACCGCCGCCGGGCGGCAAGTCGCCCGAGGTCGGCGACCCCTTAAAGAGCCCTCCGCAGGCCGACCTCGAACGCGCCGCCAAGATCGCCGAGGCCAAGGCGCGCGCCGCCGCCGCGAAAGAGGCCGCCGCCGCGAAGTTGCCCGCCGCCGCGCCCGGCGCGGAGAAGACGCCCGCGCCCGCCAAGCCCGCCGCCCCGGCCGCCGCCGGAGCAGGCGTCCCGAAGCCCCCCGTCAAGAAGAAGGACGAAGGGCCGAAGCCGGTCGAGTCGCTCGACCACCCTCTGTTCAAGCGCTTACGCAAGCGCTTCGGCGACGCGGTTGAGGGCGCCTTCACGTTCGTTAATCAGCTTTCGATTCACGTCAAGGCCGAAGCGGTCGTCGAGGTCTGCAAGGCGCTGCGCGACGACACGGAGACGCCTTTCGAATACCTCTCCGACCTGACCTGCGTCCACTGGCCCGAGCGCGAAGAGGCGCCGTTCGAGGTCGTCTACAACCTCTACTCCATCTCGAAGAACGAGCGCGTGCGCGTGAAGGCCGCGGCGGACGAGACTGGTGTTGAGAGCGTCACGTCGGTCTGGCCGACGGCTAACTGGATGGAACGCGAGGCGTACGACATGTTCGGCGTGGCCTTCAACAATCACCCAGACCTCCGGCGCCTGCTCCTGCCGAAGGACTGGGACGGACACCCCTTGCGGAAGGACTACCCGCTGGAGTTCATGGAGAACGAGTGGACGACGCGGCACCTGCCGGAGTTCAACGAAGTCCAGCGCGAACAACTCGCGCAGCGCCGAGCCTACGGTCTCGAAATCCTCCAGACGCCCGACGAGCGGCGCATCCGCGAAATCTTCCGCGACGGCCGCGACCCGCTGCCGAAGGAGCACAAGTAAAAGCGATGCACCCGAAAGACCTCGCCGCCAAGTACGAAGTGAAGGTCTTCGACAGCCCCACGGCCGCCGAAGCCGCGGGCTTCCGACTCGGCCAGCGCATGAGCCCGCGCAACGTCTGGAACCGCGACTCCGCCGCCTCCGCCATCCTCTTCGACCTGCTCGGCAAAAGAAAAAGAGGCGAAGTCTCGGAGGTCGCGCTCGTGCTTGAGACGGCCAGCGTCGCGGGAGCGTTTAAAGAAGTAGACACTAGTCAGTAGCCAGTAGGGCTCCGCCTATTGGATGTTGATGATGACAACCGCACGGTTCGAGCGACGATTGTCTTTCTCCTGACTCCTGACTACTGGCTACTGACTACTCAAAGCTATGCACCAGGTAGAAGTCGCGACAACGCAGGAGACCTTACTCGACAACCCCGAGATGGTCTTGAACATGGGGCCGCAGCACCCTTCGACGCACGGGGTGCTGCGCGTCGTCCTGCGCCTGGACGGCGAGACCGTCATCGACCTTGACTGCGACATCGGCTTCCTCCACCGCGGGATGGAGAAGATCGCGGAGAACCGTCTCTACCCGATGATCGCGCCCTACTGGGACAGGCTCGACTACATCGCGGCGGTCTCGAACGGGCTGGTCTGGGTCGAGACGGTCGAGCAGATGATGGGGCTCGAAATCCCCCCGCGCGCGCACTACATCCGCACGATCCTGACCGAGTTGAACCGCATCTCCTCGCACCTGCTCTGGCTCGCCACGCACGCGCTCGACATCGGCGCCTTCACGGTGCTGCTGCACGCGCTGCGCGAGCGCGAGGAGATTCTGAAGATATTCGAGCAGCAGTTCGGCGCGCGCCTCACCTGCCACGCGTGGCGCATCGGCGGGATGCCGAACGACACCTACGAAGGTTTTACGGAGGACGTGCAGCAGTTCGTCGATAACTTCCCGAATCGCATCGACCAGTACGAGACGCTGCTCTCGGAGAACCGTATCTGGCTCGGCCGGACGGTCGGCATCGGCGTCATCACGGCCGCGGACGCGATAGCCATCGGGCTCTCAGGCCCCGCCCTGCGCGGCTCGGGCGTCGCGTGGGACATACGCAAGTCGCGGCCCTACGCGGCCTACGCCGACCTCGACTTCGACATACCGGTCGGCGAGAACGGCGACACATACGACCGCTACCTCGTCCGGCTCGAAGAGATGCGCCAGTCGCGCCGCATCGTCCAGCAGGCTTTGAAGCAACTGCCCGACGGCCCCGTCAACGCCAAGATTCCGAAGGTCATCAAGCCGCCCGCGGGCGACTACTACCACTCCATCGAAGGGCCGAAGGGCGAGATCGGCTGTTACCTCGTCTCGGACGGCACGAGCCGCCCGTACCGCGTCCGCGTCCGCCCGCCGTGCCTCATCAACCTTCAGGCGCTGCGGCAGATGTGCGTCGGCCACCTCGTCGCCGACGTGGTCGCCATCATCGGCACGCTCGACATCGTGCTGGGAGAGATAGATCGTTAGGTGTTGGGTTCTGGGTTTTAGGTTTTGGGTTTGACTAACACCCAGAACCCAACACCCAGAACCCAACACCCAGAAACCCGCTGATGAATATCATCAGGCTGCCAGTCCAGAAGATGACGCGCGAGGCTTTCGCGCCGTACGGGATTCTGCTCGACCGGCGCGGTTCGATTGACGTGGACATCGGGATGGGCGTGCCGAGCATTACGGGGGCGACGGCCGACCCGCGCCCCTTCCAGTTCGACTTCATGGCGCGCCACCGCCACACGATGCAGGTCTTCTCGCCGCTCGCGGGCTCGCAGGCCGTCATCTGCGTCGCGCCGCCCAACGGGCTCGACGCGCCCGACGTGGACAAGGTCGTCGCCTTCCTCGTCGAAGGCCGCCTGCCCTACGCCTACTTCCGCGGCACCTGGCACACGCCGCCCTTCGCCACCGGCGAGTGGTACTCCTACCTCGTCGTCGACCGCAAGGGCACGCTCGACGAGGACTGGGAACTGGTTGACCTGAAGACTGCCCGCGGCTGCACGTTCGAGATTGAGTTGCAAGCTGAAGCTGAAGGCTGACCGCTGACTGCCTATGTTGTTCGCACTCTTCGCACCACCGAGCTTCCTCGACGACCTCCTGCTGAAGTTCTTCAGCGCGGAGACGGTCAACTATGTCGTCTGGCCGTTCATACAGATTGGCGCGGTCATCACGCTGGTCGCCGTGTGGGCGCTGTACGCGAGCTACCTGGAGCGGAAGATTTCCGCGTTCATGCAGGCGCGTCTAGGGCCGATGCGCGTCGGCAAGTGGGGGCTGTTGCAGCCCATCGCCGACGCCGTCAAGCTCCTCACCAAAGAAGACCTCGTGCCCGAGAAGGCCGACCCATACATCTTCCGCTACGCGCCCTACATCTCGGTGGCGGCGACGTTCATCACCTTCTCGGTCATCCCGTTCGCGCCGGACTGGGGCGTGATTACGGACGTAAACATCGGCCTGCTCCTCGTCCTCTCGATCTCGTCGGTCGGGGTGCTGGCCCTCATCCTCGCCGGTTGGTCTTCGAACTCGAAGTACGCGCTCCTCGGCGGCCTGCGCTCGTCGGCGCAGATGGTCTCGTACGAGGTCGCGATGGGGATGTCGCTCGTCGGCGCGCTGATGTTCGCGCGCACCCTCTCTCTGTCCGGCATCACGACGGCGCAGTCGTCCGACTCAATCTGGTTCATTCTCTACCAGCCGCTCGCCTTCGTCGTCTTCCTCATCAGCGGCATCGCCGAGAACAACCGCGCGCCGTTCGATTTGCCCGAGGCCGAGTCGGAACTGGTCGCGGGCTTCCACACCGAGTACTCGGGGATGCGCTGGTCGCTCTTCTTCATGGCCGAGTACGCGGCGATGGTGGTGGTGGCGGCCGTGGCGACGACCGTCTTCCTCGGCGGCTGGTACTTCCCCGGCGTGCTCCGGGTCGCGGGCGGCTACAACAACCTGTACGTCTTCCTGAGCCTCGTCGTCTTCATCGTCAAGATGGCGGTGCTGCTCTACCTCTACTTCTGGCTGCGCTGGACGTTCCCGCGCTACCGCTACGACCAGTTGATGGACTTGGGCTGGAAGTGGATGATCCCGGCCTCGCTGCTGAACATCGTCTGGACGGGCCTGACGGTCTTCGCCTTGCAGGCGCTCGACGGCCCGCTCGACACCATCGAGACGCTGAACCGCGGGGTCAACCTGACGGGCGCGGGCAAGGGCGTGGCCGTTGCCTTCGGGGTGGGTGGGCTGTTCATCGGAGGACTCTTCCTCTCCTATCTCAACCGCAACTCGCGCGACTTCAATCTCAAGAAGCAGCGGCGCGAAATCAGGCTCGTGGACGTGCCGAAGGGCGCGCCCGCCGTGGCGGCGACGGCCGCCGCCACGAGCGAAGGGTAAATGGAGAGTGATGAGTGATGAGTGACAAGAGAAAAGGACGCGCCTTGTTCTTTCTTATCACTCGTCACCCATCACCCATCACTCAGGAGTTGATATGCCTTTAGTGAAAGTCCCGCTGGCCAGTTGGGGTGAGAAGCTGAAGCGCTTCTTCCTGGCGGACGTGTTCAAGGGGATGTGGCTGACGCTGAAGTACAACGTCGGCGCGCTGACGGACAAGGACTCGGTGCGCGGCTTCGGCATCTACACCGAGCAGTACCCTTCCGTTCGTCCGCAGGTGGCGCCGCGCTTCCATGGCGCGCCGCGCCTCAACATGGACCCGGAGACGCACGAGAGTCTCTGCATCGCCTGCAACCTCTGCGCGCTGGCCTGCCCCGAGGACTGCATCGACGTGATCGCGATGGACATCGAGATGACGGTCGGCGGCAAGCCGCGCAAGAAAAAGGTCCTGGACGAGTTCATCTTCGACACCTCGCGCTGCATGTTCTGCGCGCTCTGCCAGGAGGCGTGCCCCACGGCCTGCCTCGAACTGACGCAGGAGTTCGAGCTCGCCACCTACTCGCGCGCCGGCTTCGTCTGGAACCGCGAGATGCTCGAACAGGGGCGCGAGTCGCGCAAGTTTGAAGCCTGAAACAGTTTTCAGTTTTCAGCTTTTAGTTTTCAGTCGGAGCGGGCAGTTAAGCGGACGCTCCGAAAGGAAATGACAGGCTGAAAACTGAAAACTGAAAACTGAAAACTATGGTTCTACAGGGCTGGGAAAGCGTCTTCTTCTGGGTCTTCGCGCTGGCGGCGTTGGTGGCGGGGCTGTTGACGGTGATGGCGCGCAACGCCGTGCACTCGGCGCTCTTTCTGATCTCGGCGCTCGTCTCGGTGGCGGCGCTCTTCGTGCTCCTCGGCGCGGAGTTCATCGCGGGCGTGCAGATTCTGGTCTACGTCGGCGGCGTGATGGTGCTCTTCCTGTTCGTCATCATGCTCGTCAACGTCTCGGCCGAGGAGCGCGGGGGCGAGGAGTTGTTCAACCGCTCGGGGCAGGTGACGGCCGCCGTCTGCTTCGCCGCGCTGTTGGTCTTCGGGCTCTTCTACGCCATCAACCAGTCGGCCGGCCGCTTCGTCCCAGACCCCGACGCGCCGCGGGCGGCCGCGGCCACGCGCATGAGCAACGCCGCGACGGGCGTCTCGAAGATTTCGGAGGACACGCAGCGCGTCGGCGCCAGCCTCTACCGCTACGGCGCGCTCCCGTTCGAGATCGCGAGCCTGCTGCTGCTGGTCGCCATCGTCGGCTCGGTGCTGCTGGCGCGCACGTCGAAGCAGGAGTTGGCCGCCGACGACGTTGACCCGCGGGTCATTCCCGAACTGAGCGCCGCGGGCGAACTGACCCCGGCCGAGATCGAGGCCGCCGAGCGCGCGCACGCCGCCGAGGTCTAACGATTCGGACTCAAGACTATGAACAGCCTTTTCACACCGGCGCCCGCACTCTTCCAAAGCGTCCTCGAAAACATGCGGCAGGGGGTCGAGCACCCCGACCTCTCGAAGTTCCTCATCATCGGGGCGCTGCTCTTCACCATCGGCGTGGCCGGCGTGCTGACGCGCCGCAACATCATCGTCATCTTCATGTCGATTGAGCTGATTCTGAACGCGGCGAACCTGAACTTCATCGCCTTCTCGCGCTACCTGCAAGAGCAGGGGAGCCTCAACGCCGTCGCCGGCCAGGTCTTCACGGTCTTCATCATCGTCGTCGCCGCCGCCGAGGCGGCCATCGGCCTCGGCCTCGTCATCGCGCTCTACCGCAACCGCGAGACGATCTTCGTGGACAAGATTGACCTCTTGAAGTGGTGATGAGTGATGAGTGATAAGTGATAAGAAAGAGAAGAGGGGCCTTGTCCTCCTCTTATCACTTATCACTCATCACTCATCACCCCCAAACTTATGCACAGATACATCTGGCTCGTACCCCTCCTGCCGCTGCTGGGCGCGGCCGTCAACGGGCTGTTGGGTCGCAGGCTCCGCTTCTCGGAGCGGCTGATCGGCTCGATAGGCGTCGGCTCCGTGGCGCTCGCGTTCCTCATCAGCCTCGCGGCGGTCATCTCGTACGGCGCGAACGTGTGGCCGAATCCCTACGTGACGAGCGAGGACGGCGCGTTCTCCTACACGTGGATTCCGGGCGGCGCGGTCGAGTTGACGCAGGGGCCGATGACCAAGCGTCTGACCGACGAGTCCCGGCGGCGGCTGGACGAAGAGGCCGCGCGCGCGCGGGCGGAGAAGGGGCTCGCGCCCGGCGACCCCGTGCTCCTCGGCGGGGCGGGCGTCGAGATGGAGCCGCGCGGCGCGGTGCTCGACGTGGAGTGGAGCTATCAGCTCGACGCGCTGTCGTCCATCTTCATGCTCGTCGTGACGGGGGTGGGCTTGTGCATCTTCGTCTTCGCGACCGGGTACATGCACGGCGACAAGGGCTTTTATCGCTTCTTCGCCTACCTCGGGCTCTTCATGTTCTCGATGCTTATCCTCGTGATGGGCTCGAACTTCATGATGATGTTCGTCGGATGGGAGGGCGTCGGCCTCTGCTCGTACCTGCTCATCGGTTATTACTTCGACCGACGGGAGGCGGGCGACGCGTCGCGCAAGGCTTTCATTACGAACCGCATCGGCGACTTCGGCTTCGCGCTCGCCGTCTTCGCCGTCATCGCCACCTTCGGCACGACGCAGTACACGGCCGTCTTCGAGCAGGCGCGCACGCTCCCCGTCGAGACGCTCTCGGGCCCCGTCGCGTGGGGCATCATGTCTTGGATCGCGCTCGGCCTCTTCGTCGGCGCGTGCGGCAAGTCGGCGCAGATACCTTTGTACGTGTGGCTGCCGGACGCGATGGCGGGCCCGACGCCCGTCTCCGCCCTCATCCACGCGGCGACGATGGTGACGGCCGGGCTCTACATGCTGACGCGCTGCAACGTCATCTTCCAGCACTCGCAGGCGAT
>JBEVJD010000385.1:0-2720 GCA_040510435.1 Pyrinomonadaceae bacterium | reverse complement strand
CGTCGCGTTCAGCCGTCGTCGTCGGCGCGGGGCGTCTGGGGACGGCGCTGGCGCGCGCGCTCAACGCGTGCGGCTACGAGGTGCGCGCGCTCGTCTCGCGCGAGGCGGCGCACGCGCGGCGGGCCGCGAAGCGTGCGGGAGTCGAAACCCTCGCCCTCGGGGCCGGAGAGCTTGAGCGGCTGCCCGCGGCCGGCCTGCTCTTCATCACGACGCCGGACGATGTCGTCGAAGAGACGGCCGGGCGGTTGGCCGCACGGCCCGCCCTCGGGCCGTGCGTTGCGCTGCACGCGAGCGGCGCGCTCTCGTCGGAAGTGCTCGCGCCCCTGCGCGCGCGCGGGCGCGCGGTCGGCTCGATGCACCCGCTCGCGGCCGTGAGCGACGCCGCGTCGGGCGCGGAGAGTCTGCGCCGTGCCTTCTACTGCGTCGAGGGCGACGCACGCGCCACGCGCGCCGCGCGCCGCGTGGTGCGCGACCTCGGCGGCGAGACTTTCACAATCAATCCCGGCGACAAGGCGCTCTATCACGCGGCGGCGGTGTTGGCGGCGGGTCACGTCGTCGCGCTCTTCGACGTAGCGCTCGACATGCTTGAGCGCTGCGGCTTGAAGGAGCGCCGCGCGCGGGAGGTTCTGCTGCCGCTCCTGCGCAGCGTGGCCGACAACCTCGCGCAGCACACGCCCGCACGCGCCCTCACCGGCAGCTTCGCGCGCGCCGACCTGGAGACCGTCCGCAAGCACCTGCGCGCCCTCGCCGGACTCGAAGACTCCGACGCGCTCGCCGTCTACAGGCTGCTCGGCGGGCGCTCGCTCAAACTCGCCCTCGACGCGGGCGCAGACCCCGCCGCCGTCGAAGAGGTGCGCCGCGCCCTCGGCGAGTGACACACCGCTTGCGCCCCGCACGTGTTGGCGCTAGAGTAAAACCCAAGCCCATCGCCATTGATTTACAGACACGAACCGAAAGGAAAACCCTGCCTTGCCCCTGACGCCGAACACTCCCAGCGCGAGTTACAGTCTGACGCTCCGGGTAAAACTCTCTACGCGCGCGGGCACGCTCGGGGAGTTGACGATGGCCCTCGGGCTCGCGGGCGGCGACATCGGCGCCATCGACATCGTCAGCGTCGGCCGCGACGCCATCATCCGCGACCTCACCGTCAACGCAGCCTCGGCCGACCACGGCAAGGCCATCGTCGATGCCGCGCGCGCCGTTGACGGCGTCGAGGTCATCAACGTCAGCGACCGCGTCTTCCTCATGCACCTCGGCGGCAAGATCGAGGTCGTCTCCAAAGCTCCCTTAAAGACCCGCGCAGACCTCTCGATGGCCTACACGCCCGGGGTCGCGCGCGTCTGCGAGGCCATCGCGCGCGACCCCGAGAAGGCTTTCACGCTCACCATCAAGCGCAACACGGTCGCCGTCGTCACCGACGGCACGGCCGTCCTCGGCCTCGGCGACATCGGCCCGGCCGCCGCGCTCCCCGTGATGGAGGGGAAGGCGATGCTCTTCAAAGAGTTCGCGGGCGTGGACGCCTTCCCCATCTGCCTCTCGACGAAAGACCCGAACGAGATCGTCAGCACCGTCAAGAACATCTCGGTCGCCTTCGGCGGCATCAACCTCGAAGACATCTCCGCGCCGCGCTGCTTCGAGATTGAGGAGAGGTTAAAGGAAGAGCTGGACATCCCCGTCTTCCACGACGACCAGCACGGCACGGCCGTCGTCGTGCTCGCGGCGCTCATCAACGCGGTGAAGCTGGTGGGCAAGCGGATGGAGGACTTGAAGGTCGTCGTCAACGGCGTGGGCGCGGCGGGCGTGGCCTGCTCGAAAATCGTGATGAGCGCGGGCGTCCGCAACCTCATCGGCTGCGACCAGCACAGCGCGATTTACGACGGGCGCACCGAGAACATGAACTGGGTCAAGGAACACTTCGCGCGCATCTCGAACCCCAACGGCGAGCGCGGCTCGGTGCGCGACGTGCTCAAGGGCGCGGACGTTTTCTTCGGCCTCTCGGCGCCCGGCGTGATTGACGTGGATGACGTGAAGCGGATGGCGAAAGACCCCATCATCTTCGCGATGGCGAACCCGACGCCCGAGATCATGCCGGAGGAGGTGGCCGGCGTAGCGGCGGTGATGGCGACCGGTCGGAGCGACTACCCAAACCAGATTAACAACGTGCTCTGCTTCCCCGGCATCTTCCGCGGCGCGCTCGCCTGCCGCGCCTCGCGCATCAACGAGGAGATGAAGCTCGCCGCCGCCGGGGCCATCGCCTCCATCATCACCCCCGAAGAACTCCACCCCGAATACATCGTCCCCTCCGTCTTCGACAAGCGCGTCGCCGAGGCCGTCGCCCGCGAGGTCGAAGAGGCGGCCTACCGCACCGGCGTCGCCCGCCGCGAACGCTCCCGCGCCGACGTAATCATGTAAGCACGTCCCGCCGCGGGAAGCCGGGAACGCGGCGGACACTCACCCCCTGCCGAACACACTTATCCCGTAGGCGCAGGGGCTATTGCTGCACTTGTACATCGTCACCTTAATCCGGAACTGCCCCGTCCAGCGCGGGGTGACGCTCACCACCGGCTTGTCGTCGCGGCTGGTGTCCGAGGCCACCTGGTTGCCGTTCTCGTCATAGACGACGATGTCGATGTCGGAGCAGTCGTTGTCGCACGCGCTGACCAGTCTGTATTCCGTGCCGCCGTTGAGAGACAGGGCGAACGAAGAAGTCTCGCCGGAGC
>JBEVJD010000384.1:0-4441 GCA_040510435.1 Pyrinomonadaceae bacterium | reverse complement strand
CTACAACTTCGCCAAACGTCTCAAGACGCTCCGGGGACTGACGCCCTACGAGCACATCAGCAGGTGTTGGCAAAAGGAGCCGGAACGTTTTAGGCTTAATCCGCACCACCACACTATGGGACTAAACAACTAGGACGCTCCTTGAGCAGGCTAGAGAGTTAGGGGTTCCGCCCTGGGAGGTTCTTAAAGAGCGTGCCGAGAGCCAGATGAAAAAAGCTCACCCTATTGTCGAAGCGGCGAGGAGGTACAGCTTCATAGGCAAGATGAACGAGAATCTTGCCGAATGGATCAAGAACAAGTGGCTTCCCGGTATATCCGGAGTCGATACTGACGTGTATGCCAGGTATGTTGTTAAGCTGGCGAACAGCGCAGCGGATAGTAATTTTGACTCTGTATAAGTCGGGAGCTACCTGTCGACCTCAAGCATCAAAGATGTGATGGGTGCTGACCTGAGCAATCAGGATTACTCTCACTCTACACGATGAGCGGTGGACGCATCCGCCAGTGGACCTTAGTGTAAGCCCGTCCAACCCGGGGCGATCTGCGTGTACTGACTGCCAGTAATTGATTTAATTCTGTACTTTCTGCCAAGAATTGCTTTAAACGAAAAAAGGGTGATGACGATTTTCCAAGTAGTATCGTCATCGCCCCTGCCACTATTTAGCTTAAACCCTGCCAACAATCAGTTAAAGTCTCAGCCGCAGTCGCCTGACTTGAGCCGCGGGTCGTCGGCTTTGAGGGATGCGGCGCGAAAAAGATTTACGCCGAGGCATCGCGCACATATAATCCCCGTCCCTTCGCTCGCCAACGGCGCGAGTCCTGAACGTTCACGTTACTTGAACAGAGAGGACACAATGAGATCGCCCACCGCACCTCGTAGTCGCACAATCTTGCCCACACTCGTCCTGTCGTCGGTCGCGTGCCTGCTGGCCGCGCCTTTGATGTTGACACGCCGCGCCGCGCCCCCGCCTCCGGCCGCCGGCGCGCAAGCCCCGCTTGAGCGGGCGCGCGAAACATACGGCCGCATCCCCTTAAGCTTCGAGGCCAACCGCGGGCAGACCGACGCGTCGGTCAACTTCCTCGCGCGCGGCGCGGGCTACGCGCTCTTCCTGAAGCCGACCGAGGCCATCTTCGTGTTGCAGAACTCTGCTTCAGGGGCGCGGGATGAAGACCGCGCGGAGCATTCGTTAACAACCGACACCCCGCCGAAGACCGACGCCCCGCAGTCGAAGGCCGACCCGCGCCGCGCGCCGCGCGACGTGCAGTCGAAGGTGCTGCGCATGAGGCTTGTCGGGGCGGACGCCGCGGCCGAGGCCGAGGGCGCGGACGAGTTGGCGGGTAAGACCAACTACTTCGTCGGCGACGACCCCACGCAGTGGCGCACCGAAGTCCCGACCTTCGGGCGCGTGCGCTACGCCGAAGTCTACCCGGGCGTGGACGTGGTCTACTACGGCAACCAGCGACAGTTGGAGTACGACTTCCGCATCGCGCCCGGGCGCGACCCGCGCACTGTGAATCTCAAGTTCGACGGCGCGGACAAGGTCGAAGTGGACGAGCGCGGCGACCTGCTGCTCACGCTCGGCGAGACGGTCGTGCGACAGCCGAAGCCCTTCGTCTATCAGGAGGTCGCGGGCGCGCGGCGCGAGGTCGAGGCCGGCTACGCCGTCGAACGGGACGGGCGCGTCGGCTTCTCGGTCGGCGAGTATGACGCGAGCCTCCCGCTCGTCATTGACCCGGTGCTGGTCTACTCGACCTACCTCGGCGGCAGCGGCGGCGACCAGGGGTGGGGCGTCGCGGTGGACTCGGCGGGTAACGCCTACCTGGCCGGCTTCACCACCTCGACCAACTTCCCCACGGCCAATGCTCTCCAGGCCGCGAACGGCGGTTTCCAGGACGCCTTCGTCACGAAGCTCAACGCGGCGGGCACGGCGCTCGTCTACTCGACCTACCTCGGCGGCAGCGGCGGCGACCAGGCGCGCGGCATCGCCATCGACTCTTCGGGCAACGCCTACGTCACGGGCTTCACGGGTTCGACGAACTTCCCGACGGCCAACCCGTTTCAGGCAGCGCAGGGCGCCGGCAACTCTCAGGACGCCTTCGTCACGAAGCTCAACGCGGCGGGCACGGCGCTCGTCTACTCGTCCTACCTCGGCGGCGACGGCGCGCTTGAGTTCGGCGAGGGCATCGCGGTCGACTCGGCCGGCAACGCATACCTGACGGGGGTCACCAACTCGACCAACTTCCCGACGGCCAACCCCATCCAGGCCGCGCTGGCCGGGGGAGGGGACGTTTACCTGACGAAGCTCAACGCGGCGGGCAACGCCCTCGTCTACTCGACCTACCTCGGCGGCTCGGACTTCGAGATCGCGGAGGGCATCGCCATCGACTCTTCCGGCAACGTCGTCGTCACCGGCGACACGCGCTCGACCAACTACCCCACTGCCAACGCCGTGCAGGCCGCGAACGGCGGCGGGCAGGACGCCTTCGTGACCAAGGTCAACGCGGCGGGCAACGCCCTGCTCCACTCGACCTACCTCGGCGGCACCGCCGACGATCAGGGCGAGTCGGTGGCGGTTGACTCGGCCGGTAACGCCTACGTCACGGGGACGACTAATTCGACCAACTTCCCCACGGCCAACGCCTTCCAACCCGCGAACGGCGGCGTCGGCGCCACGCAGGACGCCTTCGTGACGAAGCTCAACGCCGCGGGCACGGCCTTCGTCTACTCGACCTACCTCGGCGGCACCGGCGGCGAGGTGGGACACGGCATCGCGGTTGACTCGGCCGGCAACGCCTACGTCACCGGCGGCAGCGGCTCGAACAGCACCTTCCCGACGGCCAACGCCATCCAGTGTACGCGCGCGGGCGGAGCCGATGTCTTCGTCACGAAGCTCAACGCGGCGGGCAACGCGCTCGCCTACTCGACCTATATCGGCGGCTCGGACAACAGCACGACGATAGAACTCGGCCGCAGCATCGCCGTTGACTCCGCCGGCAACGCCTACGTCGCGGGGGGCACCAACTCGACCGACTTCCCCACGGTCAACCCCATTCAGAGCGCGTACGCGGGCAGCGACTTCGGGCTCGCGGGCGACGCCTTCGCGTTCAAGCTGAGCGACGCCACGACGGGGCCGGCCTCGGCGCTCGCGTTCACGCAGACCGCGCCCTCCGTGCAGGAGGACGTGACCTCCCTGACGTTGACCGTCCAGCGCACGGGAGACACCAGCGGGCCTGTCACGGTCGATTACGCGACCGCCAACGGCACGGCCTCGGAGCGCTCCGACTACACGACCGCCGTCGGCACGCTCCGCTTCGCGGCCGGCGATACGGCGAAGACCATCGACCTCCTCGTCAACGAGGACTCGTTCACCGAGGGCAACGAGACGTTCACCGTCTCGCTCTCGAACCCGACCGGCGGGGCCACGCTCTCGTGCCTGACGGCCGTCGCCACCATCCAGATCACGGACGACGCGGCGGAGCCTTCGACCAACGCCATCGACGACACGAACGTCTTCGTCGGCACGCACTACCACGACTTCCTCAACCGGCAGTCGGACGTTTCGGGTCTGAACTTCTGGACGGGTCAGATCACGCCCTGCGGCACGGACGTGGCCTGCCTCGACCGCAAGCGGACGGACGTTTCGCAGGCGTTCTTCCTCTCCATCGAGTTCCAGACGACGGGCTACTACGTCTTCCGCATCTACAGGGGCTCGTTCACGGACACGCCGGCGCGCCCGCGCGGGATGCCGCGCTATCGCGAGTTCCTGCGCGACCAGCAGGAGGTCGGGCGCGGCGTCGTCGTCAATCAGGCCGGCTGGGAGCAGGTGCTCAGCGCGAACCAGCAGGAGTTCGCGCGCCGGTGGGTGCAGCGCCCCGACTTCCTCGCCGAGTTCCCACTGAGCATGAGCGGCGACGACTTCGTCAACAAGCTCGCCGCCAACCTCGGTGTCGCCCCCCTGTCGCCTTCCGAGTTCAACATCGCCATCGAGAGCTACACCCAAACCGTCGAAGGGCGGGCCACGACCCTGCGTAACGTGGTCGGGCTGAACTCGGTCTACAACGCGCAGTTCAACACGGGCTTCGTGCTCTCGCAGTACATCGGCTACCTGCGCCGCAACCCGAACGACGCGCCCGACACCGACTACACGGGCTTCGACTTCTGGCTCGCCAAGCTCAACAGCTTCAGCCTTCCCGGCGAGGACGTGCGCAACGAGCAGACGGCCATCGCGCGCGTCAACCGCGCCGAGATGGTGCGCGCCTTCATCCGCTCGCTCGAATACCGCGGGCGCTTCGGCCAACCCTGACCGCTCCGTCAGAGGTGATAGAAAAGCGGCGGCCCGCATCAAACACGTGTTGTGGGCCGCCCCGTGTGTATTTAACGGACAAACGGGAGATATTGATTTTGGCGGGCATATAAAAACCGACGAAAGAGGTGGTGGAG
>JBEVJD010000383.1:0-8144 GCA_040510435.1 Pyrinomonadaceae bacterium | reverse complement strand
TACTGCCAGGCGGCCGTCAAGCGCCTCCGCGAGGAGGGCGCCGCGCGGCGCCACGAGTTGAACGCCGAACAGACCCTCTTCCCCGTCGCCCCGCCCAAACGCAGGACGCGCCGCGCGAAGTCTTGACGGCGGGCGACGCCCCGGCGCGTTTGACGCGCGCTCCACCTAACACCTATCATCCACCCCGAGCCGGAGTGGCGAAATCGGTATACGCACGAGACTCAAAATCTCGCGTCCGCAAGGACATGTCGGTTCGAGTCCGACCTCCGGCATTCCCACTTAATTAATCGAAGAGGCTGACTGCGGCGGAGTCTGTTCAGAACTCGCTCGGGGCGGCGGTGCCGGCGAGGCTGGTGACGGCGTTGACGAGGGCGTCGGGCTCGACCGGTTTGGGGAGGTGCGCCTGGAAGCCGGAGCGGAGGGCGCGCGCGCGGTCGGCCTCGCCCGCGTAGGCCGTGAGCGCGACGGCGGGCGTTAAGCCTCCGCGCTCCGCGCCGAGCGCGCGGACGCGGCGCAGCAGCTCGTAGCCGTCCACCTCGGGCATCCCGATGTCGGCCACGAGCACGTCCGGCCGGAAGCGCTCAAGGGCTTCGAGCGCCGCGGCGGCCGAAGGGGCGGCCACGACCTCGGCCCCCGCGCGCCGCAGGAACAACAGGAGCATCTCCAGAGTGTCCGCGTCGTCGTCCACCGCGAGGACGCGCATGCCGACGAGCGGGGGCAGCTCCTCTTCCGAATCACGGCCTGCGGCGCGCGGCGCGTGCGGGTCTTCGTGCGTCCCCGCCCCTTGCGCCTGCGCGCCGGGGGCTTCGGCGCGCGGCGCGGACGGCTCGGCCTCGACGGGCAGCGGCAGGTCAACGGTGAAGGTCGCGCCCGAGCCCTCGCCCGCGCTGTAGGCGTGCACGCTCCCGCCGTGCGCCTCGACGAGGTGGCGCACGATGGAGAGACCCAGGCCCAACCCGCCGTGCTGCCGGGTCGTGCCCATGTCGGCCTGCCGGAAGCGGTCGAAGGCGTAGGGCAGGAACTCGGGCAGTATGCCCTGCCCCGTGTCGCTCACCTGGACGCGGACGTGCGTGAGGAGACGTTCGACGCTGGCGCGCACCTCGCCGCCCGCGGGCGTGAACTTGACGGCGTTGGCGAGCAGGTTCCACACGATCTGTTGGAGCCGCGCCGCGTCGCCCGTGACCGCGGCCTCGGGGTCGAGCGAGGAGCGCAGCTTCAGCCCCTTCGCCTCGGCCGCGGGCGCGATGGTGTCGAGCGCCGCCTGCACGACGGGCGTCAGCTCCACCAGCTCCGACTCAAGCCTGAACTTGCCCGTGATGATGCGCGACACGTCGAGGATGTCTTCGACGATCTGCTGCTGCTGGAGGGCGTTGCGCCGGATGACGGCGATGGCGTGGCGCGCGGTCTTCTGGTCGAGCCCTTCGGCTTCGAGCATGTGCGCCCAGCCGAGGATGGCTGTCAGCGGGGTGCGCAGCTCGTGCGAGACCGTGGCGAGGAATTCGTCCTTGAGGCGGTTCGCCTTCTCGGCCTCCGCGCGCAGGGATTTCTCGCGCTCCAACATCTGGTCGCGCTCGGCCTCGGCGCGCTTGCGCTCGGTCACGTCCTCGATGACCGTGAGCGCGCAGGGCTCGCCGCCGATCTCGATCTGCTCGGCCGAGAGCATGCCCGTCAACTCCCTGCCGTCCTTCATGCGGAAGCGGTACTCCACCTCGCGGATGTGGCCGTGCCGCACGACGGTCGCCAGTTCCGCCTCGCGGTCGGCGGGCTCGGCCCAGAGCCCCAGCTCAATGGTCGTGCGGCCGACCGCCTCCTCGCGCGCGTAGCCCGAGAGGCGCGCGAAGGTCTCGTTGACTTCGAGCAGGCGGCCCGTCTTCAAAGACGTGATGGTGAGGGCGAGCGGGCTCGCTTCGAAGGCTTTCGCGAAGCGCTCCTCCGATTCGCGCAGGCGCTGTTCGGCGCGCTTGCGCTCGGTGATGTCGAGGATGGCGCTGACGAAGCCCGTGACGCGCCCCTCGGCGTCGAACTCCGGCGCGTAGGCGACCCACATGTGGCGCGCGCCGAGCTTCGTGTAAGGAATCTCCGTCTCGAACTCCAGGCGCTCGCCGCGCAGCACCGCCTCCACGTAGGGCTCGATGGCGGCGTAAGCCTCCGTCCCCACGCACTCTTCGATGGACTTGCCGACCAGTTCCGAGGGGCGCATTCGGAAGCGCTCGGCGTAGGGCTCGTTGACGAACTTGTAGCGCCGTTCGGCGTCGCAGTAGGTGATGAGGACGGGCGCGTGGTCGGCGACCAGTTGGAGGCGCGCTTCCGATTCGCGCAAATTCCTGAGGAGGTCTTCCTGCGCGCGCCGCGCCGCCTCGGCCTCTGCGCGCGCGGCGTCGGCGCGCACCAGTTGCGCGTTGCGCTCCTGCTCGTGCTGCGAGAGCAGCGCGGCCGAGTGCTGTAGCGCGCGCCCCAACTGCGCCACCTCCCTGACGTTCGAGGTCACGTCGCGCGGCCTCTCGCCGCGCGACATCGTCTCCGCCGCCTCGGCCGCAGCCATCAGCCCGCGCCGCACGTGGCGCGAGATGACGAAGGCGCCGAACGTGCTCAGAGAGAGCAGCGCGAGACCCAACGCGAGGACGGCGAGCGTCGTCGAGCGCGAGGGCGACTCGACCACCTCGGCGGGCACGGCGACCGCCGCCGTCCAGCCTGACGAGGGCTCGCGGCTGTACGCGACGTAGACGTTCGACCCGTCCCGCGCCACGTTCGGGAACAGCCCCTCGTCCGACTCGCGCATGCGCCGGAGGAAATTGTCTGTCACCTGAGTGCCGACGAAGCGCTCCTGCTCGTGGCTGCGCGCGATAATCGTCCCCTGCGCGTCCACGACCACACGCGCCCACTCCTCGTTGGGCTGGCCGCGCAAGCCCACCACGCTGGCGAGCGCGTCCGGGGTGATGACTGCCGTCAGCACGTATCGCACCTCGCCGCCGCGCATGACGGGGACGCGCACGGGGAAGCCCAGCGTCTGCCGAAGTTGCCCGCGCGTGAGACTGCCGACGACCGGCCGCTTCTGCTCGGCCACGGCGCGCAGGCTGCCCGGCTCGATGGCCGCCGGCAGCGGCGTGCCCCAGTCCACGTTGGTGTTGACCAACTGCTGCCCGTCGGGCTTGAGCAGGATCAGCGTCAGCCACGGCTGGGTCGAGACGACGCGCTTCGACTCGGCGTGGAACGCGCCGAGGTCTTCGCGGTTCAACTCCTCGGACTCGGCGACGGCGCTTAAGGTTCTGGTGGTGGACTGGAGTTCGAGGTTGAGCGCGTGGGACAAGTCCTGCGCCGACCTGAGCAGGCGGCGGTCGTGCGCGGCGCGCTCGCTCTCGGCCAGGCGGTAGACGACCACGGCGGCGAAGACGACCAGCGGCAGCAGCGCGCCGATGACGAGCAGCACGAGGTGCCACTTGAGCGCCAGCGCGCGGCGCGCCGTCGGTGCGGACGGCGCGGCGGCACCCTCGTCTTTGAAGTCGGCGGTCACGAAGTCACTCTACTGTGGGCGAGCCCTGCGCGCGCGAGGCAGCCGATTGCAACGCCCAGCTCGGGGTGGCATCATCACATTTCTCAACGCTTCGTTCAAGCGGTTTCGGAGGCACGTTATGGACTCGGATTCGACAGCGATTCCCGCGGGCGACGGCGCAGGCGCCGTCGAAGCGGTCGTCGTCACGCGCGCCCGCGAACTCGTCGAGGGCTTCAAAGTCCGGCGCGTGCTGCCCTCCGTGAAAAGGCGCATGGTCGGTCCCTTCATCTTCCTCGACCAGATGGGGCCCGAGATTCTACGCGACGGGCGCGGGCTCGACGTGGCGCCGCACCCGCACATCGGGCTCGCCACCGTCACATACCTCTTCGAGGGCGAACTCCTCCACCGCGACAGCCTCGGCACCGTCCAAACCATCCGCCCCGGCGAGGTCAACTGGATGACCGCGGGCGGCGGCATCGCGCACTCCGAACGCACGCCCGCGGAGGCGCGGCGGGGCGCGGGCTCCGCGCTCTTCGGCATCCAGTCGTGGGTGGCGCTGCCCCTGAAAGACGAGGAGTCTGCGCCCGACTTCGCGCACCACCACGCCGCGGAACTGCCCGTCGTCGAGGGCGAGGGCAAGCGCGTGCGCCTCATCGCCGGCTCGCTCTACGGCGCGCGCTCGACCGTCCGCACGCTGTCAGAGATGTTCTACGCCGACGCGACGCTCACGCCCGACGCCGCGCTAAGCCTTCCGGTCGAACATGAAGAGCGCGCCGCCTACGTCGTCGAGGGCTCGGTCGAAGTCCTGCCCGAGCGCGACGTGTACGTGGCCGGCCAACTGCTTCTCTTCAGGCCGGGCGCGGAGGTCATACTGCGCGGCGCGTCGGGCGTGGATGCGCGGCTGATGCTGCTCGGCGGCGCGCCGCTCGAAGGCAAGCGCCACATCTGGTGGAACTTCGTCTCAAGTTCGCCCGAGCGCATCGAGCAGGCCAAAGAGGACTGGCGCAACGGCCGCTTCGCTCCCGTCCCCGGCGAGACCGAACACATCCCCCTGCCCGAAACCGGCCCCGCCGTCGTCCGCTACCCCTAGTCTTAACTCACTCCAACACTTCGATTCGCGTGACCGGGTGAATCTCCCAAGCCGTCCCGCGCCAGTTGCCGCGCGCGCCCGGCGCCGTGTTCTCCGACTCGTCCGCGTGCCCGCGGTCGAAGAGCAGCCAGCCCTCGAAGCGGCAGCGCCGCCCAATCAACTCTCTCTTCAGCGTGTCCGCCCTCCAGTCCCAGCCCCACTCAACCGCCCAGCGTCCCCCGCGGGGCGTGACCTCAAGCACGAACCATTCCGTCCGCGGGGCGTCCGGGCGCCGCGCGACGTGTATGTGCACGTCGCGGTCGCGGGCCGAGAAGCAGTTGGCCGCCTCCATTCCGGCCTCGACGACCTCGACGACGTACCCCTCGATTCTCCCCGCCCGCGACTCCGACCAGCGCCCGCGGTCTTCGCCGGGACGCAACAACGCTTCGAGCGTGACTTTCTCATCGAAGTCCTGCGGCCCCGGCGGCCGCACGCGGTTCTTCAGACGCGCGAACTCGCGCCCGCCAGGAGACAAGGCCAACCCCCCGGCCGGGCAGATGTCCCCGCGCCCACGCACAAGCATGAACGCGGCCAGCACCAGCAGCGCTAACAGGATACCGCCGACGACGATGACGGACGCGTAACGCTTCAACAGACTCGTCCCCTCTACCGCCCGGCTCGGGCCGACCTTCAAGGCCGGTAGTCGTAATGCCACGGCTCGCGCGGCGACGCGAGCGGCCCCGTAAACTTCGTGCTTGCGCGCGTGACCGCCTCGCGCACCTTCTCAGTCCAGCCCTCACTGTCCCACGCGCCCGCCCCCGTCGGGCCGGCGATCAACTGCGACCCGCGCATCACCTGAAAGTCGAACGCGCGCGACTGCCCGTGCGGCGAGAGCCCGGGCACGGCCAGCGTCGGCGTCGCGCGCGTCGCGGAGCCGCGCAGGAAGCGCACGAACCTCTGCACGTCCGCCGCGGCGGGAGGTTCAGCGTAAGACGGCCCGGCCAATTCCTCGCCCGCGCGCTGAAGCAGTTCCTCGCCAGCGCGCGCGACCGAGTCGTTCTCGTTCCACTTGCTCAACTGCTCGTCCAAGCTCCGCACCTGCGTGTTGACGCGCAGCGTGTAGCCCGGGTTCGCGCCCTCGAACTCGCGCCTGACCTTCCCGATCTCGGCGAGCGCCGCCGCATACTCCGGCGACTTCTCGTAACTCTCGATGCGCTCGCGCGACCAGGCCCAGCGCGAGGACGCCCCGGCCCCCGCGCGCAGGTATCCGCGCAGCGCCAGAAGCCTCCGCGCGTCCGTGTTGACGCGCCCGAGCGCCTCGCGTTGCTCGGGCGCGAGGTCTGCGGCGGCCGCGCTCATGTAACTCTCAACCTTACCGCCCGCCTCGAACGCGGCGGACAGGCCGCCGGGCATTTCCGGGCTCGGGCTGCCCTCCGGGGATGGCCGAATTTCGGGACTCGGGCTCGCCTCGACGCCCGCGCGTCTGTCGTTTGCGGCCGCGCCCGAATTCGTCGCGGGCGCGTTCGGCGACGGCTCGACCAGACAGCCGCACAGGAGCAAAGGGGCGAGGAGCAGCGCACGCGCGACTTTTCCGGCTGACATTTTAGCCTCCAACTAAAGCGACCGAGCGTTTAACACAACGTTCGTGTTCAGATATTCTAACTCAAACTTCCCCAAAGACTTGTACCGAACTTTTACGGTCAAATAGATAGTTGAAAACGTTCAACCGTGTGTTGACAATGTAGAACTATTTGTTAAAATTCGGCTCACCAGAACCCCCATTCTGGGCGAGCGTTTTTTTGCCCCAGTCGCTTGAGCCCCGACCAAGACGACCTCTGTTCGGCCTATCCTCAGAGCTGATGTTGTTGTTTCGGCAGGCCCGCCACGTGCCCCTGTCCCAAGGAATAATTTCATGAGTCGTCCCGCCGTCTGGCTCGCCCTCGTGCTGACTCTCGCAACGGTGTGTGTGCCGCTGGCACCGCCCTCGCGCGCGCAGTTGCCGGAGAGTCTCAACCAGACTCTGAGCCAAAACCTCAACGCCGGCCGCAAGGTCTCGGCCGAGATCATCCGCAAGATTAACAATGGTCAGGGCGCCGAGCGCGTGCGCGTCATCGTCCGCCCGCGCGGGGGCTGGACGGGCGAGATGGACACGTCGCTGTTCCTGAACGACGCGAGCGACGTGAGAGAGTTTGAGAACTTCGAGTTCCGCGCCGTCAACCTGCCGGCGGTCGCCGCGGCGGCGCTCGCGCAGCGCTCGGACGTGGCCTACGTCTCCATCAACAAAGAGGTGCGCACTCTCGGGCACGTCTCTCTGACGACGGGCGCAGACGCCGTGCGCACGACCGCGGGGACGAACACCTCCCGGCTCGACGGCACGGGCATCGGCGTCGCCGTCATCGACTCCGGCATCGACACGATGCACAAGGCTTTCCTCGACCGGAGCAACGGCCTGCGCGTCGTCGCCAGCGTAGACTTCACGGGCGAGGGGCGCACCGACGACCCCTACGGGCACGGCACACACGTCGCCTCCATCGCCGCGGGCAACGGCCGCATCGCGCGCGCCGAGTACATCGGCGTCGCGCCGAACGCGAACATCGTCAACCTGCGCGTGCTCGACTCCGAAGGGAAAGGCACGACCGCGTACCTCCTGCGCGCCCTCGACTGGGTTCTGACTAACCGCGCGCTTTACAACATCCGCGTCGTCAACCTCTCGCTGGGGATGGCGGCCGTTGACTCTTACCGCGACGACCCGGCGTGCCAGGCCGTGCGCAGGGTTGTAGACGCCGGCATCGTCGTCGTCGCCGCCGCGGGCAATAACGGCAAGGACACTGCGGGCAACAAGCTCTACGGCCACATACACTCGCCGGGGAACGACCCTTCCGCGCTGACCGTCGGCGCCGCGAACACGTACGGCACGGACGCGCGCGACGACGACTCGGTCGCCACCTACAGCTCGCGCGGGCCGACGCGCAGCTACCGCACGGACGCCTCCGGCGTGCGCTACTACGACAACCTCGTCAAGCCCGACGTGGTCGCGCCCGGCAACAAGATCGTTGACGCGGCAGCCGTGGACAACCATCTGGTCACGCAGCACCCGGAACTCGACGCGGGCGTGAGCCACGTGGACAGCCGCAGGCAGATGTACCTGAACGGCACTTCGATGGCGACGCCCGTCGCGGCGGGCGCAGCGGTGCTGATGCTTCAGGCGAACCCGACGTTGACGCCGAACCTTGTCAAGGCGCTTCTGATGTACACGGCGCAGCCGCTCGCGGGCTTCAACTACTTCGAGCAGGGCGCGGGGCAGGTCAACGTCGAGGGCGCGGTTCGTCTGGCGAAGCTCGTCCGGCAAGACCTGTCGAGCGACACGCCGATCGGCGACCCGCTGCTCGTGGGCGCGCCGCCCGCGCCGCAGACGACCGTCGCCGGCCACACGTTCACCTGGTCGCGCGGCCTCATCCTCAACCACAACTACGTGACGGGTCTCGAACTCATCACGCATTACCAGAACATCTACCGCCTCGGCGTCATCACGGGCGACGGGGTGATTACCGGAGACGGCGTCATCACCGGCGACCGCACGATGAT
>JBEVJD010000382.1:0-16923 GCA_040510435.1 Pyrinomonadaceae bacterium | reverse complement strand
CTACTGCCATCTGCCTACTGCCGTCTGCCTACCTATTCACGCGGATGCGGAGTTGCTGGCCGGGTTCGAGGCGGATGTCTTTGCCGCGCTGGGTCATGACGCCGCCCGTGGCCGCGCCGCCGCCGATGACGGCGCCGATGGCCGCGCCCTTGCTGCCGCCCGCGATGGCGCCGATGATGGCGCCGACGCCCGCCGCGCCGCCAACCTTCGCCACGTCCTCCTTGGTGGTGCTGCGCCCGCGCACGCCGCCCTCCGCGTCAACCTCGCCGACGCCGGTCTCCTCGGACTGGACGACCTCGATGACCTGCGCGCTGAACTCCTGCCAGTCGCTGCTGCCGGGCATCTGTATCTGCTCGAAGTCGAGTTGGAGGAGCGCGCGCCCCTTGGCCTTGCCCGCGCGCTGCACGTCCGCGAGACGCCCCGCGACGACGGCGCCCGCGAACTCCTGCGGCTCGACGACGCGCGCCTCGAAGCGGTCACCCTTCTGGCTCACGTCGGTCGTGAGGCGGTTCGACAGTTCGACCGTCAGGACGACGTTCGACGGCACCGCGCCGGGGCCGCCCGTGTTGCCGGCGCGGCCGGGGTCAACGCTGCCGGTGTTGCTGCCGCCCCGCGAAACACTCTCGCTCTCGTCGTCGTCGCGCCTCACGCCGCGCGGACCGGCGCCCGCCGACTCGCGCGGAGACGAGCCGCGGCGCGTGACGCCGCCCGCGGGCAGATCGGAGTCGAAGCCCTGGCGTGCGAAGCCGGCCTCGTAGCCGACCTCGTAACCCTGCTGGTAGCCGTCGCGGTAGTCTTCGAGCGCGCCGTAGGCCGGGATGTACGCGCGGTCGGCGCTGCGGTAGTCGGCCTTCGCCTGGTGGTCTGCGCGCCCGCCCTTCAACTGGTCGCCCCAGCCCGACTGGTAGCCGTCGGAGTAGCCCGTGCGGTAGCCGCGCTCCAGCGCGCCGTACTGCTGCGCGGAGGCGCGGGGCGCCTGGACGAATGCGGCCGAGAGGGCCGCGAGCGACAGGGCGAGCGCGAGGGCGGCGGTCGAGATACGTCTACTGGTCTTCATCGGTTCTTCTCCTGATGGGGGCGGCGGACGCGGCCGGGGCGAGCTTACAACACCGAGCCGCGGCGTCCAACCGCCTTGACGCTCCAACTTTGGGCGACATAGACTCCGGGCGTATGATACGACTCGAAAGGCCAAGCGGGAGAGCTTACCGCCGCTTTTGATGCCCGAGATGCCTTCAAGGGTTTATCATTTTTTTTGAGTAGGCAGATGGCAGTTGGCAGTTGGCAGTTAAGAGCCCCGGAGGGGCGGGATGTTTATAGCTCAAGGCTGAAAACAATTTTCCGAGCTCCGGAGGAGCGGCATATAGATGTCGCCCCTGACGGGGCTCCGGGTTATATAAGCGGCGGGGGCTATAAACATGAAGCCCCTCCGGGGCTGCCGAACAGCTTTCAACTGCCTACTGCCATCTGCCTATTGCCTACTAATGTTAATCATGCGCCGAGTTTATCGTGACCACAGCGCGACGACGCCGGTTGACCAGCGGGTCGTCGCGGCGATGCTGCCGTACCTGACCGAGAAGTTCGGCAACCCTTCGAGCGTCCACTTTTACGGGCAGGAGGCGCGCGCGGCCGTTGACCGCGCGCGGCGCGAGGTGGCCGACCTCGTCGGCGCGCGCCCCAACGAGGTCGTCTTCACGTCCGGCGGGACGGAGGCCAACAACCTCGCCGTCCGCGGCCACTGCGAGCAGGCCGCCGACCACGGACGCCACATCATCACCACCTCCATCGAACACTCGTCCGTGCGCGGCATCTGCGAATCGCTCGAACGCCGCGACTGGGAGGTGACGCGCCTGCCCGTCTACGGCGACGGAGTGGTCAGGCTCGAGGACGTGCGCGCGGCGCTGCGCCCCGAGACGGTGCTCGTCACCGTCATGCTCGCCAACAACGAGATCGGCACCGTCCAGCCCGTCACCGAAATCGGCGCGCTCGTCCGCGAACGCCGCGAGGCCGGGCAGAAGCACCTTCGCCTGCACACGGACGCCGTGCAGGCCGCTTCGGGGATGCGCGTGGACGTGGACGAGCTGGGCTGCGAC
Source organism: Pyrinomonadaceae bacterium (assembly GCA_040510435.1). Classification (GTDB taxonomy): domain Bacteria; phylum Acidobacteriota; class Blastocatellia; order Pyrinomonadales; family Pyrinomonadaceae; genus QHXN01. Next base: position 14,833 of record JBEVJD010000382.1, on the reverse strand, counting down.
CTGCTCTCGATGTCGGCGCACAAGCTCTACGCGCCGAAGGGCGTCGGCGCGCTCTACGTCCGGCGCGGCGTGCGACTCGCGCCGCAGAACATCGGCGGGCACCAGGAGCGCGAGCGACGCGGCGGCACTGAGGCCGTGCCTTTGATCGTCGCCTTCGGCGAGGCCGCGCGGCTCACGCGCGTCGAGTTGGAAGAACGGGCTGAGCGCGTCCGCCGCCTGCGCGAGCGCTTCGAGTCGGGCGTCGAATCTCGCGTCACGGACATCGTCTACAACGGCGACCGCGGGCGGCGCCTGCCCGGCGTCTCGAACATCTCGTTTCGCTTCATCGAGGGCGAGGGGCTGCTCATCAACCTCGACATGCAGGGCGTCGCCGTCTCGACGGGCTCGGCCTGCTCTTCGGGCTCGCTCGAACCCTCGCCCGTCATCCGCGCGCTCGGGCGCGACGACGAACTGGCGCGCGGCTCCATCCGCTTCAGCCTCGGCAAGGACACGACCGAGGAAGAGATAGACTACGTGCTCGAAGTCCTGCCCCGCGCCGTCGAGAACCTGCGCCGCCTCTCGCCGCTCTACCAGAAGGAGCAGGGCACGCGCGCCTGCACCCCCGCCTGAGCCGGTGAGCTACTCCGACACTTTCAAAGAGCATCTAGCCAACCCGCGCAACGCCGGCACGCTCGCCGACGCAGACGCCGAGGTCGAGCAGTCGAACCCCGTCTGCGGCGACCGTCTGCGGCTCGCGCTGCGCGTGCGCGGGCGTCGCGTCGAGGCCGCGCGCTTCCTCGCGTACGGCTGCCCGCCGACGATTGTTTGCGGCTCCGCGCTCGCGTGGATGTTGGAGGGGATGACGCTGGACGAAGCCGCGCGCGTCACGCGCGCCGAGATTACGGAAGCGGCCGGCGGCCTCCCGGCGCGCAAGCAGCACGCCGCCGCGCTCGCCTTCGAAACTCTGCGCGAAGCGCTCAAGCTCCTTCAAACTTAGAGCGCTTACCATGCGGGTGCAGACGGCGTGAGCTTTCAACACAGAGACACAGAGGCACAAAGGCACGGCTTCAAGAGCTATAGCTCAACAAGCTGTGCCTCTCTGTGTCTCTGTGTCTCTGTGTTAAATCTTTCTCGGTTACACGCAACTGCTAATTGCAATAGAAGGCGGAAGCGCGACCGTGAGGGAGGGCTCTCCAACTTGCTGAGGACGTTTTGACGAAGGGGCTGAGCCCTCCCTCACGGTCGCGCTTCCGCCTCTTTCTGCCGGGTTATGGCCTTGAGCTTCTCCTTGGCCGGCGCGCCGACGAGTTTGACCTCGACTTTGCCGTTTCCCTTCCCGCCCGGCTCCGGCGGTGTGTAGCCGACGACGTAACGCGCGCGCATGTCCCTGACGACATCGCCCACCGCGTCCTCAAGCTCCCCGCCCTTCTCCGCGTAGAAGACGCGCCCGCCCGTCTCGTCCGCTATCTTCAATAAGAGGTCTTTCGCCCTCTGCCGCCTGCCCTTGTTGATGAACCCCTGCACGTCGTCGAGTTCGCCCGTGAGTCCGACGCAGAAGACCTGCACGCCGCCCGCCTTCAGCAGCTTGAAGACCTGCTCGGCCTTGTACCAGCTCTGCCTGTCCTCGCCGTCCGAGACGAGGATGAGCGCGAGGCGTCGCCCCGGGGCGCCGTCGCGTTTCGCCTTCTTCGTCAGGTGCTCGCCCGCGAGGTGGAGCGCGTCGAGCAGCGCCGTCTGCCCGCCCTGCACGAACATCGAGTCGAACGCCGCGTTGAGCGCGGCCTTGTCGGCGGTGAAGTTTTGAAGGACGCTGATCTGGTCGGAGGCGACGAACCGCACGACGAACGCCTCGTCGCCGGGGGCGTTCTGCGTGACGACGAATTTCGCGGCCGACACGACCCGCGCCATCTGCGAGCGGAGCGAGGCGGAGTTGTCCACGACCAAGCCGTAGCTGACCGGCTGCGTCTCCTTCTCGAAGGAGACGACCGGGCGCTCGACGCCGTCCACGAAGACGCGCACGTCTTCGCGCGTCAACTCCGGCACGGCGCGCCCCTTTCCGCCCGTCAGCGTCACCTCGACGTGCGCGGGCTGTGCGGCCGGCGCGACAGGAGTGCTCGTCGGCGCGGGCTCCTGCGCAAAGCAGACGTTCGACAGGACGCACAGCAGCGCTGCGCACACGAGAGCGCGTGAGAGTCTGAGCATAGAACTCAAGGGGCTTACTCCTTAACTCTTAAGGGGCGTCGGCCGTTTCAGGCCGGCGTGCGAAGCTCAAGGGGGAGAGGCGCGGCGCGGGCGCGTCTCGCGGGGGAGGGTTGTCGAGTTCGGATGGTACTGCGGGCCGCAGCGCTTGCGCGGCTCTGTGCCGAGGGCGAAGGTCTTCGTGCGTATGACGGGGCAGGTCGGGGCGGCGAGCAGACCCGTCTCGGGGTCTATGTCGAGCGTGACGGTGCCCGACAGACGCGACGAGCCCTCCTCTTCGTCCTCGCCGCGCGGGGGCGGGGAGGGGCGCCGCGCGGGGGTCGGCGAGGGGTTGACGTTGAACGGCGGCACGTAGACGGGCGTCACGTCCGGCAGCGGCAAGTCTGCATCAGGGAGCGGCACCTCTTCGGGCGTGGCCGACTCGTCCGGCTCAAGGCTCTCGGCCGTGGGCGCGGTGCCGCTGACGAAAATCTCTGAGCGCTTCTCGGTCGCGTCGGGGGCGGCGAGCAGACCCGTGTGCGGGTCTATCTCGGCGCGCTCGATGTCGGGCGGCTCCTGCCAGTCGCCGCCCCACTCGGGGTGCGCCGCGAGCGCCGCCGTCATGAAGTCCGTCCAGATGGGCAGCGCCGAGTCGCCGCCCGTCATCCCCAAATCCGACCCGTCGTCGAAGCCGACGTAGACGACGCACACGAGGTTCGGCGTGAAGCCCGCGAACCACCCGTCGCGGCTGGTGCCGGTCTTGCCCGCGACGTTGGCGCGCAGGCCGCGCGCGCGCACCTTCGCCGCCGTGCCGCGGTTCACCACGTCCTTCATGAGCGAGTCCATGATGTAGGCGACCTGCGGGCGCATGACCTCGTTCTTCTGGCCCTGCGGCGCGGCGATGGTCGTCCCCGACCCAGTCGTCACGCGGCTGATGCCCACGGGCGTCACGCGCGTCCCCAACTGCGCGAAGGCCGTGTAGGCCGAGGCGACCTGGAGCGGCGTCGCCTCATTCGTCCCCAACGCATTCGCGAGGTAATTGACCTTCGGCTTCGGCAGCCCGGCCTTCGACGCGAGGCTCATCACGCGGCTGACCGTCACCTCCTCGGCAATCTTGACGGTGATGACGTTGAGACTGCGCGTCAGCGCGTCGCGCACGGTCACTTCCGCGTTGGAGAAGGTGTCGCCGAAGTTGCCGGGCGAGTACTGCTGCCCACCGGACGAGAAGGTCGTCGCCTCGTCCTTGTAGACGGTGGCCGCCGTGATGAGGCGCGGCACGGGGTCGTAGGCCGTGTTGAGCGCGGTGGCGTAGACGAAGGGCTTGAAGACCGAGCCGGGCTGGCGCATCGCGTCGGTCGCGCGGTTGAGTTGACTCTTCTCGTAGTCGCGGCCGCCGACCATCGCGACGATCTCGCCCGTGTCGGCCTTCAATGCCACGAGCGCGGCCTGGAGCGTGCCGGCCGGGAAGCGCTTGGCCTGCACCTTGTCGAGCGCGGCGAGTTGCTTGACGAGCGCGGAGTAGGCCGCGCGCTGCAAGTCCATGTCGATGGTCGTGTAGATGCGCAGGCGCTCGGCGGCCGACGTGTCGGCGATGAGGTCGGCGAGCTGGTTCTGCGCGTAGTCCACGAAGTAGGGCGCTTCGGACGCGTCGATGCGACCCCGCGCGGGCGCGAGCTTGACCTCAGTCGCCATCGCGCGCGCGGCCTCGACCTCGGAGACGGCGCCGGCCTCGATCATCGACTTCAAGACCTGGTTGCGCCGCTCGAAGGCGACCTCGGGGTGCCTGTATGGGTTGTAGCGGTTCGGGCTGCGAATCATGCCCGCGAGCAGCGCCGCCTCGGGTAAGCTGAGCGCCGTCACGTCCTTGTTGAAGTAAGCCTCGCTCGCCTCGCCCACGCCCTTGATGGAGAAGCCCGCGCGCTGGCCGAGATAAATCTCGTTGCAGTAGAGCGCGAAGATGTCCTTCTTCTCAAGGCGCGTCTCAAGGATGACGGACATGTAAGCCTCGGAGACCTTGCGCTTGACCGAGCCCTCGGGCGAGAGGAAGAGGTTTTTGACGAGCTGCTGCGTGATGGAGGAGCCGCCCTGGCGCGAGAGGAACGAGTTCGGGTCGGCGTCGTAGCGGCGGATGGCGGCGCGCAGGATGCCGCGGAAGTTGACGCCGTAGTGGTTGAAGAAGTCGCGGTCTTCGGTGACGACGATGGACTTGACGAGTACGTCGGGCAGGTCGTTGAAGCCGACGACGCGGCGGCGCTCGCGCTGCGGCCCGGCGACGGCGCTGATGAGTTCCGGCTCCAGCCAAGCGCTCTGAATCTTCGCGCCGTTCGCGTCAAGGTCGTTGATGGCGGCGACGGTCTTGCCGCCCTTCCCGAACTGCACGCGCACGTGCGGGAACTGCGCGCGGCCGTCAATCTTCGAGTCCTTGCTCGGCTCGATCTCGACGTTCGCGCCTTCGACTTTGAACCGGCCGCGCGCGGTGTCGGCCTGCTGCGCGCGGTCAACGTAGCCGGAACGCTTCAGGTGCGCCACGAGGTCTTCGGCCGAGAGGCCGTCGCCCGCGCGAATCTGCTTCGGCGCGGCGTAGATGCCCGCGCTGCGCGTGAAGACCTCGCCGCGCAGCAGGCGGTCGATGCGCTCGGAGAAGACGGTGTAGTAGTAGGCGAGGACGGCGACGACCGCGACCGTTAAGACGATTGTCGGGATGACCGTCGCGGGGCGGATGAGGCGGCGCCGCCAGCGGCGCCAGAAGCCCTCGGGCGGCTCCTCGTACCTGACGACACGCGGCGCGCGCCTGCGCGCGGGCGCGGGCGGCGGGACGACATCTTTCGGCGGATGACGCAGAGCCATCGTCTTGAATAGTAAATCCTAACTCGTGAATAGTAAATCCAGTAGTTAGTAGTCAGTAGCCAGTAGGGCTCCGCTTAACGGGTGTTGAGGATAACGACCGCACGGTTCGAGCGACGAAGGGCTTTTCTACTGGCTACTGTCTACTGGCTACTGTCTACTCACCCGTTTGACACCTCCCATCCCTTTAGCTAACGTGGCGCGTTAGCCCGAGACTAGGTTTGGATGCCGCCGCGGAGTCGCATGGTTCGATGGCGCCCCCAGCAGAAGAGCTGACGAAGAGGCTCAGGCCGCGCGCGAGCCTGTTCTACTCGCTGGCCGCGCTCACGAGCGTGGTGGCCTTCGGCACCGCGGGGTTCACCCTCATCGAGGGCTGGTCGCTCGCCGACAGCCTCTACATGACGATGATGACGGTGACGACCGTCGGCTACGGCCCGCCGCTCCCGCTCTCGCCGGCCGGGCGCAACTTCGCGATCTTCTTCATGGTGCTCGGGGTGGGCACGGCCGGCTACCTGCTCTCGACCGCCGTCCAGTCGCTCGTCCGCTCCGAGATTCTGGCGGCCTACGGCGAGCGCCGCCGCCTGCGGGAGATGTCCAAGCTGAAAGGTCACTACATCATCTGCGGCGCGGGGCGCGTCGGCCGTCGCATCGTCTACGAGATGCGCCGCGCGGGACACCCCTTCGTCGTCGTCGAGAGCAACGCCCTGCTCGCCGCCGACCTGCAACTCCCCGACACGCAGTTGCTCGTCCGCGACGCCACGCTCGACGAGACGCTAATCGAGGCGGGCGTCGAGCGCGCCGCCGGGCTGGCCTCGTGCCTGCCCGACGACGCCGACAACCTCTACGTCGTGTTGACGGCGCGGACGCTCAACCCGACCCTGCGCATCGTCGCGCGCGCCGTCGAGGAGTCGGCCGAGCCGAAGCTCGTGCGCGCGGGCGCCAATCGCGTCATCGCGCCCACCATCATCGGCAGCCACCGCATGGCGCAGGCGCTGCTGAAACCGGCCGTCGCGGACTTCATGGACTCGATCACGGCCGAGACGCTCGACCTCGCCTTCGAGCAGGTCGAGGTGGCCGAAGGGTCGCCGCTCGAAGGGCGCAGACTGAAGGAGACGAACATCCGCTCGCAGCTCGACATCGTCATCGCCGCCATCCGCCGCGCGGGCGGCGAGATGATCTTCAACCCTTCGGGCGACACGCAGGTGCGCGCCGGCGACATGCTCATCGGCATCGGCCGTGCCGAGGCGATGCAGGAACTCACCGCGCAGGCGAGAAGCAAACAGAATCGCGAGCGGTAGCGAGCGGGTGTGTGCCGCGACGGATAGCCCGCATAATGAAACGCCGACCCGCTCGCTACCGCTCGCGGTACTGTCTTACAATCCAGAACGTGGGACGAAGTCTTCAGCCGGACAAGATCGAGCGCGTCGTCGTGCGCGGCGTCAACTGGGTGGGCGACGCGGTGATGACCGTGGCGGCGCTGCGCGAGTTGCGCCGCCTCTTCCCCCGCGCGCGCCTGACGCTGGCGACGCGCCCCTGGGCCGAAGGGATTTTCGCGGGCGCCGACTTCATAGACGACTTCCTCGTCGCCGGCCACACCTCCAACAAACCTGCGGCCGTCTTCCGCGAGGCGCGCGAGTGGCGCGCGCGGCGCTTCGACCTCGCGGTTCTCTTCCCCAACGCCTTCGCGCCCGCGCTGGTCGCGGCGCTCGCGCGCGTGCCCCTCCGCGCGGGCTACGCGACGCAGGGGCGCGCCCCGCTCCTCACGCACCGCGTCGTCGTCCCCGAGTGGCGCGGGCGTCGTCACGAGGTCTTCTACTATCTGAACCTCGTGGCGGAACTGGAACGACTGCTCTACGGCACTTCCAGCGTCGAGACGCGCGAGCCGGACACGGGGCTCTGCGTCACGGACGCGCGTTTGCGCGAGGCCCAGACGCTGCTTCTTGAGAGCGGGGTGCGGCCGGCGCGGCCGGTCGTCGCGGTGTGCCCGGGCTCGACCAACAGCCGCGCGAAGCGCTGGCCGGCCGAGCGCTTCGCCGCCGTCGCAGACATGCTCGCGGAGAGAACCGGCGCGGAGGTCGTCCTCGTCGGCGCGCGCGAAGAGTCGGACATCTCGGAAGAGGTCGCGCGGCACATGCGCGCGCGCCCCTTCATCCTGACGGGCAAGACAGACCTCGCGCAGACGGCGGCCGTGCTGAAAGTCTCAGACCTGCTCGTCACGAACGACACCGGCCCCGCGCACATCGCCGCGGCCGTCGGCTGCCCCGTCGTCGTTATCTTCGGGCCGACGAACCCCGACACGACGCGCCCCTTCTCCACGTCGGCCGAGGTCGTGCGGCGACCGCCCGACTGCGCGCCCTGCATGCTGCGCGACTGCCCCATCGACCATCGGTGCATGACCGCCATCACCCCTGAACTCGTCTTCGAGCGCGCCGCGCGGGCGCTCGAACTCGGACAGAAGGTCGAGGTGGCGCGTTGAGCGGCGCGCGACGTGCGGTCTTCATCGACCGCGACGGGACGATCTCGGAGGAGGTCGGCTACGTCAACCACGTCTCGCGTTACAGGGTCTTTCCGTTCGCGGCGCGTGCCGTGCGCGCGCTCAACGAGGCGGGCTGGCTCGCCGTCCTCGTCACGAACCAGGCGGGCGTGGCGCGCGGCTACTTTGTCGAAGAGATGATCGGGCGCGTGCACGGCGTGTTGGCCTCAGAGCTTGAGCGCGACGGCGCGCGGCTCGACGCCGTCTACTACTGCCCGCACCACCCTTCGGTCGGCGAGTCGCCGTACCGGCTCGACTGCGACTGCCGCAAGCCGAGACCCGGTCTCATCCGCCGCGCGGCGGAAGAACTGGGCGTAGACCTCGCGCGGAGCTGGATGGTCGGCGACCGCTACAGCGACACGGAGCTGGCGCGCAACGCGGGCGTCCGCGCCGCCTTAGTCCTGACGGGCTACGGCCGCGGCGAGTACGAACACCAGAGCCACGCGTGGAAGCACCGCCCCGACCTCGTCGCCGAAAACCTCCTCGAAGCCGTGAGGGAGATAATAAGTGCTGAGGACTGAGTGCTAAGGACTGAGTGTAAGACTCGCTTCTTCACTCGGTCTTCAGACATCAGTCCTCAGTCCTCGGTCAATCATGAGCGTTGAGACCAGAACAGAGATGGAGCGGATGAGCGCGCTGGTGCGCGCGTTCGAGGGGCGGCGCGTGTTGGTGCTGGGCGACCTGATCGCCGACCAGTTCGTGTCGGGCGAGATCAGGCGCGTGTCGCGCGAGGCGCCGGTGATGATTCTGCGGCACGAGCGGACGGAGACGGTGCCGGGCGGCGCCGCCAACTGCGCCATGAACCTCGCGGGGCTCGGCGCGCGCGCCGCGCTCGTCGGCGTGGTCGGGGATGATTCGGCCGGGCGCGAGTTGCTTGAGAGTTTGGAGGGCGCGGGCGTCGATTGCTCGGGCGTCGTCGTCGCGCCGGGGCACGTGACGACGACGAAGGTTCGCATCCTCGCCGGCCACGCGCACTCGACGCGGCAGCAGGTCGTGCGGCTCGATTACGAGGGCGGCATCCTCGATGACGAAGGCGTGCTTGCCGAGGTCGCTTCCAACGCGCACGCGGCCTTCGAGCGGGCGGAGGCGGCCGTCGTCTCAGACTACAACTACGGCGTCGCGTGTGAGTCAACCGTCGCGCCGCTGCGGCGTGCGGGCGGAGGCGGAGGCGTGCCGGTCGTGGTCGATTCGCGCTTCCGCGTGCGCGAGTTCGCGGGCTTCGACTCAGCCACGCCGAACGAGGACGAGGTGGAGCAGGTCGCGGGCCGGCGCTTCTCAGACGCCGACGAACTGGCCGCAGAGGGCGAACGTCTGCGCGCGGAACTAGGCTACCGCGCTCTGCTCGTCACGCGCGGCAAGCACGGACTGTTGTTGTTGGAAGAGGGTCGAGAGCCGCTCCAAGTCGAGGCGGTCGGGTCGCACGAGGCCGTGGACGTGACGGGCGCGGGCGACACGGTTATCGCCACGTATGCGCTCGGGCTCGCCTCGGGCGCAGACTTCCGGACGGCCGCGCGCCTCGCTAACCACGCGGGCGGCGTCGTCGTCCTCAAGCGCGGCACGGCCTGCGTCTACCCGCAGGAGCTTCTGGCCTCGCTCGAACACGAGGGACAGGTTTAAGCCGGCGCGGGTCGCGCACGGCGCTTGAAGATGTTGCTGATGAAAATTGCGCTCTACGCCTTCGTCGCTCTACTCGCCCTCGCCCCTGCCGCGCAGGCGCAGGCGCGGCGCGCGCCGTACGGACTGCCCGCGGGCGCGTTCGTCGTCGAGGAACGTCGGCTCGAACTCAGGGACGGGAAGAAGAGGGCGCTCGTCCTCTGGATGCTCAGGCCCAAGAAGTACCCGCGCGGCTCGGACGAAATCTACACCTGCCCGGAGGAGACACGCGGCAGCTTCTACCGCGGCCCGGCGCGCGTGTCGCTCGTTGACGCGTCGGCCGGGAGCGTCGTCAACACTCTGAAGATCGTGCAGGAGTACTCTCACGGCGAGGACGAGTTCGACCTCCCCTACCGCATCCACGCGGGCGGCTACTATCACGTCCCCGGCGTCGCCGAGGGGCGCGAGGGGCGGCCCGACATCATGCGTTTGCGCGACTTAAACGGCGACGGGCGGCCTTTCGAGTTCGCGCTCTTCGACGCGCTTGCGTGCATGGGTCTGGAGACGGCGCTGTTCGGGTACAGCGAGAAGCAGGACAGGGTGATACAGTACCCCGTGCGCCTCGAAACGGAGTACGCGGGGCAGAAGACGACGGAGACGCTCAACTGGGTGGACTACCTCTTCACGAAGGAGCCTCTGCTGCGCGGGCTCTGGAAATACCAAGTGGACTACCGCGGGCGTAACGGCACGCTCGACAGCTACGCGGTGAACTACAACGCGGAGGCCGAGCGCTTCGAGGGCACGGTCACGCGCCTCTCGGGGCAGTGAGAGCATGAGAGAAGCCGAAGAGCAGTCAAAGGTCTTGGCCGCGGCGCGCATCCTTGAGCGCAACCGGCTGATCGCGCGCGTCGCCATCGCGCGCAAAGGGGGCGCGCGCGTCGTCTTCGCCAACGGCTGCTTCGACCTGCTGCACGTCGGGCACGTCCGCTACCTTGAGGCGGCGAAGGGCTTGGGCGACCTGCTCGTCGTCGGCATCAACTCGGACGAGCAGGTGCGGCGGCTGAAGGGCGAGGGGCGACCCTTCGTCTCCGAGCGCGAGCGCGCCGAGGTCATCGCCTCCCTGCGCGCCGTGGACTACGTCACCGTCTTCCACGAGCCGACCGTCACCGAACTCCTGCTCGCGCTCCGCCCCGACATCCACGCCAAGGGCACCGACTACACCGAAGAGTCTGTGCCCGAGCGCGATGTGGTACGCTCCTTCGGCGGCCGCGTCCAGATCGTCGGAGACCCGAAAGACCATTCGAGCACAGAGATATTGAAGACCGTGAACCGTGAACCGTAAACCGTGACGAGATTAAAACCTGTTCCTTCCTGTCACGGTTTACGGTTCACGGTTCACGCGTTCGTATGAACATCCTATTCGTCAAACTCGGGAGCATCGGCGACGTGGTGCACACGCTGCCCGCGCTGGCGGCCGTGCGGAGGGCGCTGCCGCGCGCGAAAATTTCGTGGGTGGTCGAGCGGCGCGCGGCAGAAATTTTGAGGGACAACCCTCTTTTAGAATCCCTCATCGAAGTGGACACGAAGGGCTTGAGGCGCTGGCCGTTGTCTGGGGAGACGCTGCCGGCAACGCGTCGGCAGTTGCGGCGGTTACGCGCCTCACCCTTCGACCTTTCCATAGATTTTCAAGGGTTACTCAAATCTGCACTTGTTTCGAGGCTCTCCGGCGCGCGGCGTCGGGTGGGCTTCGCGCGCGAGCATTTGCGCGAGCCGGCCGGCCGTCTCCTCCTGACGGAGACGGTCAGAGTCCCCGCGCGCCTCAACGTCATCGGAAAAAATCTGGCGCTCGCCGCGGGCGCGCTCGGGGTCGAGTTGCCGACGGCCGCCGACTCTCTGGAGTTCCCCGTCCACGTCTCGCCCGCGCACGAGCGCGAGGCCGACGAGGTCGTCCAAATGGTCGGAGAAAGATTCACGATTTTGAACCCGGGCGGCGGCTGGCCGACGAAGCTCTGGGACGCCGCGCGCTTCGGCGAGCTGGCCGACTCGCTGCTGGTCAAGCACGGACTGCGCTCGGTCGTCACCTACGGCCCCGGCGAGCGCGAGCTGGCAGAGCGCGTCGTCGCTTCGAGCCGCGCGGGCGCGGCGACTGCCGCGTCGCCCTCCTTGAAAGGTTTCTACGCGCTGGCCCGCAAAGCGGCCGTCTACGTCGGCGGCGACACGGGCCCGACGCACCTCGCGGTCGCAGCGGGCGCGCCCGTCGTCGGACTCTTCGGGCCGACCGAGTGGTGGCGCAACGGCTCGCCGCGTGAAGACGACATCTGCGTCGAGCGTCTGGACATCGGCTGCCGCACGGACTGCCACCGCCGCACGTGCTCGCAGTGGGTCTGCATGGAGATCGGCGTCGAGAGGGTCGCGGCGGCGGTCGGCGAGAGGCTGCGCCGGGCCGAAAAAATTTCCGCGGGGGTCGAGGTGCGTATCGGTGGCGCGTAGGGGCGGGACGTGGGTGCAGCGTTGGCGCGTCCCGCTCGGGTTCGTCTGCGCGGCGATCTTCATCGTGCTGGCCAGACCCGACCGGCGCTCCCTGTTTATCGGCGGCGCGGTGGCGCTCGTCGGGCTCGCCATACGCGCGTGGGCTTCGGGGCACATACGCAAGAACGCGCGGCTGGCGGTCTCCGGGCCTTACGCGCACACGCGGAACCCGCTCTACCTCGGCAGCTTTATTCTGGGACTGGGTTTTACGGTCGCGGCCTCTTCGAGCCTGCTGCTCTTCCTCATCCTCGGCGGGCTGTTCGCGTCGCTGTTCCTGGGCATCTACTGGCCTGTGATGCGCGTCGAAGCTGCGACTCTGGCCGAGATGTTCGGCGAGGAGTACAAGCAATACGCGTCGGCCGTGCCTCTCCTCTTCCCGCGCCCGACGCCTTACAGGGCGGGCGAAGGCTCGGCCGTCAGGTTCGACCCGTCTCTCTACCTGCGTTATCGTGAGTACCGCGCGGCGTTGGGTCTGCTCGTGGCATGGGGCGTGCTATGGCTGAAGGCAGTTCTGGCTTTCTGACCTGAACAAGCACACGAAAATAAGGGTTGGAGGAAGGTTGTACGCTATGCCTCGCAGAATTCTGTCCAAAATCACCGTCACGACAGCTACGGCGCTCGTTTTTGCCGTTGTACTCTCTTCGGTCGTACTGGCTAAGGACACGCCCAAAGAGCGTACACTACCGCGCCCCCCGGCCGCGATGCCCTTCAGCCCGTCGGAGGAGTTGGTCTACGAGGGCGAGTTCACGCGCGCCATCCTGCGCGGCATCAACATCGCCGAGCTGCGCTTCAAGGCGCAGCGGCCGACGGCCTCGAACGTCACCGTCGAGGGCGAGGGTCAGGACGCCGCGCCCGCGCCGCTCGTGCTGACGACCGACGTTACGTCGAAGGGCTTCTTCACGAAGCTGTTCGGGATGAGCTTCAAGTTCCACGCTGAGTCGCAGGTCGAGCCGAACGACTTCTACGCGTTGCGCACCTCTAGAAAAGAGGAGCAGGGCAAGCGCGTCCGCACGAGCGAGACGGTCTTCGACCAGCAGTCGAAGACCGTCGAGTTCACGGAGCGCGACCCGAACAACGCGCAGGCCGCGCCGCGCGTGATTACGGCCGTGCTCCACGGGCCGACGCAGGACATCGTCTCGGCCATCTACTTCCTGCGCACGCAGCCGCTCACGCCGGGACAGACCTTCAACATCGCCATCAGCGACTCGGGGCGCGTCTTCCAGGTGCCGGCCACGGTCGTCGCCGAGAAGAAGAAGCTCAAGAGCGTGCTCGGCAAGGTCGATGTCGTCCGCGTGGACATCGAGCTGTTCGGGCCCGGCCGCCCCATCGAAGAGGGCAAGGGCAAGATGTCCATCTGGGTGACTAGCGACGCGCGCCACGTCCCCGTCAAGGCGCGCCTCTCGCACGACATCGGCTCGCTCGACATCACGCTCAAGAGCATCAACCGGGAAGAGGCTCTGGTCGCCCAGCGCTAAGACTTAAGCTTCAGTTCGTCCGTTTGAAGGCGGAGGCGTTTGGCGCCTCCGCCTTTTCACTTCCTGCCCTGAATTTGACTCTCGCGCGATTCGTGATAGGTTAAATCCGACTTCCCCATCAGCCGACGGAGCAAGCCCTATAGATGACGACCGCGCTGGTCATTCACGGCCACTTCTACCAGCCTCCGCGCGAGAACCCCTGGACGGAACTGGTCGAGCGCGAGCCCGGCGCCTCGCCCTTCCACGACTGGAACGAGCGCATCCACGCCGAGTGTTACCGCCCCAACGCCTTCGCCCGCATCAGCGACACGCACGGCCGCGTCGAGCGCGTCGTCGATAACTACGCGCGCCTCAGCTTCAACTTCGGCCCGACGCTCCTCAACTGGCTCGAACGCCGCCAGCCCGAGACCTACGCGCGAATCATCGAGGCCGACCGCTTAAGCGTCCTGCGCCACGACGGCCACGGCAACGCCATCGCGCAAGGGTATCACCACGCCATCCTCCCGCTCTGCAACGAGCGCGACCGCCGCACGCAGATACGCTGGGGGCTCGCCGACTTCCGCCGCCGCTACCGCCGCGAGGCCGAATCGCTCTGGCTCCCCGAGACGGCCTGCGACGACGCGACGCTCGCGGCACTCATCGAAGAGGGACTGCGCTACGTCATCCTCTCGCCCTATCAGGCCGAGGCCGTCCGGCCGCTCGGCTCCGAGACATGGCAAAACGTCTCCGACGCGCGCATAGACACGACCGTCCCCTACAGATACTTTCACCCCGACGGCTCGGGGCGCTCCATCGCCGTCTTCTTCTACAACGGGCAGATCGCGCGCGGCATCGCGTTCGAGGGGCTGCTGGCGTCGAGCCACGGCCTGCTCGCGGCGTGCGCGCGCGCGGCGCGCGGCGGGGCGCAGATCGTGAACGTGGCGACCGACGGCGAGAGTTACGGCCACCACTTCCGCTTCGGCGACCGCTGCATCGCTTACGCTTTAGAGGTCGAGGCCGCGCGCCACGGGCTGCGCGTGACGAACTACGGCGAGTTCCTCGACGGACACGAGCCCGAACACGAAGTTCTCATCCAACCGGGCCCGAACGGCGAGGGCACCGCCTGGAGCTGCGCGCACGGTTTGGGTCGCTGGACGCGCGACTGCGGCTGCAACGCCTCGGCGCCCGGCGGCTGGAACCAGTGCTGGCGCGCGCCGCTGCGCGCCGCCTTCGACCTTCTGCGCGACGACCTCGCGCCCAAGTTCGAGGAGGCGGGCGCACGGCTCCTGCGCGACCCCTGGGCCGCGCGCGACGAGTACGTCGAACTGCTCGGCCCCGGCGGCCCTGCGCGGCGCGAAGAGTTCCTGTCGAGACACGCCGGGCGCCGCCTCGACGAGGACGAGAAGGTGCGCGCGCTCGCGCTCCTCGAAGCTCAACGCGCCTCCCTCACGATGTACACGAGCTGCGGGTGGTTCTTCAACGACATCTCGGGCATCGAGACCGTCCAGACCCTCCGCTACGCCGGCCGCGTCGTCGAGACGATGGAAGCGCTCGGCCTCGCGCCGCCCGTCGAAGCCTTCCTCGAAGTCCTGTCCGAAGCCGAAAGCAACCTGCCCGAACGCCCCACGGGCGCGGACATCTACACGCGCACGGTCGCGCAGTCGCGCGTCACGCCGCAGCGCGTCGCCGCGCACGTCGCCATCTGCAACCTCATCGAGCCCGA
>JBEVJD010000381.1:0-3579 GCA_040510435.1 Pyrinomonadaceae bacterium | reverse complement strand
CTCGGCCGAACGCTCAAGCATCACGCCGACGAACGACTCGGCGTCGGCGCCCGCACGACGCAGGCGTCGCGCCAGCTCGTCCGCGCGACGGTTCAGCCCGCGGTAGGACAACTGCTCGCCCTCGAACTCGACGGCCACGGCGTCGGGCGTCTCGGACGCCTGCCGCTCGAAGACTTCGTGAAGGCAGGAGTCCGAGGGGAAGGGGACGGCCGTGTCGTTCCACTCCTCGACGAGGCGGCGGCGCTCGGCCTCGTCGGTGAGCGGCAGGCGCGAGAGCGGCGCGTCGGGCTCGGCCAGCGCGCGCGCGACCATTCGCTCGAAGCGCGTGGCGATGCGCGCGACGGTCTCGGGCTCGAACAGTTCGGGGCTGTAGGTCAACGCGCCGGTGACGCCGGCCGGCGTGTCCCACAGGTAGACTTCGAGATCGAACTTGGCGTCAGAGCTGAGCGGCGGCCCCGAAGGCGCGCTCACGCCCGCCATGCTCAGGTTCAAAGTCTCGGCCGGCTGGAAGGCGAGGACGACCTGGAAGACGGGGTTGCGTCCCGGCGCGCGCTCGGGCTGCAACTCTTCGACGAGGCGGTCGAAGGGCAACTCGCCGTGTGCCTGCGCCGCGAGCGTCGCCTCTCTGACCTGCCCGAGCAGCGTGCGGAAACTCGTCCCGCCGTCGAAGCTGCCCCTGACCGGAATCATGTTGACGAAGAAGCCGACCAGCGGCTCAAGCTCCGAACGGCCGCGCCCGGCCACGGGCGTCCCGACGAGTATCTCCTCCTGACCCGTGGCGCGGTGGAGCAGCGCGTGGAACGCGGCCATGTAAGCCATGAAGGGCGTCGCGCCCTCGCGCCAACTGAACTCGCGCAGCGCGCGTGACAACTCGGGCGAGAAAGAGACGGCGTGCTGCGCGCCGCGCGGTGTCCGCAAGGTCGGGCGCGGGTGGTCGGTCTCCAGTTCGAGCAGAGTGGGCGCGCCGTCGAGCTGAGCGCGCCAGTACTCGACCTCGCGCCGCAGCGTCTCGCCTTGCAGTCGCTCGCGCTGCCAGCGCGCATAGTCGGCGTACTGCACGGGCAGCTCTTCGAGCGGCGACGGCCGGCCCGCGGCGTAAGCCTCGTAGAGCGATTCGACCTCTTGCATCAGGACGCCCATCGACCAGCCGTCCGAGACGATGTGGTGCATGCACGCGAGCAGGAGGTAGCGGCCGCCGTCGAGCCGCGCGAGCGTGACGCGCAGCAGCGGCCCGGCCGCGAGGTCGAACGGGCGCAACGCGTCATCGGCGCGCAGGCGCTCGGCCTCCGCCTCGCGCAACGCCTCGCCGAGCCGGCGGAGGTCGGCCAGCCTGACCTTCAGGGACGCGGGCGGGTTGATTAACTGTCTCGGCTCGCCCTCGACGGACGCGAAGGTCGTACGCAGAGCCTCGTGGCGGCGCGCGACCTCGGAGAGCGCCTGCGTGAGCGCGGCGGCGTTGACGCCGTCGTCGAGGAGCATGGCCGCCGGCAGGTTGTAAGCGTTCGAGTTCGGCGAGAGCTGGTCGAGGAACCAGAGACGCTGCTGCGCGTAAGAGAGCGGCGCCTCGGCCGCACCCTCAAGTCGCGCGAGCGGCGGGCCGTCCGCGTCGGCGTCGGAGCCCGCGCGCATCAGCGACTCGACGCGCGCGGCGAGCGCCTTGAGCGTCGGCGTCTCGAAGACGGCGCGCACGGGCAGCTCGACGCGGAAGGCGTCGCGGACGCGCGAGGCGACGCGCGTGGCGAGCAGGCTGTGCCCGCCGAGCAGGAAGAAGTCGTCGTGGCGGCCGACGCGTTCGAGCCCCAGCACGTGACCCCAGACGGCAGCCAGCACCTCTTCGGCGGGCGTCCGCGGGGCGGCGTACGAGTGGTCGTCGTCCGCGCCCGCGCGGCCCGGGTCGGGCAGCGCGCGGCGGTCAATCTTGCCGCTCGGCGTCAGCGGCACCTTGTCGAGGAAGACCCACGCCGACGGCGTCATGTAGTCGGGCAGCCGCTCCCGCGTCCAACGTTGCAGCTCGCCGCCCGAAGCGTTCCAGCCCTCGGCCGCGACGACGTAAGCCACGAGGCGCCGCCCGCCCGCGCCTTCGCCGCGCGCGGCGACGACGGCGTGAATCACCTGCGGGTGTTTAGAGAGCGCGGCCTCGACCTCGCCTAACTCGACGCGGAAGCCGCGCACCTTGACCTGCGTGTCGGCGCGGCCGAGGAACTCGATCTCGCCGCCGTCGAGGTAGCGCGCGAGGTCGCCCGTGCGGTAGAGGCGCGCCCCGGGCTCCGGCGAGAACGGGTCGGGGATGAATCGCTCGGCCGTCAGGCCGGGGCGGCTGAGGTAGCCGCGCGAGACGTGCTCGCCGCCGAGGTACATCTCGCCCGCGACGCGCACGGGCGTCGGGCGCAGTCCGGCGTCGAGGACGTAGACCTGCGTGTTGGCGACCGGCCGCCCGATGGGGGGCAGCGCGGGCCACGACTCGACCTCGCCGCGCAGCTCGTGCGACGTGACGACGTGCGTCTCGGACGGGCCGTAGTGGTTGTGCAGGCGGCACCGTGCGTCGCGGCACAGCCGCGCTATCTGCGGCGTGACCTCCAACTGCTCGCCGGCCGTCACCAACTCGCGCAGCGACGCAGGGGTCGGCCCGCCCGCGGCGTACGCCTCGGCGAGATGTTGCAGGTAGACGAAGGGCGCGAACAGGCGCTCGACCTGACGCTCCGTGATGAAGCGGAGCATGGCGTCGGGGTCGCGCCGCAAGCCCTCGTCCACGAGCAGCAGCGCGCCGCCCGCGCACCAAGTCGTCAGCATCTCCTGGAACGAAACGTCGAAGCTCAGCGAGGCGAACTGGAGCGTGCGCGCGGGCGTGGGCAGCGAGGTCTGTTGCCAGCGGACGACGTTGTGGAGCACGCGGCGCGTCATCGCCACGCCCTTCGGCCTGCCGGTCGAGCCCGAGGTGTAGATGACGTAAGCGAGGTTGTCGGGAGAGGCCGTGGGGGCGGGGTTCTCGGCGCTCTCGCGTTCGATGGCGTGCCATTCGGCGTCGAGCAGCACGAGGCGCGCGCCCGTCGGCGGGAGCCGCGGGGCGACGCCTTCGGTCGAAAGCAGCACGGCGCACTGCGCGTCCTCAAGCATGAAGGAGAGGCGCTCGGCCGGGTAGGCCGGGTCGAGCGGCACGTAGGCGCCGCCGGCCTTGAGCACGCCGAGCACGGCCGTCACCATCTCGGGGCCGCGCTCGGCGCAGACGCCGACCCGCGAGTCCGGGGCGACGCCCAGTGAGCGCAGGTGATGAGCCAGACGGTTGGCGCGCGCGTTCAGCTCGGCGTAACTGAACTGGCCGCCTTCGAACTCGACGGCGACGGCGTGGGGAGTGCGCGCGGCCTGCACCTCGAACAGCCCGGTCAGCGAGTCGCTGTCCCACTCGACGCCCGTCGCGTTCCAGTCGCGGAGCAGCAGGCGGCGCTCGCCGTCTGCGAGCAGTTCGACTTCATGCAGGCGGCGGTCGGGCTCGACGGCGAAGGCTTCGAGTGCGCGGCGCCAGTGGCGTGCCATGCGCTCGGCCGTCGCGCGCTCGAAGAGGTCTGTGCTGTAGCTGAGCGC
>JBEVJD010000380.1:0-4913 GCA_040510435.1 Pyrinomonadaceae bacterium | reverse complement strand
GATGTCCCGACCTTCGGGCGCGTGCGCTACGCGGAAGTCTATCCGGGCATAGACGTGGTCTATTACGGCAACCAGCGAAGGTTGGAATATGACTTTGTGGTCGCGCCGGGCAGAGACGCGCGAACGATTGCGTTGGAGTTTGCGGGCGCCGAGACGGTGGAGGTGGATGGGGGGACGGGCGATCTGCTGTTGCGTGTGGGTGAGGAGACGGTTCGGCAGCACGCGCCGGTGACGTACCAGGAGACGGCGGGCGGAGGGCGGAGAGAGGTCGAGAGCCGGTATGCATTGAGGGATGGCGGGCAGGTCGGGTTCGAGGTCGGAGAGTATGACCGGAGCCGGGCGCTGGTCATCGATCCCACGCTCGTCTACTCAACCTTCTTCGGCGGCAGCGCCATCGAACAATCCCCACGCATAGCAGTTGATTCTGCTGGCAACGCGTACGTCACGGGTACAACTTTCTCCACCGACTTTCCAACGACCGTCGGTGCCTTCGACACGACCATTGGAGGGGGCCGCGATGTATTCGTGTTGAAGCTCAACTCGACCGGTTCTGGCCTGATCTACTCGACCTATCTCGGCGGTAATTCGATCGACCAGGCATTAGGAATTGCAGTCGATCCGGCCGGAAACGCCTACGTGACGGGACAAACGCAATCCCTTGATTTTCCAACCACACCGGGCGCTTTCGACACCACTAGTTTCGCGGCTAATGACCTTAGCTGCTTCGTCACCAAGCTTAACGCGAATGGCTCAAACATCCTCTATTCGACCTGGCTTAAGGGACCCCATCATTCGTCTGCCGGTCTTTCTCGCGGCACTGACATCGCGGTTGATTCATCGGGAAATGCTTACGTTGTCGGAGTATCAGCCTCCTCCGACTTCCCAACGACGGCTGGCGCTTTCGCCAGAACGAACGCCGGCAGCCTCGATCTGTTTGTCACGAAGCTCAACCCGAATGGCTCAAGCCTCGTCTATTCGACTCTCTTTGGTGGAGCAAATAATGATAATAGTTCCCGAATGGCACTCGATGCCGCGGGGAATGCGATAGTAACGGGGTTTACCGAGAGCGATATCCCAACTACACCGGGGGCGTTTGATACGACGTATAGCGGCGGCGCCTTCGACGGCTTCGTCACAAAATTTAACGCTGATGGCTCGGGTCTGCTTTATTCGACCTTTCTTGGCGGGAGCGGAGTTGATTCCGGCAGTGACATCGCCGTCGATGCGGAGGGTAACGCCTATGTGACGGGCATTACCCGGTCAACGGACTTTCCCACGACATGTGGAGCGTCGTTCGACACAACCCTCTCGGGATTGGAGGACGCGTTCGTAAGCAAACTCAACCCCACCGGCACTGCGCTCGTCTATTCAACGTACCTCGGCGGGAGCGGGGTAAGTAACTCCGGCACATCCGATGCCGGCGGGGGCATCGCTGTCGATTCCGACGGCAATGCATATGTGACAGGCATCACAACTTCGTCTGATTTTCCCGTCACGTCCGGCGCGCTCGATACTACATTTAACGGCGGGAGCGACGCCTTTGTGACGAAACTCAACAGCCCAGGCACCGCACTCATCCTCTCAACGTTTCTTGGAGGCGCATCCGACGAATCGGGGACAGGCATAGCGCTCGATGCGGCCGGCGACATCTACGTGGCGGGCGATACCTTGTCATCCGATTTTCCGACCACGACCGGAGCATTTGACGGAGCTATCAACAACACCTCAAGAGACGGATTCATCAGTAAAATTAACGACACGACTGCCGCGCCGGCACCCGGCCCGATTCCATCATGCCCGACACCCACGCCCACGCCGACACCTACTCCTAGCCCGACACCTTCGCAAGCGACCGTGCAGTTCAGCTCCGCCACCTTCTCCGTTACCGAAGGGTGCGTGCCCGCGACTTTGACCGTCACGCTGTCCGGCTCGCCCGCAGGCGCCGTCGCCGTTGACTACACCGTCTCGGAAGGTACGGCCAGGCAGAAGACCGACTTCACCTACGTCGCCGGCACGCTGCTACCACAGTCGTCCGCTCCGGCGCACTCCGGTCCGGCCTTCGCGGCGCAGTCAGGCGGCGCTTTCTTCAGCGGCCAACTCATCTTCGCCAAGGGTGAAACCGCCAAAGAGATCACCATCCTGATTACCGAAGACGGCTTCGCCGAGGGGACGGAGAACCTCTCGGCCACGCTCTCGAACCCGCGCGGGGCGGGCTTAGGCAGCCCCGCGACGACGACGCTCAACATCCAGGACAACGAGACCGTTGACTCGCAGACCAACCCGCTCGACGACGCGTCCACGTTCGTCTGCCAGAACTACCACGACTTCCTCCACCGCCAGCCCGACCCCGCCGGCCAAGCCTTCTGGGCGGAGGGCATCACCCGCTGCGGCGCAGACCAGTCGTGCGTCGGGACGAAGCGGCACGACGTGGCGGCGGCCTTCTTCCTCTCGATAGAGTTCCAGCAGACCGGCTACTTCGTCTACAGGGCTTACGAGGCGGGGCTGAACCGCCGTCCGCAGTACGAGGAGTTCATGCGCGACCTCAACGCCGTGGGCCAGGGTGTCGAGGTCGGGACGGGCGACTGGCAGCAGCGACTCTCGGACCAGAGGCGCGCCTTCGCCGAGCAGATGGTCGAGAGCGTCGAGTTCAAGACCTTGCTGCCCGACGGCATGGAGGCCGGCGCGTTCGCCGACAGGCTGTTCCAGCACGCAGGCGCGGCACCAACCGCGGCCGAGCGCGGGGCGGTCGTCACGGCCTACGGCGTCGGCAACGCGCAGGGTCGCGCCGCGGCTCTCGTGGCGGCGCTCGAAACAGGGTCGGTCTACAACCGGCTCTACAACCCGGGCTTCGTGCTGGTCGAATACTTCGGCTTCCTGCGCCGCGACCCGGACGACGCGCCCGACTCCGACATGAGCGGGTATGACTTCTGGCTCCAGAAGATGGACTCGTTCACGCTGGCGGGCGAGGACGCGCGGCTGGAGGCCACGGCGTTCGAGCGCATCAAGCGGTCGGAGATGATCCGCGCCTTCATCGTCGCGGACGAGTACCGCAAGAGGTTCGGTCAGTAACCACACGCCGCCTCAAAGGTGAAGGGCCGCCCGGCTTTACAGTCAGCGCCTTGGTGAGGATGGCGACCGAGCGCGCCGGGTCGCTCTTCTGGTAAATCTGCGAGGCTTGCAGGTAGTTGGCGAGCTAAGTCGGCTTGGAAGCTTACTGCGGCGGCGGCTTCTGCCTGACTTCGGAGAGTGCGTTGAGACGGCGGAGTGCCTTCTGTGTCCTGGGGTCGCGCCCGCCGAGGCTCGCTTCGAGCGCCTTGTGACTGTCGTTAAGCAGAGGCTCTGCCTCTGCGTAGCGTCCTTGCGCCGTCAGGCATTCGCCGAGCGCGCCCTGCGTCCCGGCGATAGCCAAGTGACCGGGCTTAAGCGTCTTGACGCGGAGGTCGAGCGCGCGGCGCAAGTGTTCTTCGCCGCTGGCGAACTGGCCCGTGCGGGTCAGAATCTTCCCGAGGATCGTCCACGAACGCGCGAAGTCAATGTGCCCCTCCTTGAGAGTTTCGCGCTGAAGGGCGAGCGCCCGGTTGATCTCCTCCAGTGCCTGGCTGAAGTTGCCCTGCTCGCAGTAGTTGTCCGCGAGGTAGATGATCGACATGATGGTGAAGAGGTGTTTCTCGCCGACCGTCTGCCGGTTCAAGTCCTGCGCCTCGCGCAATAGAGCCTCAGCCCGCTCGTACTCTCCTTGAATCGTCATAAAGCTGCCGAGGTTGCTGAGGGTGTTGGCTATATTCGAGACCGGCTTGTCCGGTAAGCGACGCATCTCCTCGATGGATTTTTGAAGGTAGTTCACCGCCCCCTCGATGTCGCCCTGATTGCCGCGCTGGATGCCGACGTTGCTATAAATGGTGGCGATCATGCCGCGTTCCTGCCCGGAGAGATTTGCGCCCACCTCTACCGCTTCGAGGAGCAGGGCTTCGCTGGCCGGGGCGTCTCCCCTGTAGCTCATAGATACCCCGAGCACGTTGAGGGCTATGGCGAACCACCTCAGGTTCACGTCGCCGCGCTCGCGCGCGCGCCGGTAGATGGCCACCGCCTCGCGCGACAACGTTTCGGCCTCAGCATATTTACCCTGATAGACCAATTGTTCTGCTAAAGCTGCCATGCTCTGGGTCGTGTCTGGGTGCTCCGGGCCGAGCACCCTGCGGCGGTTCTCCAGAGACGAACGCACGTGCTGCGCGGCCACATCCAACTTCCCCTGCCCAGAGTAGGATTGGCCGAGAGTGAACTGCACGGCGGCGAGGATTTCGGGTTGGTCGGCCAGCTCCTGCTCGGCGCGGCGGCTGGCCACGTCGAGCGCTTCCGCGATGGTGGAGACGTTCGTCTTTTGCGGGTTCGGGGAGTGCCAGCTCACCTGCGAGTAGCCGAGGACGTGTTGCAAAAATTCGTTGATGCGCGCCGACTTGGCTGCCTCGACCCGCGCCCGGTCGCGTT
Source organism: Pyrinomonadaceae bacterium (assembly GCA_040510435.1). Classification (GTDB taxonomy): domain Bacteria; phylum Acidobacteriota; class Blastocatellia; order Pyrinomonadales; family Pyrinomonadaceae; genus QHXN01. The sequence continues at coordinate 428 of JBEVJD010000380.1, read as the reverse complement.
CAGCCGTCGCGCGCCTCGCCTGCCAGACGGTGGCGATGACGCCGCCCACCAGCGTCAACAGCACGACGGCCGACGCCGCCACGCCGAGCCGGTTGCGCCGGACAAACTTCCCCGCGCGGTAGGTGAAAGAGTCTTTCTGCGCGAGAACGGGACGGCCGTCCAGAGACCTCAGCACGTCTTCGGCGAGCTGGCCGGCGGAGGCGTAGCGGCGCGCGGGGTCTTCGCGCCGCGCCATGGCGACGATGTTCTCAAGCTCGCCGGCGGCGAACCTCCGCGGTCTTGTCTGAGCCTTCCTGTCCTCGCCTTCGCCGTCGGTCGCCCTCCCCGCCGCGGCTGTCTTCCGGCCCGGAGTTTCCGAGCGCCAACCGCCGGGAGCTTTTTCGACCTCCTGCGAGAGGCTTGCCCCGTGCAGGAGGTCGCGAAGCAGG
>JBEVJD010000379.1:0-10012 GCA_040510435.1 Pyrinomonadaceae bacterium | reverse complement strand
AGCGTCGGCTCGGCCGTGCACGGCGCGGCCCTCGCCGTCACCGCCAAGTTGCTGACGTTGGCGAACCAGGACGCGGGCTCGCCGCTGAAGGGGACGGCCGCCGCGGACGTGGAGATGCTCGACGGCCGGCTGCGGCTCAAGAGCGACCCGTCGAAGTCAGTCAGCATCCCCGACCTGATGCGGCGGAACAACCTCAACGAGGTCACGGAGACCTTCGAGTCGAGGCCCTCGCCGGAGCGACAGAAGTACGCGACGATGGCGCACGGCGCGCAGTTCGTCGAGGTCAAGGTTGACCCCGACCTCGGGAACATTCGCGTCACGCGCGCCATCGAGGTGACGGCCTGCGGCAAGATCATCAACCCGAAGGCGTCGCACAGTCAGGAGATCGGCGGCGTGGTCTGGGGGATCGGGATGGCGCTGCAGGAGGCGACCGAAATCGATCACCGCTACGGCCGGATCATGAACCCGAACCTCCAGCATTATCATGTGCCCGTCAACGCGGACGTCCACGAGATCGAGACGTTGTTCGTCGAGGAGGACGACAAGGTCGTGAACCCGCTCGGGGTGAAGGGCATGGGCGAGTTGGGGATGGTCGGCATCCCCGCGGCCATCGCCAACGCCGTCTTCCACGCCACCGGCAGACGCATTAGGGAATTGCCAATCACGGCGGACAAGCTGCTGTAGAGGGGAGCCAATGAACGAGGTGAGGGCTTAGTCGAAGCGTTAGAAACTTGTCGAGCGGCTGCCGAAGAGTCCTGAAAGATGTGCAACCGCTTGAGCATAACGGCTATCAAGTCGAACTCGGAAACCGTGTTGTTCCCGCGTTGCAAAGAGCTATAACTGGCAGCGCGGCCTAGATCAAGGAAGGTTAAAAAGTGATGGCGAGATACATCGGGAAAGAGATGAGCCGCGTGGATGGCGTAGCGAAAGTTACGGGTAAGGCGAAATACGCAGCCGAGTTCAAGGTGCCAAATCTCGCCACCGGATTTCTCGTAATGAGTACTATCGCCAAAGGCACGGTCAGATCTATTGATACGACGGAGGCGAGCCGCGCGCCCGGCGTGATTCGCATCTTCACGCACGAGAATTACCCGAAACTTGCGGCGACGGCGTTCTGCGGACTAGACCCCGCGACCAGCGCGCAGCGCGTCATGAATCCTTTTCCCGCGCTCCAATCGAACAAGATCGTTTATAACATGCAGCCGATTGCGCTCGTGCTTGCGGAAACATTCGAGCAGGCACGTTACGCCGCGCGTCTCGTGAAGGCGACTTACAACGAAGAAAAGTCCGTGACCCGTGTGGAAGATGTGTTGGGTAAGGCTTATGTGCCGCCCCGGGGGGCGCCGAAGGCGCGAGGCAATCCGGTCGAAGCGATGAAGTCCGCGCCGGTTAAAATCGAAGCCGTCTATACGATTCCGATGGAGCATCACAACCCGATGGAGCCACACGGCGCCATCGCCTTCTGGGAAAACAACAAACTGACCATCTTCGATAAAACGCAGGGCGTGAACGCCGTCCGAGATCATCTGGCCGCGGCTTTTAACATCTCAACTGAAAATATCAGCGTTGTTTCTCCTTTCGTCGGCGGCGCGTTCGGCTCGTCTCTGAGGCCGAATTATTATCCGGCACTTGTCGCATCGGCGGCACGCGAACTAGAGCGTCCCGTGAAATTATTTTATACGCGAACGCAAATGTTCACGGGTCACGGGTATCGTCCTTATACATGGCAGAAGGTCGCGCTCGGGGCGGAAAGAAACGGAAAGCTGACGGCGATGATTCACGAAGCAGTAAAAAATGCTTCGACCTTCAAAGACTGGACGGACGGGACGACGGAGTTCACGCGCCCGCTGTATGCCTGCCCGAACGCGGACACGCCGAACATGATCGTCAAAACCGACTTATCGACTCCCGAGTCGATGCGTGCGCCGGGAGCCGTCAGCGGCATGTTCGCACTCGAATGCGCGATGGACGAACTATCGTATGCACTCAAAATGGATCCGGTGGAATTGCGGCTGGTCAACTTCACGGATGTTCACCCGGACAGCGGAAAACCATATTCAAGCAAGGCGCTCAGGGAATGCTACCGGCTCGGCGCGGAAAAGTTCGGCTGGTCGAAACGCAACCCCGAACCGCGTTCGATGCGGGACGGCAGGCTGCTTGTCGGTTGGGGCATGGCGACCGGAACCTGGGGCGCATTTCAGAACCCGGCGTCGGCGAGCATCGCCTTTAGAGCCGATGGCACGGCGCACGTCGCAAGCGCCACGTCGGACATCGGACCGGGAACTTACACGGTGATGACTTTAATCGCCGCCGAATTTCTTGGTCTGCCAATCGAAAAGGTGAAGTTTGAACTCGGCGACACGAAGTTCCCGCGGGCTCCCGTGCAGGGCGGCTCGTTTACCACGGCAAGCGTCGGCACGGCGATTTACGAATCCGCGCAAAACATCCGACGGAAACTGATGGACCTGGCTAACAAGGACGCGGCTTCGATTTTCAAAACAGCAAAGATCGAAGACATCGAGATGCTGGACGGGAAGCTGCAATTCAATAACGATCCGTCACGGTCGGTAGATATTGCCGAGTTGATGCGGCGGAACAATCTGACCGAACTGGTTGACGTGCACGAATCCAAACCATCGCCCGAAAGAGAAAAATACGCGACCGGCGCACACGGCGCGCAATTCGTCGAGGTCAAAATTGACCCTGATCTAGGAATCATCCGCGTCACGCGCGTCATTGAAGTGTCGGCCTGCGGCAAGATCATGAACCCGAAAACTTCGCACAGCCAGGAACTAGGCGGCATCGTCTGGGGTATCAGCATGGCTTTGCAGGAGGCGACTGAAGTTGACCACCGGTACGGCCGCATCATGAACCCGAATTTGCAGCATTACCACGTGCCGGTTAACGCCGACGTTCTGGACATCGAAACGATATTCGTTGAAGAGGACGATAAGATCGTCAACCCGCTCGGCGTCAAGGGTATGGGCGAGCTGGGGCTGGTCGGCATCCCCGCCGCCATCGCCAACGCCGTCTACCACGCCACGGGCCGGCGCGTCAGGGAATTGCCGATCACGCCGGACAAGTTGCTGTAAAGAGGGGTGAGCTTATGAACGAGGTGAAGGCTTTAGTCGAAGCGTTCGACGGGGCTACGAGCACGGGCGAGCGGTGCGCCCTGGCGACGGTCGTCAGCGTCGAAGGGTCTTCTTACCGACGTCCGGGCGTGCGGATGCTGGTCTGCGAAGGCGGGACCAGTACCGGTACGATCAGCGCCGGCTGCCTGGAGGGCGACGTCATCGAGCACGCGAAGCAAGTCATACGGAGGGGTGCGGCGAAGCTCGTCGAATACGACACCGCCTCGACGAGCGACGAGATGGCCTGGGGGCTGGGGCTCGGCTGCAACGGCGTCGTGCGCGTGCTGGTAGAGCCGCTCGTAGCAGGGTCGCTCTACGTGGAGGCGCTGAGACGTTCCTGCGAGGCGCAAGCCGACATCGCGCCCGTGTCGGTCGTGACCGTGTTTCAACATGCGCCGTCAGAGTCGGGGCTGGTCGAGGGGCGCGTCGAACTCGGGGCACGCCTCTTCATCAACGACGATGGTGAAGTCAGCCGCGAGAAGTTGAGCGACCGTGTGGCCGCTATGCTCGAAGGCGAGATGCGAGAGCTGTCGCGCGGAGGGGAAACATCGGGTGCCCGCGTCTGTGATGTGGATGGCGGCGCCGTGAAAGTATTCATCGAAACGCTCCTGCCTCCCGTCCCGCTCGTCATCTTCGGGGCGGGACATGACGCACTGCCGATCGTCGAACTCGCGCGCGGGTTGGGATGGCAGACGGAGGTCGTCGATCCGCAAGCCCGCCCCGTCAGTCGTTCACGGTTTGTGATGGCTGACAGGGTCACCCTCTCGCGCCCCGAAGATGTCGGCGCGCAGGTGAGCATTACGCCGCGGACACTGACGCTGCTGATGTCGCACAACTACTCGCACGACCTCGAACTGCTCAAGTTCCTGTTGGCCTCGCCCGCCCGCTACATCGGCGTCATGGGTCCGCGCAAACGCACCGAGCGGATGCTGTGTGAGTTGGCGGCGGGCGGCGATGTGTACAGTCTCGGCGAGGCGGACGGTGCACGCCTTCACTCTCCGGCCGGTCTCGACATCGGGGCGAACTCGCCCGCCGAGATTGCGCTGTCCATCGTCGCGGAGATGCGCGCGGTGCTGGACGGGCGGCGCGGCGGGATGTTGCGCGAGCGGCGGGGCTCAATTCACGGCCACCCGGGCGACGGCGAGCGCGTCTTCCTGACGGAGCAGCAGTCCCTTCCCGTGGCGGTGGCGTAAAGTGACAAGGGCTGACGCGGAGGTTATTTCCAGAGTGGTCGAAAGCGACTCGGCGGGCGTCGCCGCGGTAATCCTTGCGGCGGGCTCGTCGTCCCGCATGGGCAGCCCGAAGCAGACTCTCCGATACAGGGACGAGAGTCTGCTCAGGCGCGCGGCGCTGGCCGCGATGGGAGCGGGGCTCCGTCCCGTCATCGTGGTGACGGGCGCGCACGCCGAGTTGTCGAGACGCGAGCTGGAAGGGCTCGACGTGCGGGAGGTGTTCAATCCTTACTGGGAGACCGGGATGGCTTCGTCAGTCCGTGCGGGCGTCGAGGCTCTTGCCGGCGCGGAGGCCGACGCGGTCGTCCTTATGCTGTGCGACCAGCCTCACGTCACGGCCGAAGTCGTCGCGGGCTTAGTCGCGGCGCACCGCGCCACCCTACGGTCGGTCGTCGCCTCGACTTACGGCGGGGGCTTCGGCGTGCCGGCGTTGTTCGGCAGGACGCTCTTCGCCGAACTGGCACAACTCGAAGGGGCGGCCGGCGCCAAGCAGGTTATTAAGAGGCACAGTTCGGAGTCGCACTTCTTGCCCTTCCCGGGCGGCGAGGTGGACGTTGATACGCCGGACGACTTCTCGCGCCTGACCGCAAGTGATGTCAAACAGGGACAGGCTTAAGCGAGTTCGATTGTAAAAGCAATATTAATGCTATCCCTCGTACACGCCGCGTCTGCATGCTCTCAGGCAGGCGCTTCGTGCGCGGTGGCAGTCGGCATCAGAGCGTTGCCAGTTGACGCGGCTCCTTCCGCAAAGTTTATGACCCGGATTGTCTTGGTATCAGCATCGAGTTTCGCATGGCGATGACGGCGGAGTAAATTCCTTAGAGCGCTTATCACTCGAGTGCATTACGGCGTGAGCTTTCAACACGGAGGCACAGAGGCACGGTTCAAGCGCTATCACTCAACAAGCTGTGCCTCCGTGTCTCTGTGTCTCTGTGTTGAATCTCTCTCGGCTGCACTCAACTGCTAATCGCAATAGGCTTGGAGGGGCGATGCAAGTCTTCGAGATCGTCATCGCGATGCTGCTCGGCGGCGCCGCACTCGCCGCCGTGGCGCGGCGCGTTGGCGCGCCCTACCCGGCGCTGGTGGCGCTCGCCGGAGCCGCGCTCGCGCTTATCCCCGGCGTGCCGGCGCTCGTGCTCGACCCGGAGTTGGCGCTCGCGCTCTTCGTCGCGCCCGTCCTCTTGGACGCCGCCTTCGACGCCTCGCCCCGCGACCTGCGCGCGAACTGGCGCGCCGTCGCCAGCCTCGCCCTCGGAGCCGTCGCGCTCACCATCGCCGTCGTGGCGCTCGTCGCCAAGGCGCTCGTCCCGGACATGCCCTGGGGCGCGGCCGTCGCCCTCGGAGCCATCGTCGCGCCGCCGGACGCGGCTGCCGCCACCACAGTGCTCAAGGCGCTGCGCCCGCCGCATCGGCTGCTCGTGATTCTGGAAGGGGAGAGCCTCTTCAACGACGCGAGCGCGCTGCTCGTCTATCGCCTCGCGGTCGGCGCCACGCTCACGGGCTTCCTTTCGGGGTGGAGCGTACTGCCGACGCTGCTCGTGGTCACCATGGGGAGCGTCGTCCTCGGATTCGTGCTGGCGCGCATCACCCTCGCCGTGAACGCGCGCATCAGCGACGTGGCGACCGCGGTCGTGTTCCAGTTCTGCGGGACGTTCGGTGTCTGGATACTGGCCGAGCAGCTTCACCTCTCGGGCATCATCACGATGGTGGTCTACGCGATGGCGGCGGCGCGGCGCGCGCCCGCGCTTGTGCCGGCGCGCATCCGCATCCCTTCGTACGCGGTGTGGGAGGTCGCGGTCTTCGTCCTCAACGTGCTCGCGTTCATCCTCGTGGGTTTCCAGCTCAAGTCCATCGCAGAGCGCGCGACCGGCGCGACGGGGGCGTGGTACGCGACGGTGGGGGCGGCGGTGTGCGTCGCGGTCATCCTCGCGCGCATCGCGTGGGTGACGGGCGCGGCGGCGTTCAGCCGCTGGCGCTGTCGGCCGCGGCCGGACGGGACGGCGGGGCCGCACGACGCGGTGGCGCTCAGTGCGCGCGCCGCGTGGGTGGTGGGGTGGTGCGGCATGCGCGGCACGGTGACGCTCGCCGCCGCGCTCGCCTTGCCGACCGACTTTCCCTTCCGCGACCTGATCCTGACGACGGCGTTCGGCGTCACCCTCGGCACGCTCGTGCTTCAGGGGTTGACGCTGCGACCACTCCTGTTTCACCTGCGACTCGAAGACGACGGCTCGGTCGAACGCGAGGTGCGACTCGCGCGCGTCGAGGCTCTGCGGGCGGCGCTTGAGGCCGCCGCGGTGTGCCCGGGGGCCGAGACCGCGGCGCTCGTCCGGCACCGTTATGAACTACAACTGCGCCGCGCGGAAGGTGAAGTCGCCGCCGACGGCGCGGGGACGAGCAACATCAAGCCCTTGGACGCGGCGACTATATCGGCGGCTGCCGCGTGCGCCGACGGCGTGGAAACCGACGTGGCGGTCGTGCGGGCCGCGACCGATGCACAGCGGCGGCGCCTCGTGGCGCTGCGGGACGACGGCACCATCGGCGACGCCGCGTTCCAGCGCGTGGAGGAGGAGCTTGACTGGGCGGAACTCGACTGGGCGCAGCTCGTCCGGGCGGGGCAGAGGTAAGGCTCGGAGTGATTGGCTCGTATGACCTGGCCGGTGACGGGCAGACGCGAGGTACTAAAATGATATAACGACAGTCGTGCGTGCGGTCGGGCGCACGCCGTTGTCGGATGTGCGGCCGCCGGAATCTTTAAGCCGCCCACACGCGCTCGAACAGCCCCGGGCAGTCTTCCAACAGCCCCTCGGCGTCAACCCGTAAGACGGCTGTGAACCCGCTGCCCAACTGCTCGAATCTGTAACTGTCGCCGGCCGCGTCTGTTTCCAGACACGTGTAACGACCGGCTGCTTGACTCCTGTCTGGTAATTGACAGTGCCAAAGGCCGCTAGTAGTGTTCAGTACCAAATGTGAGTGGCGCGCCGCATGTGTCACGGAGGGTTGGGGAGCCGAGCATGGAGCACGTGGACGTGTTAGTGGTGGGGGCCGGGCTGTCGGGCATCGGCGCGGCCTGCCACCTGAGGATGGAGTGCCCGGGGAAGAGCCTCGTGATCCTCGAAGGGCGCGCCGCGCTGGGCGGCACCTGGGACTTGTTCCGCTACCCGGGCATCCGCTCCGACTCAGACATGTACACGCTCGGCTACAGGTTTCGCCCCTGGCGCGACCCGAAGGCCATCGCCGACGGGCCCGCCATCCTCAACTACATCCGCGAGACGGCCGCCGAGTACGGCGTGGACAAAATGATTCGCTACGGCCACCGCGTTCGGCGGGCCTCCTGGTCGTCCGAAGAGGCGCGATGGACGGTGGAGGCCGAGACTGAGCCCGGTGAGAGCGTCGTCCGGTTCACTTGCAACTTCCTCCACCTCTGCACGGGTTACTACGACTACGAGAGCGGGTACACGCCCGAGTGGCCCGGCGTGGAGCGCTTCCGCGGGCGGATTGTGCACCCGCAGAAGTGGCCGGAAGACCTCGACTACGCGGGCAAGCGCGTGGTGGTAATCGGCAGCGGCGCCACGGCCGTGACGCTCGTCCCCGCGATGGCCGAGCGCGCCGCGCACGTCACCATGCTCCAGCGCTCGCCCACTTACGTCGTCTCGCGCCCCGCCGAGGACAAGATCGCCAACTGGTTTCGCCGGCGCCTGCCGGATCGCGCCGCCTACGCGCTGACGCGCTGGAAGAACGTGCTGCTCGGGATGTTCTTCTATAATCTGGCGCGGAAGCGTCCCGAACTCTTCAAGCGGATGTTGGCGAAGGGAGTGCGGCGCCAACTCGGCGAGGAGTACGACTCCAGGCACTTCACGCCGCGGTACAACCCCTGGGATCAACGGCTGTGCCTCGTCCCTGACGCAGACCTCTTCCGTGCGATACGCGAGGGCGCGGCGTCCGTCGTCACCGACCACATCGAGAGCTTCACCGAGACCGGACTGCGGCTCAAGTCCGGCGAACACCTCGACGCCGACATCATCGTGACGGCGACGGGGCTCGTGCTGAAGCTCATCAGCGGGATGCAACTCCTGGTGGACGGCGCGCCCGTTGACCTGCCGAAGACGCTCGTCTACAAGGGGATGATGTTCAGCGAAGTCCCCAACCTCGCCTTCGCCATCGGCTACACGAACGCCTCGTGGACGTTGAAGTGCGACCTCACGGCCGAGTACGTCTGCCGCCTCCTGAACCACATGGACGGGCACGGCTACGCCGTCTGCACGCCGCGCGTCAACGACCCCGACCTCGGCGAGGAGCCGGTCATCGACTTCACCTCGGGCTACGTCCGGCGCGCCCTGCACACGCTCCCGCGGCAGGGGTCGAAGACGCCGTGGCGCCTGCACCAGAACTACGTGAGAGACCTCTCGATGATGCGGTACGGCCGCGTGGACGACGGCACGATGGAGTTTAGGAAGGCGACGGCCGCGCGTCGCGCCCGCGCGGAGGCGGCCGGGCATGTCTGAGCGGATGCGGCTCGCGGGCCGGACTGCCGTCATCACCGGCGCGGGGGGAGGCATCGGCCGGGCCATCGCCGTGTCCCTGGCGCGCCGCCGGTGCAACCTCGCGTTGGCCGACATTGACGAAGCCGGGATGGCCGGCACCGCCGACCTTGTGCGAGTTCACGGCGTCCGCGTGACTTGCCGCCGCCTCGACGTTGCAGACCGCGCCGCGGTGGCCGCGTTCCCGTCCGCGGTCGCGGCCGAGCACGCGGGCGTAGACCTGCTCGTCAACAACGCGGGCGTCGCCGTCGGCGGCACGTTCGAGCAGGTCTCGGAAGAAGATTTCGAGTGGCTGTTCGAGATCAACTTCTGGGGCGTGGTGCGCATGACGCGCGCCTTCCTGCCCTTGCTGTGCGCGAGCGGCGACGCGCGCATCGTGAACCTCTCAAGCGTCTTCGGCCTGGTCGCGCCGCCCGAACAGGTGGCGTACGCGGCGAGCAAGTTCGCGGTGCGAGGGTTTTCCGAGGCGCTCCGGCACGAGCTGAACGGTTCCGGCGTCGGGGTCACGGTCGTCCACCCGGGCGGGGTCGCCACCTCAATCTCAGAGAAGGCGCGCGCCCCTGCCGGCGTGAGCGACGAGGACGTGGCGCGACGACGCGAGAAGTTTCGGAAGCTGCTGCGGCTGCCCCCGGAGGTAGCCGGCGAGACGATTGTCCGCGGCGTCGAGCGGCGACAGTCCCGCGTCCTCGTCGGCTCCGACGCCAAACTCCTGTCCATCATCGCGCGAGTCCTGCCGGTCTCCTACTGGAAGGTGCTCGCGCTGCGGGTCAATAAATGACGCTTCAGGTCGCCCTCATCATCGGGCTACTCGCCCTCGGCGGCGTGCTCGTCGCGCTCGTCCTGTTTACGTCCCACACCGCGCGCCGCATTAACGCGGCCCTCCCGCCCCTGGGTCGTTTCGTCGAGGTCGGCGGCACGCGCATCCACTACCTCGAACGCGGCAAGGGGCCTACGCTTCTTCTCATCCACGGGCTGGGTGCCTCGATGCGCGTCTTTACGCACTCGGTGCTCGACCGCCTCTCGGGCGAGTTTCGGGTCGTCGTGATGGAGCGCCCGGGGTCGGGTGAGTCCACGCGCGAGCCACGCGCCTGCGCGCGTGTGCGTTCGCAGG
>JBEVJD010000378.1:0-26779 GCA_040510435.1 Pyrinomonadaceae bacterium | reverse complement strand
TCATGTCGAAGCTGCTGCGCGACGAGTCGGCCTGGGAGATCGTGGACATGCCCGTCGGCGCGCGCATGGCCGTCGCCAGCTAACCGAACCGCGAGCGGTAGCGAGCGGGTCGGGGTTACTTCAAAGGTCTCTCTGAAGTAACCCCGACCCGCTCGCTACCGCTCGCGGTTCTGTTAGCTGGCGACGGCCATGCGCGCGCCGACGGGCATGTCCACGATCTCCCAGGCCGACTCGTCGCGCAGCAGCTTCGACATGAGCGCGGCGTGGAGGAGGTGGCCGCTGCGCTCGGCGCGGACTAAGCCGAGCAGAGGCATCCCGAGGAGGGCGAAGTCGCCGACGATGTCGAGGATTTTGTGGCGGACGAACTCGTCCGGGCTGCGGAGCGGCGTCTCGTTGAGCATCCCGTCGGGCGTGAGCACGATGGCGTTCTCCAGCGAGCCGCCGCGGATGAGGTTCGCGCGCCGCAGCGCCTCGATCTCCTCGGTGAAACCGAACGTGCGCGCGGGCGAAATTTCGCGCAGGAAGGCTTCGGGGTCGAGCGCGTCGAACGTCATCCGCTGCACCCCGATGAGCGGGTGCGCGAAGTCGATCATGCACTCGATCTCCCACCCTTCGAGCGGTTCGACCGACACGCGGCGCGAGCCCTGCTCGACCTCGACGCGCCGCCGCACGCGCAGGCCCCTGCGCGCCGCCGGCTGCTCGACAATCCCCGCGCGCAGAATCATCGCCGCGAAGTCGTCCGAAGACCCGTCCATGATCGGCAGTTCGAGGTTGTCGACCTCGACGTAGGCGTTGTCCACGCCTAGGCCCCGCAGCGCCGACAGCAGGTGCTCGACCGTGGAGAGCATGACGCCGGTGCGCATCAGCGTCGTGGCGTAGGAGCAGTGTGCGATGCACTCGACCGAGGCGGGTATCTCGAAGTCGTCGAGGTCGGTGCGGACGAAGACGTGCCCGGTGTCGGGCGGCGCGGAGCGCAGGCGCAGGTGCACGGGCACGGCCGTGTGCAGCCCGAGTCCGCTCGTCTCGACGGGCGCGGCGATGGTCGTCTGTTTCATCAAAGCGAGGTCTGAGACCTTTCTGCTACCGAGCGCGCGGGGCGCTCTCTTTATGAATGAACGCAAAATATAAGAGCAACGCCCGTGCCCCCGCGTTGCACGCGAAAACCCCGGCACTTTCGACCGACGCCACCCAGCCCTGTGGCACCCGGGCGACAAACCCGGCCGCCGCGTGTGGCACACACGCCACACACGCCCACAAACTTCTTGCCCGCCGAGCGCCGCGGGCAGATAATGAACCGCATCGGCTCTAAGCTGAACTAACATGAGCACACAGACCCCTAACTATCTCGACATCATCGAGCGCTTACCCGCCGGCGCGAAGCTCGAACTCCCCGACATTGATTGGGACGAGTACGAGAATCTTCTGTCTCAGATGGACATGCTTCCCGGTCATCGTCTGAGCTACGACCGCGGGAGGCTAATCGTCGTGAGCCCAAACCGAAAGCACGAATTCTATAAATTATTCTTCGGCAGAATAGCCCAAGTCCTCGCAGAGGAGTTGAAGGTTAATGTCGAAGCCACAGGCGCAACGACTCTGCGGCGCAAGAGTCTCGGGCAGGGGATCGAGCCAGACGAGAGTTACTACGTCGGGAACGCCACAACCGTCATTGACCATCTTGAGTTTGATTTGAGTATAGACCCGCTGCCCGACGTGGCCATCGAGATTGACATAACCAGCGACTCGCTCGATAAACTGCCTACCTACGCCGCGTTGGGCGTGCCCGAAGTCTGGCGCTTTGACGGAGAAGCCATGCGCTTCTATAAACTCGCGGGCGAAAATTACGAGCCTGTACAAACCAGTGTGGCCTTCCCGATTCTGACGGCGGAAGACTTCACGCAGTGCTTAAAGAAATGTAAGACTGAAGGACAGACCGCCGCCGCCGCCGCTTTCCGCCAAATGTTGCGCTCACGCGCTTCTGCCTGAACGCGCGCACGCCCGTAGCTTGTCACCCGCCGCCGTCATTCCTTATCATCGGGGCACATGCCGTCGAAAAAATCGAAGCCGAAAGAGCCGACCGAGCGGGTCTTTCTCATCGACTCGTTCTCGCACATCTTCCGCGCGTTCTTCGCGCCGATGGGCGGGCGCAGCGAGCCCCTGACGAACAGCCGCGGGCAGGTGACGCAGGCCGTCTTCGTCTTCACCAGCATGCTCCGCAAGCTCCTCTCAGACGAGAAGCCGCATTACATCGCCGCCGTCTTCGAGTCGGGCGTGCCCACGTTCCGCCACGAGATGAACGTCGGCTACAAGGCCAACCGCGTCGCGCCGCCCGAGGAGCTTGAGTCGCAGATACCCTACATCGTCCGCGTCTGCGAAGCCTTCAACGTCCCCATCCTCAACGTCCCCGGCTTCGAGGCCGACGACGTGATCGGCGCGCTCGCCGTGCAGGCCGCCGAGCAGGGACTTCAGGCAGTCATCGTCTCGAACGACAAGGACATGACGCAGCTCGTGCGCGACCCGTGGATCGTCTGCATGCGCAACAACTCGCAGAACGTGAAGCGCAAGGAGCCCGTCCCGCCGGTCGAGTGGTGCGACGAGGCTTGGGTCGAGAACAAGTTCGGCGTCAAGCCCACGCAGATCGTAGACCTGTTGGGACTCATGGGCGACTCGGTTGACAACATCCCCGGCGCGCCCGGCATCGGCGCCAAGGGCGCCGTGCAGATCGTCCAGCAGTTCGGCTCCGTCGAGAACGCGCTCGAACGCTGGGAGGAGGTCAAGCACAAGACCTACCGCGAGTCCCTGCGCGACAACCGCGACCTCGTCCTCCAGTCGAAAGACCTGGCGACCATCCGCACGGACGTTAACATCAAGCTCGACCTCGACAGGCTCCGTTGCAAAGCGCCCGACCGCGCCGCCGCCTACAAGCTCTTCCGCGAGCTGGAATTTCAGAGCCTGACGCGCGAGTTCTCCGACGCCGCCGCCGAGGTTGACATGGGCGCGGAGGCGAAGGTCTACGTGCAGGTGCGCACGGCCTCGGAGTTGGAAGCGCTCACGCGCAAGCTGTGGGACGTTGACCACTGGGCCTTCGCGCTCTCCGACGCGACGCCCGCCGGTGCGGGGCAGCAGACGAGCGTGCGCGAGGGGCACGAGCCGACCGCCATCGCCATCTCGCACGCTCCGAACACGGCCCACTTCATCAACTTCGAGGACTTTGAGGGCGGCCGAGAGCAGGCCGTCTCGATGTTGCGGGACGTTCTGTCGAACGGCCTGCTCTCGAAGTCCGTGCACGACCTCAAGCGCGCCGTCGCGCTGCTCGCGGCCGTGGGCGTGGAAGTGGAAGGCGTGACGGACGACACGCTGCTCGCCGCGTACCTGCTCGACCCCGTGCGGAGCCGCTACGACCTCGGCGACCTCGCGCGCGAGGCGCTGAAAGTGGACGAGGCCTGGTCGGAGTCACCCGGCGAGGGCTGGTCGGCCGACCACTGGCGCACGGCCGAGGCCGCAGACCTCACCGCGCAGGTCGCCGACGTGCTCCACGGGCGCATCCTCGAACAGGGGCTCGAAGCCATCTACAACGAGATCGAGCTACCCATCGCGCCGCTGCTGCATCGCATCGAGCGCGCGGGGCTGCGCGTGGACACGTCCGTGCTCGGCGAGCTGTCCGCTCTGTTCGGCGCGGAGCTTGAGAAGCTGACGGCGCAGATTTACAAGGTCGCGGGCCGCGAGTTCAAGATCAACTCGCCGAAGCAGGTCGGCGAAGTCCTCGAAGAGCTGAACATCAGCACGAGGCGCAAGACCGCCACGGGGCAGGTCTCGACGAGCCGCGCGGTGCTGGACGAGCTGGCCGCGCAAGGGTACGAGCTGCCGCGTCTGCTCATCGAGTTCCGCGAGCTGGACAAGCTCAAAGCGACCTACACGGACGCGCTGCCCGCGCTCGTCGGCCCCGACGGGCGCATCCACAGTCAACTCAACCAGACCGTGACGGCCACGGGGAGGTTGAGTTCGAGCGAGCCGAACCTACAGAATATCCCCATCCGCACGGAACTCGGCCGGCGCATCCGCCGCGCGTTCGTGCCTGAGAAGGGGAACGTCTTCGTCGCGGCGGACTACTCGCAGCTCGAACTGCGCCTGCTCGCGCACGTCACGAAAGACCCGCAGATGCTCGACGCCTTCCAGAAGGACGAGGACATACACGAGCGCACGGCGCGTCTCGTCTTCGGCGCGCGCACCAAAGAGGAGTTGAAGGAGAAGCGACGCTTCGCCAAGATCGTCAACTTCGCCATCGCCTACGCCGTCGAGCCCTTCGGCCTCTCGCAGCGCGTCGGCATCTCGCGCAAGGAGGCGAAGCAGGTCATCGACGACTACTACAAGACCTACACGGGCGTCCGCCGCTTCATGGACGAGGTGCCCGTGCAGGCGCGCGAGACGGGGCTCGTCCGCTCCATCTACGGACGCATCCGCCCCGTCCCCACCATCAACGACCGCAACGGCAACATCCGCGCCCGCGCCGAGCGCGAGGCCATCAACATGCCGATTCAAGGGTCGGCCAGCGACATCGTCAAGATCGCCATGCTGAAGGTGGAGGACGCGCTGCGCTCGGCGGGCTTGAAGGCGCAGATGGTGATGCAGGTGCACGACGAGCTTTTGATCGAGGCGCCGAAGTCGGAGGCCGCGCAGGTCGAAGAGATTCTGTGCCGCGAGATGGAGACGGCTGTCGAACTCGACGTGCCGCTCGAAGTCGAGGCCGGCGTCGGCGAAAACTGGATGGACGTGAAGAAGTGAGCGTGAACCGTGAACCGTGACAAGTGAAAAGCTGATTTTATCTTGTCACGGTTCACGGTTCACGGTTCACGGCAATTTATGGACGAGAAGCAGGGCGAGGGGCGCGTCGTGTACAGCCGGCCGGGCGCGGAGGGCGGCGAGGCCGAGGCGCGCTCTGTCGCGGCGGCGGTGACAGGCGTGGCGGCCGAGCCGGGCGGTGCCTATGGGCCGCCGTGGCAGACGCTCGTGCCGCTGCTCGTCGGGTTCGCGCTGCTCGTCGGGCTCGTCTTCATCCTCGGCTCCCAGAGCGCAGGCAAGGTCAGCGAAGTCACGTACGACACGCGCGACGAGTACATGCGGCTCTCGACGATGTCGGACGCGCTGCTCAACATGCGGCTCGCGCTGAGCAGGCTCGACACGGAGGCGCGCATCCGCGCGCGCGTGGACGCCGGGACGAGCAACGTCATCCAGCCGCCCTCCGACCTCCGCCTGCGTACCGAGCGCGGCGACTTCGAGAAGCTGCTCGCCGAGTTCGACCAACTGCCCATCACCGACGCCGCGAAGAAGCAGGAGGCGCACGACCTCGCCGTCGGGTACGTGGCGACGACGCGCGACCTCAGGACGTACTCGCTCGAAGGCTTTCAGAAGCACCGCGACCTCGACAAGAAGCTGCGCGAGCTGATGTCAGACATGGCGGAGGTGCGGATTCGGCTCGAAGACCGGCGGTACGACGCGCTCACGGCCGCGCAGAGAGAGATTAAGACCTGGATGTGGCTGGCGGCGCTGACCGGGCTCGTCGTCGCCACGGCGACGTTCCTCGAAGTCTGGCGCCGCTTCCGCCAGATGCGGCGCGGCTACACCGAGCTGCACCGCGAGCGGCAGTTCAGCACGCAGATGCTCGAAGGCATGCCCTCGGCGGTGGCGGCCGTAGACCGCCGCGACCGCATCCGCTCGGCCAACGCGGCCTTCTTCCAGGTCTTCCCCGGCGCGTCGGTCGGCGCCTCCATCCACGACAAGTTCACCACGCCCGACGGGCTCAAGCTCCTCGCCTCGGCCACCTCGACGCGCGTCCGGCGCACCGCCTACCACGGCCGCTTCCGCATGTCGGCCGAGGGCGACGGCAAGGAGCACGCCTTCGACGTATACTCCTCGCCTCTGGAGATCGAGGGCGAGCTGGGGCAGCTCCTCACGTTCGTGGACGCGACCGAGGCGGCCGAGGCCGAGCAGGAGCTGCGGCGCAGCGAGTCTCTGGCGGCGGTCGGCCAGGCCGCGGCGCAGGTGGCGCACGAGATCAAGAACCCCTTGGGCAGCATCCGGCTCGGCGTCGCCATGCTGCGCGACATGACGCGCGACCGCGAGGCCATCACCACCATCGACCTCGTCGAGCGCGGCATCGAACACCTCTCCAAGCTCACGCTCGACGTAACGCAGTTCTCGCGCCGCGGCCAGCTCACGCTCGCCCCGGACATAGACCTCGCGGAGCTTTTGAACGAGAGCCTCGACCTCATCACCGAAAAGCTCCGCGAGAAGCGCACGCCCGTCGAGCGCCGCTTCCCCGAAGAGCCTGTGCGCGGCCACTGGGACGAGGATCAGCTCAGGCAGGTCTTCGTCAACCTGCTCGCCAACGCCGTGGACGCGGGGCCCGCCGAGAGCCCGGTCACGATCTCGACCGAGCGCGTCACGCTCGTCGCGGGCGACCGGCGCAACGGCGAGGGCGGGCGGCAGGTGCCCGGCGCGCGCGTCTCGATCACAGACCGCGGGCAGGGCATGGACGAGCGCACGCGCGCGCGCATCTTCGAGCCCTTCTTCACGACGAAGAAGAAGGGGACGGGGCTCGGGCTCGCCATCGCCAAGCAGATCGTCGAGCAGCACGGCGGCTCCATCCGCGTCGAGAGCAAACCCGGCGAGGGCACACGCTTCAACATCGACCTCCCCCTCTCGCCCGGGACTGTTTGAGCCTTAACACGGAGGCACGGCTTTGAAGCTTTATGACTTCAAAGCCGTGCCTCCGTATCTCCGTGGGTTGCGGTCATGTGCGACCTACAACAGAACCGCGAGCGGTAGCGAGCGGGTACGTGCTGCGACGCCGGCCTGCTTGATGTCACCCGCACCCGCTCGCTACAGCTCGCGGTTCTGTTCGCGCCTCACGCGGAGCCGGTCGCACCCGACCGCTAACTGCTATCACTCAGGGCTTTGTGGCGGCGATGACCTCCGCGACCGCGTAGCCGAACCGCCCCAGCTCGCCCGCGTCTTCGATTGTCCAGCATTCGGAGAGCACGGCCTGCGCCAGCCCCCAGCCGCGCACGCGCGCGCGTTCGAAGCCGAGTTCTTCGGAGAGTTGTGCGATGCGTCTCTCGGTCACGCGCACGGGCCGGGGCCAGCTCAGGAGTTGGGGCAGGGGGTTGCGCAGGAGCGCGCCGACCTCGTAGGCGGGCTCGGCGACGAGACCCTTCGGGTCTATGGCGAGCCAGGGGGCGCGCGCGGCCTTGAGGACATTGCTGTGGTGCAGGTCGCCGTGCGTGAGCACGGGCGCGTCGGCTGTTGCCAGCAGCTCCGCGAAAAGCGACTCGGCCTCTTCGAACAGGCGCCGCGGGAAAGGCCCCGTGCCTCCGCCGAAGTGTGCGCGCATCCTTTTGAGACCTTCGCCCCAGCGGGCCGCCGTCGGGAAGTCGTGCGCGGCGGGAGCGGGCCGCCACAACTCGCGCATCACCACCGCGGCCACCGAGGTCGCCGCCGCGTCGTCCTCCTCGCACAGCGCGACGAGCTGCGTGCCCGGCTCAAGCCTCTCCAACAGCAACGCGCCCAACCCCGCGTCCGCGTCCAGAAGCCGCACCGCGCCGCGCCCCCCGAACAGACTCAGCGCCTCCACCTCCGACCGAAGCTCCGGGACGGGCACGCCCACTTTGAGGACGAGCCGTTCGCCCCCCGGCCCTTCGGCCGGCGCGGCGTAGTTGTAAGAGAGTTTGTCGAAGGGCGGGCCGACCCTGAGAGACCAGTGCGCCGCGCAGCGCTCGACGAGCGCGGGCAGCCCTCCGAGCCACAGCCGCCCCGCCTCGCCGTGCTGCACGACAATCGCGTCCGCGAAATCCTCCGGGATGATGACCACGAATGATTAACTTAAACGGCCGTCTCGACGATTAATTTTACCGGCGGCTGCTCACGCAAGACCCATCAGTTCGGGGAACATTTTGTCCCGCAGCCTCGCAACGTTCAACGCGGTGAAGGGCTCGCCGTCGAACACGACCTGTCGCGTCTTCGCCCCCTGGCGGTTGAGGTAGTCGGTCACGTTCATCCAACGTATCGCGCCGTCCGGCGCGCGTGCGACCAGCATCACAGGGTAATCCTGTTCCCGCCAGTAGTCCGCGAGCAGCGCGTTCTTGATGCGGAAGACCTCCCTGCCGTCGGCCTTCCGCGTGTAGAGGTACGAGTCGGCGGACTTGAGCTGAAGAAAGACGCGCCGGCCGCTCGCCTCGCCGCGTCTGTTTTTGAACTCGATCTCGCCGTGGATGCCCCAGTCGGAGTTGCGCGTGGGGCGGAAGAGCTGCCCGGCCTCGCCCGCGACGGCGAGGGCGTGGCCGACGAGGATCAGCTCGCGGCTCTCGTTGTCGATGCTTGCGCGCGCCTGCTCCTCCATCTCGCGCACGCGCCGCTGGAACTCCTCGGAGGCGAACTTCTCCTCGATCAAGTCCCACAGAGGGATTCGCTTCTCGCAGCCCACGCACAGTATGTCCGGGAGCCCGCGTTCGAGGCGTTCGAGCGCCGTCCGGCGGTTCTCCACCGGCGTGCCGCAGTGCGGGCAGACGTAGTGCCTGAGCCTGACCACGTCCAGCGCCTTCAGCTTGAGGTGCTCGTGGACGTACTTGATGAACATCACCTTCGTCTCGTCCGTGATGCCCGGCTCGAAGTAGACGGCGATCTCGGCCGACCCCTCCTGCTGCTTCGTCATCTTGAGCCCGACGCGGCGGCCCGCCTGCGTCTTGAAGTCGGCGGCGAAGCGCCAGAGCTGATCCTTCTCGAAGGCCGAGGTGTGGTGGAGCCGCACGACCAGCGTCGAGTAGACCTCGTCGAGCTGGCCGTTGAACTGGTAGGTGACGAAGACGGCCGGGTGGCCTTCCAGTTCGGGTCGCTCGCGCTTGAAGTAGGAAGGGAAGACCAGCAGCGTCCCGGCCTCGGTCGGTTCGCGCAGACAGAGGCCGTGGTCAACAAAGGTCTGGTGCATCGCGCGCAAAACGATCTGCTCCTCGTCCGCCGGCAACCGCTTCATGTCCTGATAGTCGAGCTGACCCGCCAGCACGTCCTCCTCTCCGATGACGCCGATCTCCTCCGTGTGCGCGCGCACCTTCCTGATGACGGCCGCCGCGTACGCGTTGACGCGCTCAGGCGTGAGCAGCACGAAGTCGCCGAACTCCAACTGCCACACGACGCCCGGCCCCGCCAGCAACCCCACCACCGCCCGCAACTGCTCCAACGTGAACGCCTCGCCCGGCAGACGCATCTCCAACTGCTGCTTCAACTCACCCATCCGCAGCAGCACCTTCCCCTCATCCTTCAGCTTAATTATCTCTTCTTTTAATAACTTAAAGATGCGCGGCGACGAAGTCCACGGAATCTCATCCCACGGGATGTTATTAATAATCGCCTCGCGCAGTTCATCGCACCCCGTCCCCGCGTACGCACTCGTCTCCAAATACCCATCGAACCCGCGCTCTTTAATAAACTGCTCGACGCTCCCGCGGCTTATCATCAACCCCCCGCGGTCACAACGCCCCGCCACCAACAACTTCCTGAACCTCCGCCGCGCCGCCCTCTGCAAATCCCTATCCCACTGCCCCAACCCCTCGAACGGATTCTCGCTCTGCGGATTAAAGACCAGCACCGCCAACGCCGTCTCGTCCATGAACAACTGATGAACCAACCGGTAATCCGCCTGCCCCGCAAAATCCCACAACCAAATCTCCCGCTCAATCTCCCTCGTGCTCACCTCACCCGGCAACTTCAACTGTGTCGCCCACGCCGCATCCGTCGAAACCGTCGCCTCAAACTTATCCTCCGTCAACCGCACCGCCAACCCCGACTTCCCCACTCCGCTGTCACCCACAAGCAGAACCTTCGCATTTGTGTAGCGCCTCGCCTCTGACTCTCCAATGGTTTTCTTGTCATATAGTGATAGCTCCCACACCCGTACCGTTTTATCAACAGAGCCAGAAACGACATACCGTTCGTCGGCGCTTATAGCCACTCCTGCCACATCATCCGTATGACCTTCGAGGGTGGCGATGCACCTGCCCGTCGCCACGTCCCACACCCGCACCGTGGAATCTCGGGAACCTGAGACAGCCTGCCGTCCGTCCGGCGTTACCGCTACTGTATACACATAAGAAGTATGACCTTCGAGGGTGGCGATGCACCTGCCCGTCGCCGCGTCCCACACCCGCACCGTCTTATCATTGGAGCTGGAGACTACACGCCGTCCGTCTGGAGTAACGGCTACACCCCACACCGCATCAGTATGCCCTTCGAGGATAGCAACGCACCTGCCCGTAGTTACGTCCCACACCCGTGCGGATTTATCTAAGGAGCCGGAGATAACATACCGTCCGTCCGCAGTTATTGCTACGCCCCACACTATGCTTGTGTGCCCTTCGAGGGTAGCAACGCATTTAGTGGCTTCCACGTCCCACACCCGCACCGTGTTGTCCTCTGAGCCGGAAACGGCTAGCCGTCCATCTGAACTAATTGCAACCCCTCGCACATCATCGACGTGCCCTTCGAGGGTAGCGACGCACCTGCCCGTCGCCACGTCCCACACCCGCACCGTTTTATCATCGGAGCCAGAGACAGCCAGCCGCCCGTCTGGTGTTATCGCCGCTCCTACAACTGCTCTAGCGTGCCCTTCGAGGGTGGCGACGCACCTGCCCGTCGCCACGTCCCACACCCGCACCGTTTTATCATCGGAGCCAGAGACAGCCAGCCGCCCGTCCGATGTAATTCCCACGAAGTAGACGGAGCTCGTATGTCGTTTGAGGATTCTACTTGGGTAGAATTCTTTTTTGCTCTCAGGGAGGTCTGCGGTCGCACTAGGACAGAGGGATGCGAGGAGGGCGGCGTATTGGGAGGGGGATTTGTGGCGCCAGTCTACGTGGGCGAATTGTTTGAGGGTGAGTCGGGGTTCGGTGTCGTCGAGGCGGAGGGGGATGAGGCGGCGTTGTTGGTTGGTGGGGTCGTTGAAGAGGATAGTCTGGCTCTCGAAGGTGACCCAGTCGGAGGCGCCGGCGTTGGCGGACATGACGAGGAGGAGGGTGCGGGAGCGTTCGAGCGCGCGGTTGATCTTGAGGCCGATCATGTCGCCGGGTTTGACCTCCCATTCGTCGAACCAGACGCGGAGGCCGTCGGCCTTGAGCCGGGTGGCGAGGTCGCGGACGGGGGTCTTGTCTTTGGAGCTGTGGCTGATGAAAACGTCGTACTCGAAAGTCTCGCTCATCTCGTTGAACTCCCGTGTGCGAACGAATGAAGTGGCGGGCCGCCGCTCGACGTGAGACGAGGGCGGCCCGCGGCGGTGTGTCTGAGGCTTCCGGTCTGCTCAGCCTGCGAGCGCGCGGAAAGCCTTGCGGGCGGCGTCGGCCGTGCGGTCGAGCAGGTCGTCGGTGTGCGCCGTGCCGATGAAGGCGGCCTCGAACTGCGAGGGCGCGAGGTAGACGCCCTCTTCGAGCATCGAGTGGAAGAACCGGCCGTAGCGCTCGCGGTCGGACTTGGCCGCCGTGGGCCAGTCGTTGACTTCGGAGCCGGTGAAGAAGGTCGTGAACATCGAGCCGACGCGGTTCGTGTATGTCTCGACGCCGGCCTCGCGCGCGGCCTCCGACATGGCTTCACAGAGGCGCCGGCCCGCTTCTTCTAAACGCTCGTAGACTGAACGGTCGCGCAGGCGGCGGAGCACGGCGAGGCCCGCCGTCATCGCCAGTGGGTTCCCTGAGAGCGTGCCCGCCTGGTAGACGGGGCCGGCGGGCGCGATCTGCTCCATCAGGTCGCGGCGGCCGCCGTAGGCTCCGACGGGGAGCCCGCCGCCGATGATCTTGCCGAGCGTGGTGAGGTCGGGCGTGACGTTGTAAAGCTCCTGCGCGCCGCCGCGCGCGAGGCGGAAGCCGGTCATCACCTCGTCGAGGATGAGCAGCGCGCCGTGCCGTCGCGTGATGTCGCGCAGGGCTTGTAAATAACCTTCGCGCGGGGGGACGCAGCCCATGTTGCCGACGACGGGCTCGACGATGACGGCCGCGATGTCCGAGCCGTGCTCCGCGAAGACCTCTTCGAGCGCCGCGGGGTCGTTGAAGGGCGCGGTGATGGTGTTGGCGGCGACCGAGGCCGTGACGCCAGGGCTGTCGGGCAGGCCGAGCGTCGCCACGCCGGAGCCGGCCTTGACGAGCAGGCTGTCGCCGTGGCCGTGGTAGCAGCCCTCGAACTTGACGATCTTGTTTCTGCCCGTCGCGCCGCGCGCGAGGCGGAGCGCCGACATCGTCGCCTCCGTCCCCGAGTTGACCATGCGCACCATCTCGATTGAGGGGACGGCGTCGATGATCTCCTCCGCCATCTCGCACTCAAGCTCGGTCGGCGCGCCGTAGCTCGTCCCGCGCCCGAGCGCTTCGTGCAGCGCGTCGATCACTTCGGGCGCGGCGTGGCCGAGAATCATCGGCCCCCACGAGCCGACGTAGTCGATGTACGTCCGCCCGTCCACGTCGGTCATCGTCGCGCCGGAAGCCCGCGCGATGAAGCGCGGCGTCCCGCCCACGCCCCGGAACGCGCGCACAGGCGAGTTCACCCCGCCCGGCATCAGCTCGACCGCGCGCGCGAACAACTCCTCCGAACGACTCTGCCTGCCGTGTTCGCTTAAGCTCATTTGTTTGACGTTGCCGCCGCAGGGTTGGGCGCCCCCTGACCCGCCCCGCGCGTTTCGTGGAAGACGAGGGCCGCCCCGTCAGTCTCGGCCTCGGAGTAGTACAGGGCGTTCTTCTTGTCGTCGGCGTAATCGTCGCCCACGACCCAGACCGCGTCCTCGACCTCTTCGGGGAGCCAGCCCGCCTGATCTATGTAATGTCTGGCGAGCAGCTCCGCCCCGTCTTGAAGCTGAAAATTAACCCAGCAGCTCACGTAGGCCACGACTCTTTCGAGCGCGAGCTGAGAATCGGGCTTCGGTATGGCCCGGATAGTTAGAAACCACATGTTGATAAGAAGAACATAGGAAGCCCCCGCGAGCAAGTGCCGCCCGCGCGACTCAGCCGAAGATGCTGCGCCAGCCGCGGTCGAGGGCCGAGCCGAAGAGGAAGGTGACGAGCGAGGGCGACTCGTGCGAGCGGTCGTAGCCGACCAGCTCGACGTATGCGCGGCCCTTGATGTCGGCGTCGTCGCGTCGGCCTTCGACCGCGCACGCGCCTTCCCAGTAGACGATCATCGTGGTGCCGCGCGTGTCCAGCTCCTGGTCTTTGAGGACGGGCGTGACCTTCACTTCAACCCCGAAGCGCGGCACGCGCAGGCGCCAGCCGCTCGGGTAGGTGGCGCCGGTGTGCGGGCTCTGCCAGTGCTCGGTCGGCTCAAGCTCGAAGTCCTCGCGCGCGAGGTGCGTGCCGCGCCCTTCGGCATCGATGAAGGTGCCGCTGGAGAAAGTCGAGGGGCGGTTCTGCGCGTCGCGTATGTGGTAGACCATCAGCTCGGTCGAGTCTTCGAACTGGATGCTGAACCAGTCCCAGCCCCTCTGCCCCTGCGTCGTCGCCCAAGTGCCGAACTCCCTGTCCATCCACGCCTCGCCGCGGAAGCGCTCGGTCACGCCGTTAACCGTAATGTCGCCCTCGGCCTCCATCCGCGTGTAGGAGAAGTAGCGCGAAGCCTCGCCGTGGTCTTTGAAGCTGACGCCTGCGCCCTCGCGCCCGTTGAGCGCGGCGGGCTTCACGGGGCGCAGCGCGGCCTCGAAGAGCGTGCTGCCGCCGTCGAGCGTCGCGCGGAGCAGGTGCAGGCCGTGCGCCTCGCGCACAGTCCAGTCGCCGAGCCTCAGATACAGCCGGCGCGAGTCGGCGCGCGCCGCCGGGTCGAAGAGGCCGTTGGCGCTCTTGCGGTGCTCGTAGCTGAAGTTATGCCGGGACTCGTCCGTCAGCGCGAAGTGCGCGAGGTAGAGCGGGTTGCCGATGAGCCGCAGCGGCACGACGCCGAAGCGGTCGAGGTCTGTCCGCCGCTTGAAGAAGACCAGCTCGAAGCCCAGCCGCCGGCCGCTGCCGGTCTGGAGGTGCCCCGTGTAGTACCACCACTCGGTCTGCGCCTGCGCGTGCGCGTAGAGGTCGCGCGGCAGCTCCACCCCCGCGTGCTCCGTCCCGTCGCGCAGGTTCGAGGCCGGCCCCAGCACCGCCTCCGCCAGCCCGTCCAGCACGCTCGCCGCCGTCTCCCCAACCGTGTCGATCAAATTAGTGCTCATATTGATTTGAAGACTAACGGGAGGGCGTCGCGAAAGTGTTCGCCATTTGCAAAGATAAGGTCAGACGCGTTCGAGGTCTTCGCCCGGCTCGACGAGGAGCGTGCGGAATGAGGAGAGGTAGACGAGGCCGGGAGCGGCGCCGCGGGGCTTGGTGACGAACTTGCGCTGCGTGTAGTTGACGGCGACCTTGGAGTCCTTGCCCGCCCGGCTGAAGTGCGCGGCGAGGCGCGCGGCCTCGACGAGCGTGCGGTGCGGAATCGCGTCGTCTTTGCCGCGGGCGCGGACGACGACGTGCGAGCCGGGATAGTCGGCCGCGTGCATCCAGGTGTCGTAAGAGCGCGCGACGCGGAAGGTCAGCTCGTCGTTCTCTCTCGCGCCGCGCCCGACGATGACCTCGTAGCCGTCCGTCGAGCGGTAACGCCTGAGCGTGCGACCCTTCTCGGCCGAAGACTTCCGCGAACCCTTTTCGCGCTCGACCGCGACGCGACGCCCGCCAGCGGCCCTCTCGTCCGTCTTCCCGCCGCCAAACGCCGCGAGCGCCGCCTCGTCGCGTTCGGCCACTATCTGCTCAAGCCCGGCCCGCCTCGCTTCGAGCGCGGCCAGCTCCGGCTCTATCTTCTCAAGCCGCTCCGCGATCTCGCGCGCCGCGCGCTTGGCCTTCGAGTAGCGCGCGAAGCGGCGCGCGGCCTCCTCCTGCAAAGTCCGGTTCTCGTCAATCTCAAGCTCGACGGTCGGCGTGTCTTCGGCGTAGAAGTCGGTCACACGAACCTTGCCGCCCGCGCGCACGGCCGTCCCGATGTTGGCGAGCAGAAGGTCGCCCACGCGCTTGTGCTCTTCGGCGTCGCCGTGCGCGTCGAGGTCGCGCCGCAGGTTGTCGCGCAGCTTCCACAGGTTCGCGGACTGCTGCCGCAGACGAGCCCCCGCCGCCCCCGCGCGCGCGTCGAAGTCGCGCTCCGCCTCCTGACGAAGGTGATAACGGTCGAGCGCCTCGGAGAGGGAAGTGGTGCCCTCGCGCGGGATGTCTGGGTCGGCGCGCTTACGCGTAGTCTCGACCTCGCGCGGCGGGGCGGCGTTGCTGCGCTCGGGCGGGGCGTAGACTTCGCCCTCGGTCTGCCCCGTGCCGCGCGTGGGGCGCAGGGCGATGCGGACGCGGCCGTTTTGGTCGAGGAGAAACAGGTTGGACGAACGCCCCGTGAGCTGCGCGACGAGCGTCGCCTCGCTCTCCTCGCCCACAGCGTCCGGCACTGCGAACCCGAAGCGCACGACGCGTTCGCCCTCGTCCTTCGTCAGCCCGCGCAGCGTCGCGCCGCCGAGCGCCTTGCGCAGGAAGAGCGCGAAGGAGGCGGGCGCGTGTCCGGCGCGCTCAAGCTCGCGCACGGTGCGCGCGATCAGGTGAATGCGCGGGCGGGAGGGGTCGGCGGAGAGCAGAAGGTAGCGGCCGTCGCCCGTGCGGAAGTCAACGGCCAGCGTGTTGGGGGAGAGTTGAAAGACCTTGCCCCACGGCCGCCCCGTGAGCGCGGGCCGCAGCTCCTCCAACACTTCGCCGATCAACTGCTCGTTCATCCTTATACGCCTTGAAGAGGTTCGCGCAAAGGCTAACAGACTCGGGCGCGAAGACAAAAAGGGAGGCGCGTCCATCACAGACGCGCCTCCCCCTGCCTGTTGTTTTGAACCTACTTCCTGACGACGACGGTGCCGGAGAGGAGGTCGTGGACGGTGCGCCCCTCCGCGTCGAAGAGCGAGTAGAGAATCCCTAAGCCCCCGGTCGCGAGCGAGAGCATGTAGACGAGGGCGCGGCGCGCGCACTGGCCCGTGGTCGGGACGCAAGCCATGCGCGCGTCCACGGCTTGCAGCCCGCTGAGCCGCATCCCGGGCGTGCGCCCGGCCAGCGCGACGGAGCAGGTGTGATAGAGGAACATCACGAGTCCCCCGATCAGCGCCATCGAACTCCACACGCGCGGGTCGTTCCAGTTGCCGATGGACAGCTCGATGGCCGCCGCGAAGGGCGCGCAGAGGAAGGCGACGGCGAGCAGGTCAACGAGGGCCGCGGTCATGCGCTTGAAGCGCGGGGCGCGGTCGTCGTAGGTCAGCTCCTTCTCCTCGACCTTCGGCAGAAGCTCGATGCCCTGCCGCTCAAGCCAGAACTCGTCGAGCACGCCCGAGATGTGCCGCGGCTGACGCCCAGAGGTCTGTGCCTCCGCCTCGACTGAGGGCGCGGCCTTCGAGACCTCCGACTTGATGACGGGCTCAGACTTCCTGACGGGCTCGGACTTGATGACGGGCTCGGCGACGGCCTCGGCCTCGCCGGTCGCCAACATCTGAGCCGCAGACGTTTGGACGATGGCCGCGGGCTGCTCCGTCACTGCGGCGTGAGCTTGGGCCGCGGCCGGCTCGGGTCTGGGCGTCTGCTTGGGCTGGACGACGACGAGGGGCGGCGGCGGGGGCACGACGAAGGGCTCGGGCGCCTCGACGGGCTGCTCCTCGACCACGCGCGCGGCGGCCGTCGCGGCGTGTGCGCGACCGGAGGTCGGTCGCGCGGCGTGCGCGCTCGCGCGTGCGCGTTCAATGCGGCGCAGCGCGGCGGCCACTAGAGGGTTCAACGCAGGCTCGTCCGGCGCCGGGACGAGGCCGAGCTGCTTCGAGGCGGACTCGGCCGCCCTCCCCTTGGCCGCAGCGCGTGCGTCGTCGAGCGTCGGGGCAGTGTGCTCGGCGGCGGGCGGCGCGTCGAGGTCGGCATCGCGGGCGCGCTTCTGCTGGATTTCGCGGAAGCGCTCGCTCAGCTCCTTGCGCCAGGCCGGGCGGTTGCGGTTGACGCCGGGAAATTCGATCAGGGTCGAGTTGTTCGGGGCTTGCGCGTTGCTGGTCGTGACGTTGGAATTCTCGGTCATATCAAGCGCGTCGGCCTGCGGCGCGGGTCGGGGCGCGTCAGGCTCTTGTAATTCAGCCGCTTCGAGGGGGGTGTCTCTCGGCGCCGACTCCGCCGCCGGGCATTGAGGACATTGGTCGAGTTCTTCCGCGTACTCTTCGCTGCAAACGGCACACTGCATCACTAAAAGTGCGGCCTCCCGGTCGTCTGCGTCTCTTGTTCGAGGGGCGAAGGGCACGTGCCTGTAAATCCATGCCCACTGCGGAGTCGCGGCGGATGCTATCAGAACTTACTTTAAGTCGTCAACCAGAAAATGTACAAGGCGCTGTATTTGAGGGCTTGGAGGGTACAACATTTGGGGGCGGGGACGGGCGGGCGGCTACCGCAGGAGGGTGCCGATGCGGCCCCAGCGCGTGTTGTTGAAGAAGTTGCTGACGAAGCCCAGTCCGCCCTTACCCTGCGGGGCGCCCTCGTCGTAAGACCAGATGACGAACATGGCGCGGCCGACGACGAGTTTGCGCGAGACGGGGCCCCAGTAACGGCTGTCCCGGCTGTTCTCGCGGTTGTCGCCCATCATGAAGTAGTGGCCTTCGGGGATGGTGTAGGCGCCCTTAACGGCATGTTTGGCGTCCGAATCCGCGTAAGGGTCGTGGCCGCAGGCGGCGCGGCTGCGGTAGTAGACGGTGTAGGGCTCGTCGTCTTTCGGGCGCTCGGGGGTAAGTCCTTTTAACTCGGCCTTGTCGTTACCGAGGTTGCAGTCGCTCGACTCGATGCGGTGCTCGGGCAGGAGCTTGCCGTTGATGTAAACGTCGCGGCCTTTGACTTCGATGGTCTCGCCGGGCAGGCCGACGACGCGCTTGATGAAGAGCGTTTTGTACTGGACGATCTGCTGGGTGGGGACGGACTCGGCCGGGTACTTGAAGACGACGATGTCGCCGCGGCGTATCTCGCGCTGCGGGAGGAAGGGGAGGCGGGGGCCGGGGCCGAAGATGAACTTGTTGATGAGGAAGCGGTCGCCGACGTAGACCGTGTTCTCCATCGAGGCCGAGGGGACTTCGGCCGCCTGCGCGACGAAGGTCATGAAGAACATGGCCATGACCAGCACGACCGCGCCCGACTCGAAATACTCGCGCACGAGCCCGCGCGGCGGGCCGGCCCCGGCGGCACGGTCGTCGTCCGGCTCGGCGTCGCGCCGGTCGCCCGACTTTTCCTCAATCTCTTTCGTCGCCACGTAGGGAAAGAACCTTTCGAAAGGGTCTACAGACCAACGCCTCAGAGCGGCTGGCGCCCGGCGAATCCCGCTTCGAGGTCGTGCCACCACTCCAACTCGTCGCCCTCGCCCAACTGCCAGCAGAGCAGCACGACGCGCCCCTCGCGCATGGCCGGGAAGTCTATGAGGCCGCGCTCGTAGTCCTTGAGCTGCACGCCCAGTTCTTCGAGCTGACCCGAAGCCTCGGCCAGCTCCGAGAGCGACAGCACGTAAGCGCCCCCGCCCTCCATCCCGCCGCCACCGTGCGTCGCGGCGGCCGCGGCGAGGCGTGCCTGCTCCTGCGCCGCCGAGACGCGCGAGTACGCGCGCTGAATCCGCCCCACGATCCCGCGTACGGTCGGCAGCAGCGCGTTCGCCTCTTCGACGGTGAAAAGCTTCATAAGTCGCTCGTGAACCGTGAACCGTAAACCGTAACAAGTAAGAATTGGATTTACCTTGTCACGGTTTACGGTTCACGATTCACGCTACTGGTCGTCCGTGACGCGGATGAAGTTGGGGCCCTGCGGGCCGTCTTCGGCTTCGACGGGCTCGGCGAGAATTTGGGAGACGGACTCGTCGAACTCTTCGGTGCGGCGCGACTCGTCGCGCTCGGCCTCGGCGTCGCAGAGGAGTTCGTGCGCGTGCGCGTCGAGCTCGTCGTCGCCCTGCGGCGCCTGCGCGTGGTCGTTGGCGTAGGCGTGCGCGGGCGCGTGGTTGTCGTGCGGCGCGTGGCTGTCGTGCGGCGCGTGGTTCTCGTAGTAGCGGTGGGAGTGCGCGGGCTCCTTACGCACCTTGTGCGCGATGTCGCCGAGGTCGATGAAGTAGTCAGCCACGTCGATCAGCTTCGGCGCGGTGTTCGAGCGGAAGCCCGCGACCTCCACGCGGCAGCCCTTATAGGCGACGGCGTTGACGGCGTAGACGAAGTCCTCGTCGCCCGAGACGAGCACGGCCGTGTCGTAGCGGCCCGCGAGCGAGAGCATGTCCACGGCGATCTCCACATCGAGGTTCGCCTTGCGCGTCCCGTCGTAGAAGGTCTTCAACTCCTTGTGGATGACGCGGAAGCCGTTGCGGCGCATCCAGAGCAGGAAGCCCTGTTGGCGCTCGGCCCCGACATCGACGCCCGTGTAGAAGAAGGCGCGCAAAAGCCTCCCGTCGCCCAGGAGGACGCGCAGGAGCTTGTTATAGTCGATGTCGATGTTGTGGAACCGCGCCGCGTGAAAAAGGTTGTTGCCGTCGATGAAAACCGCCACCCGCCCTCTGTAACCTAACTGCCAGGAGATGTTGTTAGTGGGATCATAATGCATGCGAAAGACACCCCATTCGAGTTTCTGATTCACGAGATTTCAAACATCAGCGGAGCCGTTACGCCCGCCCGCCGCGCGCCGGCAAAATTCAAGACACAAGGCTTAACACGTAACCACTGACTACGATACACGGCGCGACGGCAAGTTATTTAACCACGAACTTTGCCGCCGCGCCAACAGGAGGGGGAACAGGCAGTAGGCAGTAGGCAGTAGAAGACCGGTTGAGGAGCCCCGGAGGGGCGGGATGTTTATAGTTCAGACGTTCAATCAACCCCGAGCCCCGTCAGGGGCGACATCTACATGCCGCTCCTCCGGAGCTTGTCGAAATTATTATTGCCGGGGACGATAAACATCTCGCCCCTCCGGGGCTGACCGGGAGCTATAGACATCCCGCCCCTCTGGGGCTCACTGCCTACCGCCTACTTTTTCACTTCATGCTCCACTGACGCGCCGAGCACGTCGCCCGTTGCGGCGTCCACGTAGATGAAGAGCGAGGCGTCCGCGGCGACCTCCCAGGCGACGTGGAGTTCGAGCGCGGGGGCCTCGGCTTCGCGCCGGACGGGGAAGACGACGAGTTGCCGGGCCGCGGTCGGCTCGGGTTGCGAGAGCGTGCGCGTCTGTTGCGCGCCCGCGCGGTCGGTATAGGTGATTGTGCGGTTGGCGAGCGCGGCGGCGGCCTGCGCGGCGGTGACGGTCTTCGGGACGGCGGCCAGCGCGCGGCCGAGCCGTTCGGCGTCGGGGACGGCCGTGCTGGAGAGGCCGACGACGCGGAGGTCGGACGTGAAGGTCACCTCGACCGCGCCGTAGCCGTTCCGCAGCGGGTATGGGAAAGGGTTCTGCTGGTAGAGCGCGCGGCGCGACCCGCCGCCCGCCGCGGCGTCCGACACCTCGACGAGCGAGACGTGCTTGAGGTCGATGCCGAGCAGCGGCGCGGCCGTCGAGAGGAAGCGGCGCAGCGACTCGCGCGTCTCCTCCTCCGTGCGACTTTGCCCGCCCTCGGCGATGACGAGCGGCAGGCGCGGGAAGTCTCGCAGCCCCGCGGGCAGAGCCGAGAGCGTCGCCGTGACGGGGCGCAGGTCGGGCGTCGGAGACGCGTCGGCGGCCTGCTCGCCGACGACGGCCTTCCAGTTGGCGAGCGCGGCCGTCCGGCGTTCGTCGCTCGCGGCGAGGACTGCGAAGCGCGGCGGCTCGTTCCCGCGCGGGCGCTCCGCGCCGGCCGGCCTCGCCGCCGACGCGCACGCGCCGAGCATGAAGGCCAGCGTGTTGAGAACGACGGCGCACACGATCCTCTGAGCGTAAGTCATGGTAAGCGCGGAGTCTCTAAGGCAAAATGTTGAAGGGGAAACTTGCGACAGGGATTATACTCAAGAAAGTGCGCGGGGCAATCGGTTTCACACGGCTGTTAAGATAAGCCGGAGGTCGAGGAGGTTAATTTGTCGGGCGAGGATGACGCGGAGAGATTCGGCGGGTTCGACGTGCGCGACAGTGACGCGGTGCGGCCGTTCGCGCCCGAGCAGTTGGTTGCGTGCGAAGAGTGCGTGCGCGCCAACGCGCCGACGCGGGTGACGTGTCTCTACTGCGGCGCGGCGCTCCCGCGGACGGAGCGGAGCGCGGCGCTCTTGCGGCCCACGCTGAAGAAGCTTGAGGAGTGGGAGCAGGGTTTCAACGTCGTCACGCTCGCGCGCGGTGCGGGCGCGCTCACGTCGGACGCGGCGGAGGAGGCCGCGTCGCTTCTACGCCTCGACGTGGGCGGGCTCAAGGAGATCGTCGTGCAGGGTCGCGCCATGCCGCTCGCGCGCTCGGCCTCGGCGGACGAGGCGTGGCTGATCGTCGAAAGACTGCGCGAACTCGGGCTCGGGACGGAGGTCTTCCCCGACGAGGTGCTGGCGCGGCGTCCCGTGCGCGTGCGCGCGTTCGAGTTTGAAGAGGAAGCGCTCGTCTGTCGCACCGGCCCCGAGGCCGAGCCGCGGCGCGTGCCGTGGTCTGAGGTCGTGCTGCTCGTCACGGGGCGCGTCGTGTCGAGGCGCGTCGAGGTGGCAGAGCGCAAGCGCAGCCTTGGCACCCGCAGCGAGACGGTCGAGACGCGTGAGCTTACGTCGGACGAGGCGGTGCTCGACCTCTACACGTCGTCCGTTGACGAGCACGAGGCGCAGGGGACGGGCGGCGCGGGCTTCCGGGTCTTGTCGGGTGGCTTCGACTACTCCTGCCTCGGCGCGTGCAAGGGGCTGATCACGGTCGAGAATTTCAACGCGCTCGTCTCGGCGCTCGGCGAACGCGCGCCGTCGGCCGTGCACGACGCGGAGTACGCGCGGCTGCGCCCGCTGCTCTCGGACGTGTGGCCGTCGGTCGAGCGCACGGAGTCGCTCGGGCTCCGCCGCGAGCGCCCGGGGCGCTACAACACGGAGGCCGTGACGACGGTCAGCAACGAGACACAGTTCACGCGCTACGCGCGGCTGCGCCACCTTCTGGTGCTGCGCGCGCGCGCCAACGAAACATGAAACACCACGGGGGAGACAAGCGCGGGCAGGGTCGCCGCGCCGAAGGGCGCGAGCGAAGGCCCAACAAACGCGGCGGCGAGTCGCCGGGCGAGCGAGTGGCGCGCGCCTTCTCGGGAGAGGACAGGCGCGACCGCCCGCCGCGAGCCACACAGGGTGCGCGACCGCCCGCCACGCCACAGGGCGCGCGACCGCCCGCCACGCGCCCGAGCGAGCCGCGCGAGCCCGCACGAAATTCGGGTGAGCCGCGCGAGCCCGCACGCCGGCCGGAAGTCGTTGACGACGGCGCGCACGTCTTCGGCGTGCAGCCCGTGCTCGAAGCCCTGCGCGCGGGCGCGCGTCCCATCGAGCGCCTGACGTTGGCCGAGGGCGCGCACGAGGCGAGGCTGCGTGAGATTCTTGAGATCGCTCGCTACGCGGACATCCCCGTCCGGCGCGTGCCGCGCGCGGAGCTGCAACGCGTCGCCGCGGGCGCGAATCATCAGGGCGTCATCGCCACCATCGCCGCGGCTCACTACACGCATGCCGACGAGCTACTCGACCAACTCGCCGCCCGCATCGGCACGGCAGACCCGCCGCTCGCGGTCGTCCTCGACGGCGTCGAAGACCCGCGCAACCTCGGCGCGGTCATCCGTACGGTCGAGTGCGCGGGCGCGCACGGCGTCTTCGTCCCCGAGCGGCGCGCGTCGGGTCTGACGGAGACGGTGGCGAAGGCCGCGGCCGGCGCGCTCGAATACGTGCCCGTGGCGCGCGCGGCCAACGTCGTGCGGCTGTTGGAGGAGTTGAAGGGGCGCGGCGTCTGGACGATCGGCACCGCGGCCGGGGCCGACATCTCTTACACGGACTGGGACTGGACGCAGCCCTGCGCGCTCCTGCTCGGCGGCGAGGGCGAGGGGCTGCGGCGGCTCGTGCGCGAACGCTGCGACGTGCTCGTCCATATCCCCCTGCGCGGACAGATAGAATCGCTCAACGTCTCGGTCGCCGCCGGCATAGTTCTCTACGAAGCCGTCCGCCAGCGAACCGCCAAGCGCAAAGAGGCGTACAGAGGAGACGAAGTGATAAGTGATGAGTGATAAGTGATAAGAAGGAAGAGCGGGCCTTATTCTTCACTTATCACTCATCACTTATCACTTCCCAGGAGGTTCACAGTATGTTCTGTCCGAAGTGCGCGACGCCGAACGCTGATGATGCGAGGTTCTGCCGGGCTTGCGGCGTAGACATCGGGCTGGTGTCGCAGGCGTTGAGCGGCGCGCTCGCCGAACGTCTGACCGTGGCCGAAGACGAGACGCGTGACGGCCGTCGCCGTCGCCACAGGGGCGACCGCCCGCCGAGCATCGAGCGCGCGTTCAGGGGCATCTTCATGGGGCTGGCCTTCGTCTTCATCGCCTTCGCCGTCAGGACGTGGGCGCCGGCCGGCAACATCTGGTGGTTCTGGATGTTCATCCCCGCCGCCTTAAACCTCGCCGACGGCGTCTCGACCTATCTGCGCCTCGCCAGCGAAGGGAAGAAGGGCGACGCGCAGACTTACCTCCCTACGCAGACGGCCGTCCCCCCGCCGCGACCCATGAGCGCGCTGCCGCCGCGCGACACCGGCGAGATGCTCCCGCCGCCCAGCGTCACCGAAGGCACCACGCGCCACCTCGGCGTCCCCGTCGAGCGCAAGCGGGGCGAGGGCTGAGCGCGCCCGCCGCCGTGTGATAGTCTTCAAACGTCATGCAAAGTTTTAGAGAGACCGGCGGGGCGCGCGTCTGCGTGCCCGTCTGCGTGCGCCGTGCGGATGAGTTGCGGCCTTCAATCGAACGCGCCGCGGAGGTCGGCGACATCGTCGAGCTGCGTCTCGACTGTCTCGAAGCGTCTGAGTTGGACGCGGCGCGCGCGCAGCTCGGCGCGCTTCTCAAAACAGCGGGACGCCCGTTCATCATCACCTACCGGCCGCAGGAGCAGGGCGGCGGCGTCCGCCTGAGCCTCGAAGAGCGCGCGGCCTTCTGGCGCGACGCGTCGCAGTGGCTTCGCGGCGCGGCCGTGCGCGGGCTTGCCTTCGTTGACGTTGAGTTAGACCTGCTTGAGTCGCCGCACGCGGAGTCTTTGGGCGCGCTCTTCGAGAACTTCACGGTCATCTGTTCTCATCACGACTTTCAGGAGACGCCCGCCGACCTCGAACGGATTTACGAGCGCATGGCGCGCACGCGCGCAGGTATCTCGAAGCTCGCAACACGCGCGAACTCGATTACGGACAGCATCGCTCTCATGCGTCTGCTCGAACGCGGGCGGCGCGAGGGGCGCGACTGCATCGTCGTCTCGATGGGCGCGGCCGGCGTGCTGACGCGCGTGCTCGCGCCGGCCTTCGGCGCGTTCCTCACCTACGGCTCGCTCGACGCGGAGCAGGCGACCGCGCCCGGGCAGATCGACGCACGCGAACTGCGCGGCCTCTACCGCGTCCGGGGGCTGAGCGAGCAGACCGCCGTCGCCGGACTCGTCGGCTCGCCGGTCGGCCACTCGCTCTCGCCTTACACTCACAACACGGGCTTCGCGTCGCTCGGGCTCGACGCCGTCTACCTCCTCTTTGAAGTCGAAGACCTGCCCGACTTCGTCAGGCGCATGGCCGACCCGCGCACGCGCGAGCTGCGCTGGAACCTGCGCGGGCTGAGCGTCACCGCGCCGCACAAGCAGGCCATCATCCAGCACCTCGACACCGTCGCGCCCAACGCCGCGCGCGTCGGCGCGGTCAACACCGTCGTCATCTCGGAGGAGCGCGGGCTCGAAGGCTACAACACGGACGCGGACGCTTCGGTCGTTCCACTGGATGGCTTAGTAGAACTGCGCGGCGCGCGCGTCGCGGTGCTCGGCGCGGGCGGCGCCGCGCGCGCACTGTTGTGGGCGCTCGGGGAGCAAGGCGCCCGCGCAACGGTCTTCGCGCGCGACGAGGAGCGTGGGCGTGCGGTCGCCGAAGAGTTCGGCGCAGACGCGGCGCGACTGGAAGGCGCGAGCTTCGAGGGCTTCGACGTGGTGGCGAACGCGACGCCGCTCGGCACGCGCGGCGCTAAAGAAACGGAGACGGCGGCCACCGAGTCGCAACTGCGCGGGGCGCGCGTCGCCTACGACCTCGTTTACAACCCCGCCGAGACGCGCTTCCTCCGCGAGGCGCGCGCGGCCGGCTGTCAGACCGTCGGCGGCCTCCGGATGCTCGTCGCGCAGGCCGAGGAGCAGTTCCGCCTCTGGACGGGTCGCGTGCCCCCGCCCGGCGTCATGCAGGCCGCGGCGGAAAAGAAATTATTCGGAGGATAGGAGAAGGCGTCAGATGCCGGATGTTAGATGTTAGTTAAAAGCATCTTGTCTTAACTAACATCTAACATCCGGCATCTGACATCTGTTTTATGGAGCGTTACAGCAGACAGATTTTGTTCGAGGGCGTCGGCGAGGAAGGGCAGCGGCGTCTGCGCGCGGCGCGGGCGCTGGTCGTGGGTTGCGGCGCGCTCGGGTCGGCGCAGGTCGAGATGCTTGCGCGCGCGGGTGTGGGTCAACTGAGAATTGTTGACCGCGACTTCGTCGAGGAATCGAACCTTCAACGCCAGACGATGTTCACGGAGCGCGACGCGCGCGAGCGGACGCCGAAGGCCATCGCGGCGGCACGCAGGGTCGCGGAGATAAACTCCGAGGTCGTATGCGAGGCGGAGGTCGCAGACGTGAACCAGTCGAACGTCGAGCGGCTGGTCGAGGGCTGCGAAGTCGTGCTGGACGGGACGGACAACTTTGCGACGCGCTTCCTCATAAACGACGCGTGCGTCAAACACGGCGTCGCGTGGGTCTACGGAGCGGCCGTCGGGAGCTACGGCGTGACGCTGACGGTCAGGCCGGGCACGACGCCTTGCCTGCGCTGCGTCTTCCCCGAGATGCCGGCTGCGGGCACGGCGCCGACGTGCGACACGGCGGGCGTCATCATGCCGATCATCGCGGTCGTCGCCGCGGTGCAAGTCGCGGAGGCGTTGAAGCTCATGACGGGCAGGGTCGAAAGTCTGCACGGGCGCCTGATGCAGTTCGACGTGTGGCGCAACGAGTGGCGAAAAATCAACCCGGGCGGGCGAGTTCCTGACTGTCCGACTTGCGGGCTCCGGCGGTTCGAGACTCTGGAGGCGGAGGCGGGCGGCCTGACGACAGTTCTGTGCGGGCGCAACGCCGTGCAGGTTTCGCCGCACGGGGCGACCGCGCTCGACCTCGACGCGCTGGCGGCGCGCCTGAGCGGCGCGGGCGAGGTCAAGGCCAACGACTATCTCGTCCGTCTGCGCGCGGGCGCCTACGAGTTGACCGTCTTCCGCGACGCGCGCGCCATCGTGCGCGGGACGGACGACCCCGTCGTGGCGCGCTCGGTCTACGCGCGTTACGTGGGGACTTGAGCGGCGCGTTTTGTGGCGGGACGTGGTTTCGTGCGCGGGGCTTTCGGGTTATGATTCATGAAGGCGGGCGCGGGCGAGAGGTCGCCCCGTTCCAGAGGCTCCGCCGCGAGATTGAAAGCGAACCTTCAGACTTGATGACAAACAGACGCATGCCCCTTCGCACTCTTCGACTCTTCCTCCTCTCGTCAGCGGTCTTCATCTTCGGCGTCGTGAAAGCGCAGGCCGGCGGCCCCGTCGTGTGGGAGACCGACTCGCGCTCGCAGCT